>DASPTH010000206.1:0-15442 GCA_035623515.1 Acidimicrobiia bacterium
GAGGTCGTAGAACGCGACCGCGTGCTCTCCGTCGACGACCCACCGGCGCGCACCCATCTCGGTGGGCGGCTCACGTCCGATGATCTGGCGGATGGCGTCCGCGCCTTCGGCACCGGGCACACCGTTGTCGATCCGCCGCACCGAGGGCGCGAGCCGCGCGCTCGCGGCGTCGCGCGACACCAGCGCACCCAAGTAGGTCTCGGCCACTCCGACCGCGTCCATCACCGTCTCCGGTCACCCACGGACGGGCGCGATCACGTCGTCGGCGTAGCGGCGCAGGTTGTCGATCTTCTCCTGCAGGGTCTCCGGGTCGGCCTCGACGCCGTAGGGGTTGAAGCGGCCGAACCCGCCCGAGGTGTACGTGACACCGAGCTCCTCGAGGCGCTTCACGCCGTCGGCACTGAACGAGTCGACGCTCGTCGCGTAGACGTCGAAGGGCTCACGTGTTGTCCCGTACTCGTCGCGCAGGTGCTGCAGGCGTGTGACCCACTCGGTGATCTCCTCCTGCGATCCGCCCGCCGCCATCCAGCCGTCGCACGACCGGGCGGCGCGCCGGAGGTTGGCGTCGGAGTGGCCGCCGATCATGATCGGCAGCGGGCGGTCGGGCACCGGGTTCAGCTTGATGGCCGGGAAGTCGTAGAACTCGCCGTGGAACTCGAAGTAGCCGCCCGCTGACAGGCCCCGCACGACGTCGATGCACTCGTCGAACCGTCTGCCCCGCCGCTCCCAGGGCAACCCGACGATCTCGTAGTCGTCGGGCCACGGGCTCGAACCCACCCCGAGCACGAAGCGGCTGCCGGTGAGGACGGCGAGCGACGTCGCTTCCTTCGCCAGCACGACCGGGTGCCGCATCGGCATCTTGAGCACGAAGGTGTGGAACTCGATGCGCTCGGTGACCGCCGCCATCGCCGCGATCGCGGCGAAGGGCTCGAGGAATGGTTTGTTCTCGAGGAACTCACGCGTGCCGTCGAAGTTGTACGGGTACCTCGACGACGACGTGCGCGGGTAGGCGATGCTGTCGGGGACGGCGACGCTGTCGAAACCGACCTCCTCTGCCGCGCGCGCGAGCGGTACGTAGAACTCGGGGTCGATCATCGCCACGGTCGTCGTGAACTTCACGGGATCATGCTCGCGATCGACTCCGACCAGCGGTCGGAGGTCCCGAAGTGCGTGTCGAGCACCGCCGCTCGCTTCCAGTAGCGCTGCACGTCGAGCTCCCACGTGTACCCGATGCCGCCGTGCACCTGGATGCACGCCTTGGCGTTGGCGAGCGCCGCCTCGCCGCCCATGATCTTGGCGACCACTGCGGCACGACGCGGATCCTCGTCGCTCTTGCCGTCGAGCGCGCAGGCAGCTCCGTACACCGCGGCGCGCGCGACCTCGGCACGCACCAGCATGTCGGCGATCATGTGCTTCACCGCCTGGAACGAGCCGATCGGCCGGTCGAACTGCTCCCGCTCCTTTGCGTAGGCGGTGGCGAGCTCGACCGTGCGCGCCGCGACGCCGAGTTGCAGCGCGCTGGTGAGCACGAGCCCGTCGTCGCGTACGCGCGCCGCGAGCTCGGGTCCGCCGACCGGTTCGCCCGAGGGCAACGGCTCCGGCACCCAGCGCACGGGCGTGAGCGCGTCGAGGGGGCGCGTCGCGTCGACACCCGCGAGCACCGCCGGGTCCACCCTCCGCACGCCCGTCGCATCGAGCACCAGCAGGGCGTCGAGGTCGGCGGGGTGTTCGAGCACGACCATGCCGTCGTCGGCCTCGACCAACCCGACGACGGCGGTGCCGGTGGCCGCCTCCGGGAGGACGCCGGCCGCCAGCTCGGTGGCCACGAGCGGCCCGGGCACGAGCGCGCGGCCGAGCTCCTCGAACACGAGCACCGCCTCGGCCGTGCCGAGCCCGAGCCCACCGTCGTCCTCCGGGACCCGCAGCGCGAAGACGCCGGTGTCGCCGAGCTCCTGCCAGCGCTCCCGGTCGAGACGCGCGCCGGCGTCTTCGATCTCGCGGACCACCTCGGGCGGGAACCGGCCCTCGCAGAACGCGCGGATGCCGTCCTGGAGGGAGACCTGATCGTCGGTGAGCTCGAAGTCCACGCGCTTCACCGCTCCCGCGGCAGGCCGAGCACCCGCTCGCCGACGATGTTGCGCTGCACCTGCGACGTGCCTGCGGCGATGCTCATGCGGATGGCCCACATCAACGCCTGTACGTGACGGCCGCTCGGCAGGCCGGCGAAGTCGTCGAGCGACAACGACGCACGGTCGAGCAGGTGCATGGCGATCTCGCCGAGCCGGTACCGCAGCTCGGTGAACGCGAGCTTGAACACGCTGCCGCCCACGCCGACGGCGCCGGTGCGCTGCGCCTGCGAGATGTTCCGCTTCGTGAGGGCCCAGAGCGCGTCGAGCTCGGCCGACACGTGGCCCACGTCGCGGCGGAGGCTCGCGTCGTCCCATCGCGCCGCGCCGTTGGTCGTGAGCTGCTTGGCGAGGTCGACGAGGTCGCGAACGAGCTCCTGGGTCTGCATCACATCGGCGACGAACGCCGTGCCGCGCTCGAAGCTGAGCGTGACGTTCGCGACACGCCACCCGTCGTCCTCTTCACCCACACGGTTCTCGACCGGGACGCGCACGTCGTCGAGGAAGACCTCGCAGAACTCGGTCGTGCCCTCCATCGCGCGGAGCGGTCGCACGTCGATCCCGGGCCGGTCCATCGGCACGATGAGCCACGTGATGCCGGCCTGCTTCTTCACGTCGGGGTTCGTACGCACGAGCATCTCGCAGTAGTCGGCGACGTTCCCGAAGCTCGTCCAGATCTTCTGCCCGTCGACGACGTACTCGTCGCCGTCACGGACGGCCCGCGTGCGCAGGCTCGCGAGGTCGGAGCCGGCGTTGGGCTCCGAGAACCCCTGGCACCAGACCTCCTCGCCCCGCAACATCGCCGGCAGGTGCTTCGCCTTCTGTTCGGGCGATCCCTCGGCGATGAGCGTCGGGCCGGCGTGGAGCTGGGCGACGAAGTTGCACCCCACGTAGGGCGCGCGCGCCCGCTCGGTCTCCTCGATGTAGATGAGGTGCTCGGTGGGCGTGGCGCCGCGGCCGCCGTACTCGGCCGGCCAGTTGATGCCCGCGTACCCCGCGTCGTGGAGCATGCGCTGCCAGCCGGTGTCGTACGCGCGGCGCCCCTCCCAGTCGGTGGGGTCGGGCTCCGGCGGCAACGACGGCACCGCCTCCTCGAGCCACCGCCGCAGCTCGGCGCGGAATTCCTGCTCCTCCTCCGTGTACCGCAGGTCCATGCGGCCCGGAGCGTACCGCCCACCCCCGAACCAGCCCCGAACTTGCGTCAGGAGCCGACGTACAGGGTCGGTTGCTGACGCAACTTCGCCCCGGGCCGAGGGTCAGGACAACTGCGTGCGGAGGTCACGCTTCAGCACCTTGCCGCTCGGGTTGCGCGGCAGGACGTCGACGAGCTCGAGCTGCTCGGGCAGCTTCTGAGGTGCGAGATCGGCCGCCTTCAGGTGCTCGGTCATCTCGAGGAACGTGAACGTCTCGCCTTCGGTGCACACGACGACCGCACACGCCCGCTCGCCGCTCGCCGGATCGGGCAGGCCGATGACCGCGACGTCGGCGACGCTCGGGTGCGTGAAGAGCAGGTCCTCGATCTCCTTCGCCGAGATGTTCTCACCCTTGCGGATGATGATGTCCTTCAGGCGACCGGTGATGACCACGTAACCCTCGTCGTCGATCACGCCGAGGTCACCGGTGCGGAACCACCGGTTGCCCTGGGCGTCGACGGTGAACGCGTCGGCGTCGAGCGACGAGTCGAGATAGCCCCGGCACAGCTGCGCGCCGCGCACCTGCAGCTCGCCCTCCTCGCCGGCGCGGCCGACCTCCCCGTCGACGGTGATCACGCGCAGCTCGACGCCGGGACACGCCTTTCCCTCGGTGGTGGCCTTCTTCTCGTCGGGACTGTCGAGCGGCATCATCGTGTTGATCGGCGACTCCGTGAGCCCCCAGCCCGCGATCGCGGGCGCGCCCATCTCGCGCATCAGCTCGCCGTGGATGGTCGGGGGCTTCGGCGCGCCGCCGCCCGCGAACACGCGCACCTCGGGGAACAGCGGCACGCCCGGCTGCCGCCGCTGGGCCGCGAGGTACGCCTGCCAGAACACGGTGCCGGCGGGCGCCACGGTGACGCGCTGCCGCGCGAGGAACGCGGGCGACTCGGATGGGCTGAAGATCTCGACCAGCAACAGCTCGGCACCCGTCTCCATCGTGTTGAACATCCACACGACGCCACCGACGTGGGTGATCGGGAACACGACGGCCACGCGGTCGGCAGCGTCGCAGCGCAGCGACCACTGCATACCGAGGTTGGCGGCGGCGATGCTCGAGTCGGTGTGGAGCGCGCCCTTCGGGTCGGCGACGGTGCCCGACGTGTAGAAGATCCAGCGCAGCTGGCTGCCGTCGCCGCTCGCGGGCGGCCCCAACGTCGACGGATCGCCCTCGGGCAGGTCGGGATCGGCGACGAGGATCTCGACGTCGAGCTCCGCGGTCGCCTCGCGCGCCATCGTTGCGTAGTCGACGTTGCGGAACGTGCCCGGCACGACGAGGAGTCGGCAGCGCGTCTGGTGCGTGATGAAGCCGACCTCACGGTGACGGTAGATCGGCAGGATCGGGTTCTGGACCGCGCCGAGCCGCGCCAACGCACCGATCAGCACGAACGCCTCGATGCGCGACGGCAGGATCCACGAAACGTTCGTGCCCTCGCCGACGCCCTGCGCCGCCATCCCCGCGGCGACGCGCTCGCACCAGGCGTGGAACTCGGCGTAGGTCCACGTGCGGTCCTGCTCGTCGACCGCCATCACCTTGTCGGGAGTGCGGGCCACGCGTTCCTCGACGAGGTGCCAGAGACTCTTGCCCGCCGTCTCGATGCTGTCCGGCATCGGCCAGGGCCGGCCCGGCGCGGTCTCCGTGGTCACGCGATGGTGAGCACGCCGCGAGCGATCGTGCCGCTCTCCATGGCGTGGATCGCCGCCTCGAACTCGGCCATCGGGTAGGTGACCGACACGAGCTCGTCGAGCAGGATCTCGCCGCGGCGGTAGAGGTCGATGATCAGCGGGATGTCGCGCTGCGGGGAGATGGTGCCGTAGCGGCAGCCGATGATCCCCCGATCGACCTGGGTGAGGCGCTGGTACAGCCCGTGGAACTCGGTGGTCATTCCGGACACGCCGATCACCACGCACGTCCCGCCCCAGTCGAGCACTTCGAGCGCGTTGTTCGTGACCTGCGGGAACGCGACGCAGTCGAACGCCCAGTCGACCCCTCCGGCGTTGAACGGACCGCGCGCCTCCTCGTCGCTGAAGGGCACGATCGCCGCGATCGCGTCGACGATGTCGTCGCGCGAGCCGTCGAGGAAGTCGGTGGCGCCGAACTGCTTGGCGAGCGCCTCCTTGTCGGCGGCCACGTCGACGGCGATGATGCGCCGTGCGCCGCGCAGCTTGAGGGCCTGGATCACGTTGAGCCCGACGCCGCCCACACCGAACACCGCGGCGGTCTGCCCCAGCGCGACGTTCGCGCGGTTGAGCACCGCGCCCATGCCGGTGACGACCCCGCAACCCACGAGGGCTGCGGACGTGAGCGGCACGTCGTCGGGGATCTTGACCGCCTGGATGTCGCGCACCACGGTGCGGTCGGCGAACACCGAGGCGCCGGCGAAGTTGTTGACGCCTCGCCCCTCGAGCGTGAAGATCTCGGCGGCGTTCCCGAGCGTCTTGCGACACGACGTGGGCCGACCGTCGTTGCACTGCGCGCACATGCCGCACGCGGCGAGGGTTGCGATGATCACGTGGTCACCCGGCGCCACGTGGGTGACGGCTTCGCCGACCTCGGCGACGATCCCGGCGCCTTCGTGACCGCAGACCGCCGGCGTCGGCCAGGGGTAGAGGCCGGACATGAACGACAGGTCGCTGTGGCACATGCCGGCAGCCACGATGTCGACGACGACCTCGCGCGGCCCCGGTGCCCGCAGCTCCAAGCCCTCGACGAGCGTGGTCGAGTCGCCGTCGTAGACGATCCCTCGCATGGGGGCCCCCCTTCGTGGGCGAAAGGTGGAGGAGTGCCGCGGGATCGTAGCAGCGGCCACCTGACGCGCCGCCGGCCGCGCGAGCACCTGCGAGAGTTGCGCGCGACGCGCCGAACGCAGCGAGTCGGCACGCGTGCGTTCCAAATCGCTGCCCCTTGTCGGGTCGTCGCTCGGCTCAGGCGTAGCAGCGGATCTCGATGAGGTGGCCGCTCGGATCGTCGAGGTAGACGGCCTTGCCGCGGCCGCGAGCGCCGTCCTCCTCGCCGGGCCCGCGCATGTTGCCGACGGCGTGGAACGAGTCGCCGTACGGGATCGCGCGATCGCGCACGCGCGCGAAGGCGGCGTTGAACTCGTCTGCGGCCATCGCGAACGCGAGGTGGTAGCCGCCGCCGGTACCCCACGGCGCGAGCTGGAGCGTGAGATCCGGCGTGACGCGGATGACGGAGAACGGCTCGCGTTCACCGTCGTGAGTGAAACCGAGCACGTCCGTGTAGAAGGTGACACTGCGCTCGACGTCGTTGACCGGCAGGATCAGGTGATCGAGCGTGACGGGCATCGGACCTCCGTTTCGTGACGAGAGCATTCAGCGGGCGTTCGGCCGGTCAGCAAACCGCGAATAGAGTGCCACCGTGCTGAAGCGCCGATCGGCCAAGGGAGGCCTGGGCTCCTCGGAGGGACAGGCCTGGACCGGTGCTGCCGAGATCAACTACGTCGAGATGAGCTTCGCCCGGGTTCCGATCTTCAAGGCGTGCTCACGCGACGAGCTGATACGGGTCGCTCGTGTCACGCGCATCCGTGAGCACCTCGACGGTGACGACATCATCCAGGAGGGCGCCAAGGGCCGCGATTTCTTCGTGCTCCTCGAGGGCACGGCGCGCGTGACGCGTGGTGGCCAGGCGGTGGCCAGCCTCGAACGCGGCGACTTCTTCGGCGAGCTCGCGCTGTTCGACCCCGCGCCGCGGAACGCGACGGTCACCGCGGTCGGCAAGGTGCGCCTCGCGGTGCTCACGCAGCCCGAGTTCCACGAGGTGCTGAAGGAGGAGACGATCCGCGACAGCATCCTCGCCGGCATGGCGCGTCGACTGCACGAGCTCGACAGCCGGGCGGTCGAGTAACCGGGTCAGAAACCCGGGGGCGGCTGGTAGCCGCCGAGCACCGGCGCCATGAGCTGCGCGGCCCGGATGGCGCGGCGCTCGTGGTACCAGGGCGCGACGATCTGCATCCCCACCGGCAGCCCGGCCGCGGTGCGGCCGATCGGCACCACCACCGCCGGCAGGCCGAGCACGCCGATGAACCCGAGCCACGACAGGAGGTCGAGGTGCGAATGGGTCTCGTCGTCGATGTCGATCGTGCGCTCGAACAGGCTCCCCTCGTGGTCGTGCGGGATCGCCGCCGTGCCCATGACCGGGCAGAGGAGGAGGTCGTGGTGCTCGAACCAGTGATGCCACTCCTGCCGCAAGTCGTGCCGCTGCATGTCGCCGCGCAGCCATTGGAGGTGCGACGGCCCGATCCCGGCATCGTCGTCGACGTCCTCGGCGAGCGTCGGCGCGATCGCGCCGCTGATCAACGTGATGAAGACCGCGACCTGATCGACGAACTCGACGTTGGGATGCGAGTCGTGAACACGGGTGCCCGCGTCGGCGAGACGGTCGAGCGCGTTGCCGAGCATCGCCCGGTACTCGCGGTCGACGAACGCGGCGTCGTCGTCGAACCACACGCCCACGTTCAGATCGGCGAGCGAGTGCTCCTCGGCGAGCGGGAGCTCGAGCCGCCACGCGACCGCGCGGTCCGGGTCGGGGCCCGCGAGCTGCGTGAGCAGCAGGTCGAGGTCGTCGGCCGACCTTGCGATCGGGCCGAACACGTTGATGTCGACGTCGAGCGTGCCGCCCTTGGTGTGGTCGAGGTAACCGCGCTGCGAGATCACTCCCCACGTGGGCTTCAGCCCGTAGACGCCACAGCAGTGCGACGGGATACGCACCGACCCGCCGATGTCGGTTCCGAGCTCGAAGCTGGTGAACCCCGCGGCCACCGCGGCGGCCGCGCCCCCCGACGACCCGCCCGTGATGCGGTCGAGGGCCCAGGGGTTGTTGGTGGTGCCGAACAACTCGTTGTAGGTCTGGATGTCGCCCGACCACTTCGGCAAGTTGGTCTTGCCGAACACGATCGCACCGGCCGCCTTGAGACGGGCAACGGCGGGCGCGTCGTGTGCCGGCACGTGCTCCGCGAGCTCCTTGGCGCCGCCCGTCGAGCGCACGCCCTCGGTCTCGATCGCGTCCTTGATCGTGCAGGGCAACCCGTGCAGCGGGCCGACATTCGCGCCGAGCGTGATGAGCTCGTCGGCAGCCGCCGCGGCCTCGCGGGCGCGCTCCAGGTCGAGCGTCACGACCGCGTTGACGTCCTGGTCGAGGCGCTCGATCCGGTCCACGTAGCACTCGAGCAGGTCACGGCTCGAGAGCTTGCCTGCTTTGATCGCTGCCGCCTGCTCCTGCGCGGGCCACGTCGCGACGCCTTCGTCCACCTCGTGCTCCCCTCGGTACCTGCCGGTAGTCTCACAGTGTGTCAGAAGCGCGAGCAGCGCAACCCGTGGTCGACGGGTGGTTCACCGTCGACACCGAACCGCACCTCATCGGCGCGAAGTGCCCGGTGTGCGGCACCATCGTGTTCCCGCCGCGCGACGGCGCCTGCCCGAACCCGGCCTGCGACGCCGACGAGCTCGGGCGCGTACCCCTGTCGCGCCGGGGCCGCGTGTGGTCCTACACCGAGAACCACTACCCGCCGCCGGCCCCCTACGTGGCCGCCGACCCGTTCGAGCCGTACGCGCTCGCCGCGGTCGAGCTCGCCGACGAGGGCCTGGTCGTCCTCGGGCCGGTCGCCAAGGGCGTGAGGGCCCACGCGTTGCAGGTGGGCATGGAGATGCAGGTGTCGGTGGAAGTGCTGTCCCACGACGAGGAACACGACTCGCTCGTCTACGTGTGGGAGCCGGTGACGTGAGCGGAGGCCGCGACATCGCCGTCCTCGGCGTCGGGATGCACCCGTGGGGCAAGTGGGGCAACGATTTCACGGAGTACGGCCTCGTCGCCGCGCGCCGTGCGCTGACCGACGCCAGGCTCGCGTGGCGCGACATCCAGTACGTCGCCGGCGCCGACACGATCCGCAACGGGTACCCCGGTTTCGTGGCGGGAGCCACGTTCGCGCAGAAGCTGGGCTGGACCGGCGTGCGGGTGTCGTCGAGCTACGCGGCGTGTGCATCAGGCGCGCACGCGCTGCAGAGCGCGCGCGCACAGATCCTCGCCGGGTTCTGCGACGTCGCCCTCGTCGTCGGCGCCGACACCACGCCGAAGGGCTTCTTCGCGCCCGTCGGGGGTGAGCGCACCAGTGACCCCGACTGGCTCCGCTTCCGTGTCCTCGGCGCGACGAACCCCACCTACTTCGCGCTGTACGCGCGCCGCCGGATGGACCTGTACGGCGCCACCAGCGACGACTTCGCCCGGGTGAAGGTGAAGAATTCGCGGCACGGGCTGGAGAACCCCAATGCGCGATTCCGCAAGGAGAACTCGGTCGACGACGTGCTCGCGTCGCCGATCGTCGCCGACCCGCTCCGGCTGCTCGACATCTGCGCGACCTCCGACGGCGGCGCGGCGATGGTCGTCAGCAGCATGGACTTCGCCCGCCGGCACGTCGGCAGCACCAACAGCGTCCCACGCGTGACCGCAGTTTCCACGGTGACACCGACGTACCCCCAACACGTCCTCGAGCTCCCCGACTTCGCCACCGACTCCACCGCAGTGGTTTCGCCGCCACCGCGCGGTTTCCGCGACTCGATCGCGTGGACCGCGTACGAGGAAGCGGGCGTCGGCCCCGACGAGCTCAGCCTGGCCGAGGTCTACGACCTGTCCACCGCGCTCGAGCTCGACTGGTACGAGAACATCGGGCTCTGCGGTGAGGGCGAGGCCGAGAGCCTGCTGCGTTCCGGCGCCACGACGGTGGGAGGCCGGATCCCGGTGAACCCGAGCGGCGGGCTCGCGTGCTTCGGCGAGGCGATCCCCGCGCAGGCGATCGCGCAGGTGTGCGAGGTCGTCTGGCAGCTGCGCGGCCAGGCCAACGGCCGGCAGGTGGAGGGCGCCACGGTCGGGGTCACCGCCAACCAGGGACTGTTCGGTCACGGCTCCTCCGTGATCGTGAGCACGTAGGAGGCGTCCGTCGCGAGCACCGCGAGCGGAGGCGCCGCCGAGCGAACGGCCGCGGCGCAGACACCCAGCGCCGCAGTGAGCGAGGACAGCAGGTAGGAGCGAGCAATGGCAGCCGAGGCTTACATCGTCGATGCGGTCCGTACGCCGGTCGGACGGCGTGGGGGCGCGCTGTCGCAGGTGCACCCGGCCGACCTCGGGGCGCACGCCATCAGCGCGTTGATCGAGCGCACCGGCGTCGACCCCGGCGCGGTCGACGACGTCGTGTTCGGCAACGTCGACAGTATCGGCCCGCAGGCGGGCGACATCGCGCGCACGTGCTGGCTGGTCGCGGGGCTGCCGGAGCACGTACCGGGCACCACGGTCGACCGCCAGTGCGGGTCGGCGCAACAGGCCGTGCACTTCGCCGCGCAGGGCGTGCTGTCGGGCACGCAGGACCTCGTCGTCGCGGGTGGCGTCCAGAACATGAGCCAGATCCCGATCACCTCCGCGATGCTCGCCGGCGAGGCGTACGGGCACCCCACTCCATTCTCCGAGTCGCCGGGGTGGCAGGCCCGGTACGGCGACCAGGAGGTGTCCCAGTTCCGCGCCGCCGAGCTGATCGCCGAGAAGTGGGACATCTCGCGGCAGGAGATGGAGGAGTTCGCGGTCGAGTCGCACGAGCGCGCGCTCCGGGCGCGGGCCGAGGGGCGGTTCGAGCGCGAGCTCGCGCCCCTCGGCGACGCCACGTTCGACGAGGGCCCGCGCGAGCCCAACTGGGAGAAGATCCGCTCGTTGCCGCCGCTGGTCGAGGGCGGCCGGATCACGGCCGCGGTCTCGAGCCAGATCAGCGACGGGTCCGCCGCGCTCCTCATTGCGAGCGAGGGCGCGTTGAAGGCCCACGGCTTGACGCCGCGCGCGCGCATCCACCACCTCAGTGTGCGGGCCGACGACCCGATCTTCATGCTCACCGCGCCGATCGCCGCCACCGAGCACGCGTTGCGGAAGACGGGCATGAGCAAGGACGACATCGACCTCGTCGAGATCAACGAGGCGTTCGCGTCCGTCGTGCTCGCGTGGCAGCGGGAGACCGGCTGGGACCTGGACAAGGTCAACGTGAACGGCGGGGCCATCGCGCTCGGCCACCCGCTCGGTGCCACCGGCGGCCGCCTCATGACCACCCTCCTGCACGAGCTCGAGCGCATCGATGGCCGGTACGGCCTGCAGACCATGTGCGAGGGCGGCGGCCAGGCGAACGTCACGATCATCGAGCGGCTGTGATCGAGATCCCCGCGGGGACGCGCGTCTACGGCGTCCAACTCCCGATCCAGGCGCAGAGCCAGATGATCGCGGCCGAGTGGGAACGCGACGCGGGTGTGGCCGAGCTCGCGCGCGTCGCTCGGGTGGCCGACGAGCACGGCTACCACTACGTTGCGGTCTGCGACCACATCGCGCTCCCGCAGGACTACGCGGCGCGCATGAGCACGTTCTGGCAGGACTGCATCGGCACGCTGTCGTGGTTGGCCGGGTTCACGTCGAACACGAATCTGTTGTCGCACGCATACGTGCTCCCGTACCGGCACCCCTTGATCGCGGCGAAGCAGTTCGCGACGCTCGACTACCTGTCGGGCGGGCGCGCGATCGTCGGCATCGGCGCCGGGCACGTGGAGCCGGAGTTCGAGCACCTCGGCGTCGACTTCCACCGCCGGGGTCGCCTCGTCGACGAGAAGCTGCCGGTGCTCATCGACGCGCTCGAGCACGAGTGGGTCGACGGCTTCGGCGCCAGTCCCCGCCCCGTCCAGCGGCCACGGCCGCCGGTGTGGGTGGCCGGCTCGAGCTCCGCGGCGATCGAGCGCGCCGCTCGCCTCGCCGACGGTTGGCTCCCGCAGGGGCCGTCCGACGCCACGATGGTGTCACTGCTGCAGGACACGCGGGCGGCGCACGGGCGGGCCGACCGCCCGATGATGATCGGGCAGATCACGCCGTGGCTCTACGTCGGCACACCGGTGTGGGACGTCCCCGACGACACGCTGCGGGGTGCGCCCGACGCGCTCGCCGAGCAGATCCTCGCCCCCACCGACGACGCCGTGAACCAGATCCAGGTGCGCTTCCGCGCCCGCGACTGCGACGAGCTCTGCGACCAGATGATCGCTTTCGCCGCCGACGTCGCCCCCCTGCTCGCGACGGTCTGACGCCTTCCCGTCCCCTCCCGAACTTGCGTCACTCACCGACGCAGTACGTCGGTTGGTGACGCAACTTCGAGGGGGAGGCGTCTACAGGTCCGGGTAGCGGTTCGGGAGGACGTCGCCGAGCATCCCGCCGTCGACTTCGAAGAGCTTCCCCGTGACCCACGACGCCGCCGGCGACACGAGATAGAGCACGGCGGGCGCCACGTCTTCGGGGAGGCCGTTGCGGCGCATCGGCGTGCGATTGGCCATCTCGGCGCGCACTGACGGGTCCTTGCTGTCGAGCCAGGCGCGGAGTGCCTCGGTCTCGATCGCGCCCGGCAGCACCGCGTTCACGCGCACACGCGGTGCGAGCTCCGCCGCCATGAGCCGGGTGAGCTGCGCGAGCGCCGCCTTCGTGAGGCTGTGGGCGAGCGAGCCGCGGTTGGCGTTGCGCCCGGCGACCGACCCGATGTTGAGGATCGACCCGCCGCCGTGCTCGAGCATCACCGGCACCGCGAGCCGGCTCAGCTCGAACGGCGCCGACACGTTGAAGTGGAACGCGGACTCGAGGTCCTCGACGCGGGTGTCCAGCATCGGTTTGGACTCCGCACCACCCGCGTTGTTCACCAGGACGTCGAGGCGCCCGAACTCGTGCTGCGTCTCGTTCACCAACTCCGCGAGGAAACCGATGTCGTTGACGTCGCCGGGCAGCACGAGCGCGCGCCCGCCGTGGCTCTTCACCGCCGTCGCGGTCTCGACGAGCTGCTGCTCGGTGCGCGCGGTGACGACCACGTCGGCTCCTGCCTCTCCGAGCAGCTGCGCGATGGCGGCGCCGATGCCGCGCCCGGCGCCGGTGACGACCGCGACCTGATCAGTGAGCCGGAACTGTTCGAGCACGCCGGTATCCGCTACGAGACGGGACGGTCTGCCAGCAGCGAGCCGAGCCGCAGCAACGACGGAGTGGCCGAGCCGAGCGACAGCTCGAGCTGCTTGACCAGGAGGAAGTACCGGTACAGGGGGTAGTCCTTGTCGACACCGATCCCGCCGTGCAGGTGGTGCGCCGCGTGCACCACTCGCTGCGCGCCCTCACTCGCCCAGAACTTCGCGATGGCCACCTGCTCGGGCGACGGGAGCGCGCGGTCGAGCCGCCAGGCCGCCTGCCAGGCCGTGAGCCGCACGGCCTCGGTGTCGATGTACGCGTCGGCGGCGCGCTGGCTCACCGCCTGGAACGACGCGATCGGGCGGCCGAACTGCTCGCGAGTCTTCGTGTACGCGGCGGTGAGATCGACCGCGGCGGCGCACGCGCCTGCCGCCATCACGCACATGGCGGCCTGTGCGTGCTCCACGACCCACTCCACGCCGTCCGGTCCTGCCAGGCGCTCCCCGGCCGCGCCATCGAGCACGAGCCGGGCCTCGGGTACCCCGCTCGTCGTGTCCTCGCGCTGCACGGCCACGCCCTCGGCCGCGGCATCGACCACGAACACGCCGGTGTCGGCGGTCACGACGAACTGATCGGCGAGCAAGCCACCCGGTACACACACCTTCTCGCCGGTCAGCCGCCCGTCGCCCGACGCGTGCGTCGCCGGCTCGAGCGCGGCGGCGAGCGGCTCCACGAACGCGCCGGCGACGATCCGTTCACCAGCCGCCACACCGTCGAGGTGCTCGTCGCGGCCGAAGTGCGCGAGCGCGGGCGCCGCCAGCCCCATCACCGCGAGCGCGGGCACGGGTGCGGCGGCGCGGCCGACCTCCTCGAGGACGATGCACGTCTCGAGGAAGCCGCACCCCCCACCACCCGCCGTTTCCGGCACCGAGATGCCGACGAGCCCCGCGTCCGCCAGCGTGCGCCACAGGTCGCGGTCGACGGCGAGATCGGTCGCGAGCACCGCCTTCACGCGTTCGTGCGCGGTCGCGTCACCGAGGATCTTGGCGGCGAGCTCGCGTAGCTCGGCCTGGTCGGACGTGAAGGAGAAGTCCATGGCCTGCCCTGTCAGCGGTTGGCCCGCGGGAGGCCGAGGTTGAACTGCGAGATGAGGTCGCGCTGCGACTCGTTGGTACCGCCACCGAAGGTGAGGATCAGCGTGCCCCGGTACATCTGCTCGAGCCGAGACTCGAGGACCGCGCCCGGCGAGTCGGGCTTCAAGTAGGCGACGGCGCCGAGGACCTCCATGAGCAGGCGCCACGCCTCGAGGTTCGACTCGGTGCCGAACACCTTCACCGCCGAGCAGTGGCCGATGTCGAGGATGTCCTGGGTCGCCTCCCATGCGACCTGCCAGTTCATGAGCCGCAACACCTCGACATGGGCGTGCACACGCGCGAGGTTGAGGCGCACCCATTCGAGGTCGATGACACGACGGCCGTCGGGCAGGCGGGTCTGCTGTGCCCACTCGCGCACCTCCGCGACCGCTCGCTCCGGTTGGCCGCTCGCGCAGAGGGTCACACGTTCGTGGTTGAGCTGGTTGGTGATGAGCGTCCAACCGTTGTTCTCGCCGCCCACGCAGCTCGAGACGGGCACACGGACGTCGTCGAAGAACACCTGGTTCACGTTGTGGTCGACGAGCAGGTCGAGCGGTGACACGGTGATGCCCGGCGTGTCCATCGGAAGGATGAGGAGCGAGATGCCCTGGTGCTTCTTCACCTCGGGATTCGTGCGCACCGCGAGCCAGCAGTAGTCGGCGTCCATGGCCAACGACGTCCACAACTTCTGCCCGTTGATCACGTACTCGTCACCGTCGCGCACCGCCCGCGTGGTGAGCGATGCCAGGTCGGTACCCGCACCCGGCTCCGAGTAACCGATGCAGAAGTGGACGTCGCCCGCGAGGATCTGCGGCAGGAAGAACTGCTTCTGCTCCTCGCTCCCGAAGCGCATGATCGTCGGCGCCACGCTGTTGATCGTGAGCATGGGCACCGGCGCGCCGGCTCGGATCGACTCGTCGAAGAAGACGAACTGCTCGATCGCCGAGCGTCCCTGCCCGCCGTACTCGGTCGGCCATCCGATTCCCGCCCACCCATCGGCGCACATCTGCTTCCAGACCCGCCGCATCG
>DASPTH010000208.1:0-4297 GCA_035623515.1 Acidimicrobiia bacterium
GCCGTCTCGACGCACACCTCCTGACGGTGGTCGCGGTCGCGGTGGCGCTGCCCGCGCTGCGGGTCCCGGTCGCCTGGGCGCTGGTGTGCGCGACCGCCGCGCTGACGTTGCTCGGCGTCGGCTGCGTGCGGGGCCACGTCACGAACAAGGGGAGCGCGGACGTCGTCGTCGTCCCGGCCCACGTCGCCGGCCGGCTCCTCCTCGGTTGCGTCAACCCCTTGAACTGGCTGAAGGTGCTCCTCGGGGCCGTCGCGTCGTTGCTCGTGGGCGTGCTCGCGGCGGGGGTCGTCGCCGCCGTGCGCTGGCTGGTCGTGGAGGGCCCGGAGGGCATCCTCGCCGCGGTCCGCACCGGCGCGTGGGCGCACGGACTCACGTACGCCGCCGCCGTCGCGTGCTTCGTCCTGATCCGCGGCGTCGGCCGCACGCGCGAGAACCGGGTGGCCGCGCTCTACCGCTCGACCCGCCGCCTGCCGGAAGTCGCGGTGGCGGGCGCCACCGTCGTGCTCGTCGTCGTGATGCTGTCGCTGGCGCTGGCCGGACCACGCGTCGACGTCGCCTTCGCGCGCTCGGACGACGGGCTCGGCTGGCTGCCGCCGGGGTTGCGGTCGGTCGTCGACGGGCTGCGCGACGACGCCGTCGACGGCGAGCTCGGCGCGATCACCGGTTGTCTCAGCGGGAAGGACGCCGGGCTGTGGACGTACCACTACACGGCGGGGAACCCGCTCGACGAACCCGACGTGGCGACCCTCGTCGCCGACCCCGACCGCGCACCGGACCAACCCGCACTGGCGGCGGCCGCGCTCGTTGCCGACAACCACCTCGCGCCGTGGGTCGAGGTCGTGCAGATCGCCGTGGGCGACCACGTCGTGTTGGTGGTCGACCGCCGCGGCAACGAGCCCGACCAGCCGCTCACCGACGCCGCCGACCTCCAACCGCACACGCTCGGCGAGCCCGGCTGGCTCGCGGGCGCGGCGCCGGTTGTCGACAGCGGGAAGGTCCTCGACTGCTCCGCGCGCACGCCGTGGTAGGGAGACTCAGCCGGTGCGGTACAGCTCGTCGTAGTGGTGGTACGCGGGATCGCCGTCGATGACCTCGAGGAGCTTGCGCGCCCACTCCTGGGTCTCGGGCCGATCGTTGTTGCGCGCGGCCTCGTCGACGGCGGAGACGTCGGGGTCGACCACGGCGAACTCGGCGACGATCAGGTAGCTGCCGGGATCCTCGCGGTCCGCGAGCAGGTGCGTGCCGATGTAACCCATGATGTCGGCGCTGGCCTGGTTGCGGTCCCAGTCGTCGAGGAGTTTGACGAGCTCCTCGGGGTGTTCGGACCTGACCGTGATGGTCTGGGTGAAGTTCATGTACCTCATGCCTCGCCTCCCGCACGCGCGTCGGCGATGCGCCGCTGCAGCTCCGACATCCCGGCCCGGTCGAAGATGCCGGGCGAGTCGCTGGCGAGCGCCTCGGCCGACTTCGGCACGACGCCGAGCATCTCACGGACCTCCTCGACGGCTCGCGGCGCGAGCTCGTGGTAGTCGACCTCGAAGAGGTCCGTCTCGTAGTACTCGCACACGGCCTTGCCGCGCGCGATCGCGTCTGCGAGCCGTGTGGACATGCCCGGCGCGCGCACGTTGTGCTCGCGCACGTCGCGTTCGAAGAACCCGGTGTCCTCGATGTAACCGGTCTCGAAGAGACCGATCAGCGTCGCCAGCCAGGCGAAGCCCTTCGGGTCGGGGTCGGCGCGGCCGAGGAAGGCGAACACCTCCACCTCGCCCTTCAAGTTCGTCCCGTAGTCGGCGATGACGTGCACGAAGTCGTGTTGCGCGAGGTACGGCGACGGTCCGTGCGCGCTACCCGGCAGCGCGAAGCCCCGCCCGTCGTACATCTGCCACACCGAGCGGCCGAGCGACCCCTCGGGAAGCTCGCGGAACGCTTCCCACTTCGCCTCGAGCTCCGGGTCGGCGCCGCCGCCCTCGAACGGACCGGAGACGTCGACCGTGGCCCGGAGCGCGCTCCGGTCGGCCTGCTCCCAGTGCTCGGTGAAGCCGCTGCGCTGGAGGTCCTTCCACGCGAGCCCGTACGCGCCCATCGCGTACCGGCGTGCCACGCGCACGAACCGGTCCTCGACACCGATCGCGGTGGCGTAGACCTCGACGCGCCGGCTGACTTCGAGCGGCAGCGGGCGCAGCACGAGCTCGCCGAGCACCATGTGGTGCACGATGCGCTGCCGGTAGGTCTGGTCGCGCTCGCGCAGCACGTCGGCGAGCTCGTCGGAGCCGAGCGGTTCGAGCTCGAGGTAGTTGACGTCCTCGCCCGTCAGCGCCAGCGTGATCGCGTGGAGGAGCTCGGCCTGCACGTGCGTGATCCCGTCGTCGGGCGCGACCGCCGTCGCCATGCCTCTCGAGACGAGGAGGACGTGTTCGGGGGTGTCGCCGGCCACCGCAGCCTCCTACCGCAACGACGGGCGCCGGCCCTCGTGGTTCTGCACGAACTCGATGAGGTAGCCGTCGAAGTCCTTGACGAACGCGACCGTCACCGGCCACCGGTCGAGCTGCTGGGGTGGTGTGACCGACTCGCAGCCCGCTGCAATCGCCTTGTCGTACACCGCCTGGCAGTCGTCGGTGTCGACGTAGATCTTCCACATCGCCGTTCCCATGTCGATCGGGCCCGGCTGGTCGAGGTGTTGGGCGAGCTGGATGCGGGAGCCGCCCACGTCCGCCTGCAGCACCACTTCCTTCACGTTCGGGATGTCGGTACGGCTCGAGACCGGGATGCCGACGACCCCCTCCCAGAACTCGACGGCTCGGTCGATGTCGCTCACGTTGATGCAGTACTGCCCGAGGCTGTTCTCCATGCGGGACTCCAGGGTCGGTGGCTGCGGGGAGGGTACCGTCTCCGCGCATGCCCGGTCCCGCAGCACGCGCCGATGTGGCGGCGGCGCTGCGCGAGCTCGGGGCCGCGACCCTCGGGGAGTCCGGTTCACGGCCCATGCGCAACCGCGTCCGGGCCGCGTGGCCAGGCGCAGTGCTCGCCGCGCCGGCGTTCCCGGTTCGGTGCACTCCGGGCGACAACCTCGCGATCCACGTCGGTGTGGCGCGGGCGCCGGCCGGCTCGGCGCTCGTCGTCGACGTCGGCGAGGAACGCGAGCTCGGCTACTGGGGTGAAGTGCTCACCACCGCCGCCGAGGCGCGCGGGGTCACCGGCCTCGTGATCGACGGGTGCGTGCGCGACCGCGCCGCGCTCGCGGCGCACGGCTTCCCCGTCTTCAGCACCGGCCTCGCCCTGCGCGGCGCCACGAAGAAGCTGCCGGGCGCGATCGGGCAGAGCACCGTGGTCGGCGGAGTCGACGTGGACCCCGGGGACTGGATCGTGGGCGACGGCGACGGAGTGGTGGTCGTGCCGGGGGGCGCGCTCGACGACGTGCTCGCGGCCGCGCGCTCGCGCGCCGACAAGGAAGCGGGTTACTTCACCGCGCTGCGCGGTGGCGCCACGACCCTCGAGCTCCTCGGCCTCGACCCCGGTCCCATCGACGAGGGGTAGCGCGCGCTCGATCGCGGCCGGTCCTCAGTGATTCGTGTAGTCGATGACCGGCGCGCCCTTCACACCCACCGCGAAGCAGAAGCAGTGGATGGGTGCATGGTCGGAGACGGGACGGAGGCTGTGCACGGTGTCGGGCGGGATGTGCACGAGGTCGCCCTGGCGGATCTCGGCACTCTCGTCCTCGATCGTCATGATCCCGCGGCCCGAGAGCACGTAATAGAACTCGTGGGTCGGGTGCGAGTGCGGGTACACCGCGCTCCCGCCCGCGACCTCGAACTCGTTCACGAGCTCGAGGTAGCCGCCGTCGGTGATCTCCTTCATCTCGCGTGACGACACCAGCCACCACACGGGCACGGTGCCGTTGTGCTCGACGATCGGTTCGACGTCCTCGATCGAACGCACATCCATGGGTGGCCCCCTCGACGGTCAGTGTGAGGTGTAGTCGATCTCGCCCGCACCCGGGCAGCCGACGGCGAAGCAGAAGCAGTGGATGGGTGCGTGGTCGGAGACGGGACGAAGGCTGTGCACGGCATCGGGCGGGATGTGCACGAGGTCTCCCTGCGCGATCTCGCGGTCCTCTCCCTCGATGGTCATGATGCCGCGACCCGAGGTCACGTAGTAGAACTCGTGGGTGGGGTGCGAGTGCGGGTCGACAGAGCCGCCGCCCGCCACCTCGAACTCGCTCACGAGCTCGAGGAAGCCGCCGTCGGTGACGTCCTTCATCTCGCGCGGGTTGACGAGCCACCAGACCGGGACCGTGCCG
>DASPTH010000213.1:0-34727 GCA_035623515.1 Acidimicrobiia bacterium
CGGCCAGCGCCCGCGCCCGCTCCGAGACCGGCAGGGCGATGACCTCGCGCCAGCCGGGCAGGCCGTCGAGGGGTGCCCCGCTCAGGAACGTCATCCGCATGCCGTTCGTGCGCGGCAACGTGAGGGCGACGACGCGCGCGCCGCGCGCGGCCGCGACCGTCGACGCGTGCAACTGCTGCTCGCAGCGAGCCTTCGACTGCGCCGAGACACCGAGGATGTTCCAGTTGACGGGACGGTTGGCGAGGAGCGACATCGACGCCATGAGGTCGACCTCGCCGGGCGAGAACTCGTTGAGGCACCCCGCGAAGATCAGTTCCAGCGTGGTGCCGGGGTGGTCGTGGAGCGCGGCGGCGAGCGCGAGCACCTCCTCCGGCTCCGCGGCTCGTGACGGCACGGGTCGGCCGGCGCCGTCGTTGTGGGGTGGAGCCGTCGACGTGGAGAACCCCATCGCCCCGGCCGCGAGGGCGTCGTGCAGCAAGCGCACCATCTCGTCGACGTGGCGCGGTGACGCGGTCCCACCGACCGCGTCCTCACCCATCACCGCGCGCCGCAACGCGGAGTGGCCGCACAGGAAGCCGGCGTTCACCGCGAAGGGTCGCTCGATCCGGTGCAGCCACTCGGGAAACGACGTCCAGTCCCACGGCAGGCCCTGCTCGAGGGCGGCGAGCGGGATGCCTTCGACCTTGGCCATCATCCGCATCACGTAGTCGTCGTGTCGCCGGAGCGGCGCGAGGCTGAAGCCGCAGTTCCCGCCGAACACCGTGGTGACGCCGTGGAGCGGCGACGGGCTGGCCGTGGGGTCCCAGAAGAGCTGGGCGTCGTAGTGGGTGTGGATGTCGACGAAGCCGGGGGCGACGACCAGGCCGGAGGCGTCGACGGTGCGGACGGCGGGCTCGTCCGCCTCGCCGATCACCGCGATCCGGCCCGCCCGAACGCCGAGGTCCGCGACCCGGCGGGGCGCGCCGGTGCCGTCGACGACGGCGCCACCCCGGATCAGCAGGTCAAGCACCGGGCGCGCGCTCCTGCCAGTCGGGCGGCGGCAGCGGGTGGCGGAACAGGCGGGCGGCGTTCTCGTGCGTGATGGCGTCGATCTCGGGACGGGGCAGCGCGCCGAGGCGGGCGGCGAGGAGCTCCTGGGTGTCGGGCCAGCTCGAGTCGGCGTGCGGGTAGTCGGTCTCGACCATGATGTGGTCGACACCGATGCGATCCCGGACCCGGAGCGTGGTCGGGTCGTCGATGCTGCAGAACCAGAAGTTCCTCTTGACCGCCTCGCTCGGGGTGAGGTCACCGTCCCAGACACCCGCGGCCCCGCCCGCCGAATGTGTCGCGACGTAGTCGAGACGGTCGAGCAGCATCGGCACCCAGCCGATCCCTCCCTCGGACAGCGCGATGTCGAGGCGCGGGAACCGCAGCGGTATCCGGGCCCACAGCCACTCGGCGGTGGCGGTGACACCGTGGACCGGGAACAGCGTCGTCAGCTCCTCGACCGGCACGTCGCGCGGCTGACCGCCCGGCCAGCCCGCCGAGCCGGTGTGGAGGCAGACCACGGTGTCGGTCTCCTCGCAAGCGGCCAGCAGCGGATCCCAGTGCTCCGTGTGCATCGACGGCAGCCCGAGGTTCGCCGGGTCCTCCGGGAAGCTCAGTGCCCGGAAGCCGAGCTCGGCGTTGTGGCGGACCTCGCTGGCGGCGACGGCGGGGTCGAGCAGCCACGTGATCTGGAGGGGGATGATGCGCTCAGGGCGGGCAGCCGCCCAGACCTCGTGGTGCCAACGGTTCCACGCCCGCACGCACGCGAGCCCGAGCTCCGGGTCCTTGCTCCGCGAGAACACCGTCCCGGCGAAGCCGGCGATCACCGAGGGGAAGCACAGCGAGGCCCAGATGCCGGCCGCGTCCATGTCGGCGATGCGGGCACCGATGTCCCAGCAGCCCGCGCGCATCTCGTCGTAGCGCGTGGGTTCCAAGCTCCACTCGTGCCGGGGCCGACCGACGACGGCGTTCAACCCGATGTTCGGGTAGAGGTCGCCCTCGAACAGCCATCCCTGCCCGCCGGTCGGTGACACCTCGACGACTCGCGGCGCCCGCTCGGACAGCCGGGCGGGCATCCGTCCCTCGAACAGGTCGGGCGGTTCGATGAGATGGTCGTCGACCGAGATGACGGGGTAGTGACGCGTCCGCGGTTCGGGGTCGGCGAGCAGCACTTGAGCGCGTGCCTAACAGGCCGGCGATGGGGTGTCAAGGCTGTGCGGGCGTGCTACTCGCCGCGAAAGCGCGGGTCTCGCTTCTCGGCGAACGCGGCCTGGCCCTCGAGGTAGTCGGCCGATCGGAAGCACGCCTCGACCAGCTCGGCCACGAGCTCACGGTCGCGATCGGCGGGCGGGCGCATCGCCTCGCGAATCGCGACCTTGCACGCGCGCACGGTCAGCGGTGCGTTGGCGGCGATCGTCCGCGCGAGGTCGAGCACCTCGGCCTCGAGCTGCTCGGCCGGGACCACGCGGTTCACGAGCCCGATGTGCAATGCCTCGGCGGCAGAGAGCCGGCGGGCCGAGAAGAGGATCTCCGCGGTCCACGACGCGCCGACGACGGCGACGAGCTGCTCGACGCCCCCGAACGCGTAGCCGAGCCCGAGGCGCGCGGCCGGGACGGCGTACTGGCTGCCTTCGGCCGCGATGCGGATGTCGGCTTGGAGCGCGGCGAGCAGCCCGAAGCCCATGCAGTAGCCGCGGATCATCGCGATCACCGGCTTGTCGAGCGCGCGCCACGCGCTCCACGTCTCGGCCATGCGCGCGTCGTAGTCGGCGCGGGCCTCGACCGAGGTGCGGCGCGCGCCGAACTCCGAGATGTCGGCGCCCGACACGAAGGCTCGCTCTCCCGCGCCGGCGATCACGACGATGCGCACGTCGGGATCCTGCTGGAACCGGGTCAGGATGCGCGGCACCGCGAGCTGCATCTCGACCGACATCGCGTTGTGACGCTCCGGATTGTTGTAGATCATCCAGCCGATGCCGTCGTCGACGCGGGCGAGCATCTTGGGGGTGCCGGTGTCGAGCTCGGTCGCGGTCATCGGCGAGGTTCCGTCGCCACCGCGCCATTCGCGAGCAGTTCGTCGATCTCCTCCGACGAGTAACGGAGCTCCCGCAGCACGTCGCGCGTGTGCTCACCGGCCGACGGCGGACCGCGCCGAACGCTCACCGGCGTGTCGGACAGCGTGACGGGCGGGCGCAACACCTCGATGGCACGCCCGTCGGGATCGGGAACGGTCCGCGTCATCCCGAGGTGACGCACCTGCGCATCGTCGAACACCTCGTCGATCGCGAGCACCGGGCCGCACGGCACGATCGTCGACAGCCGCTCCACCCACTCGGCCGTCCCGCGCGCTCGGAACGCGTCGGCGAGGGCGGCGTCGAGCTCGTGACGATGGCGCAGCCGCGCGTCTCCGTCGGCGAAGCGCGGGTCGCCGGCGAGCTCGGGGACGTCGAGCAGCGCGCAGAAGCCCGCGAAGTCGCCCATGCCCGCGACGTTCAGGTAGCCGTCGGCGGTCGCGTACGCACCCATCGGCACGATCGTCGGGTGCTGGTTGCCGACCTGACCGGGAACCTCGTGGTCGATCAACCAGCGCGCCGCCTGGAAGTCCATGAAGCTGATCATCGCTTCGAGCAGCGACGTTCGCACCCACTGACCGCGACCGGTGCGCTCGCGTGCGAACAGCGCCGCGAGGACTCCCTGCGCGAGCAACGTGCCCGCGGCGGTGTCGGAGATCGCGATCCCCGCCCGCCACGGTCCGGTGCCGGGCGGGCCGGTGACGCTCATGATGCCCCCGAGGCCCTGGGCGATCTGGTCGACACCGGGGCGATCGGCGTACGGCCCGTCCTGGCCGAAGCCCGAGATGCTGGCGTACACGAGACGCGGGTTCACCGACCAGAGGGTGTCCGGATCGATGCGCAACCGGTGCTTGACGGCCGGCCGGAAGTTCTCGACCAGCACGTCGGCCCGCTCGACGAGCCGGAGCAGCACGTCGTGCCCACGGTCGGTCGCGAGGTCGACGATCATCGAGCGCTTGTTTCGGTGCAGGTTGGCGCCGTCGGAGCCGCGTGACGCGAACGACGTGTGTCCGGTGGGCGCGCACACCTGCACGACGTCGGCGCCGAAGTCGGCGAGCTGCCGGACGCACGTGGGCCCGGCGCGGGCCACGGCGAGATCGACGACGCGGACCCCGGCGAGCGGCCCGTCGTCCATCGCGCTCAGGCGGTGAGCGACGCGATGCCGGCGATCATCACCACGAAGCCGAGCACCATGAAGGTGACGGTCCGCGCGACCGGCGCCTGCGCCAGCTCCCGCTTCGCCGCCGGGTGCGCTTGGCCGCGGACCGGGCTCCCGGGACGCGCCCGTGCCACGGTGTTCGCGCGCACGCGGTCCGCGTCCTGCGGCCGCCGCAGCAAGGCCCAGAGGTTGGCCACGAACAGCGCCGCGCCGAGCGCGGTGATCAGCTCGCGCAGGATCTCGTCGTAGTCCATCTCGTCCGCATCGTACGGCGGCCTCGACGACCCGTGCCGATCGGGCTCAGAACCCGGGCGCGCCCGGTCGCCAGATCATCAGGATCAGGATGACCACGAGCATGACGTCGAGGAACGCGCCGGCCGCGCCGACTCGCTTCCCGAGGGCACCGAGCTCGGCCACCTGCGGTGGCGGTCCCGAGGGCGCGGTGCCGGCGGGCGGGGGACCGGCGTCGGCCATCTCCCGCATCAGCACCCCCATACGTTTCACCGCCGGCAGGAGCACACCGTGCGACACGCCGAGGGCGACGATGTAGAGGAGCATCGCGAGCCAGATCCACGTCTGCGAGAACTTCCAGGTGTCGTCGCTCAGCAACACGAGCAAGAAGCCGAACACGAACACGCCGTAGATGAAGTACTGGCCGATGCCCGAGACGAAGAAGTTCGCGTCGTGGATCGCGATTCCTTCGCGGCCGGGGTGCTTGCGGATCTGCTGCCCGTACAGCGCGTTGAGATACACCGCACCGAACCCGACGATGGCGCAGAAGATGTGCAGGAGCAGCACGATCTTGTAGAGACCGTCGTAGTACGCACCGAGAACCAACACGTCGACACCTCCGACCGGCCGTGACGCGGCGGTAGCGTACGCCTGCATGCGGGTGCTGGTCGCGGACTGCTCGGTGGAGTACGAAGGCCGGCTCGGTGCCCGATTGCCGCGCGCCGTTCGACTGCTCCTGCTCAAGGCCGACGGCTCGATCGCGGTGCACGCCGACACGAAGGCGTACAAGCCGCTGAACTGGATGAGCCCGCCGTGCACGATCCGGGAGGACGACGGCCGGCTCGTCGCGACGAACCCGGGTGGCGAACGCCTCACCGTCGAGCTGCACGAGGTCGTGCACGACTACACGGTCGAGCTCGGAGACGACCCCGGGCTCGCCAAGGACGGCGTGGAGGCCGAGCTGCAGGAGCTGCTCGCGCGCCGAGTCGCCGCGCTGCGCGACGGTCTCCGCCTCGTTCGACGCGAATACCCGACCGACATCGGCCCCGTCGACCTGTTGTGCCGCGACGGTGACGGTCGCGCCATCGTGGTCGAGGTGAAGCGCGTGGGTGAGATCGCCGGCGTGGAGCAACTGCTCCGCTACCAGGAACGGCTCGACCTCGACCCGAGCCTCGCACCGACGAAGGGGCTCTTCGTGGCCACGCGCATCAAGCCGCAGGCGCGGGTGTTCGCGCAGAGCCGCGGCGTCGACTGCGTGGAGGTCGACCTCGACGAGCTGCGCGCGGGCGCGCCGCCCGACCTGCGCCTGTTCTGACTCGCGATGCGCGCTACCGCTCGGCGAACGTCGACGACCGTGGTGAGCGTCGTGGGTCACGGGGCGCGGGCGTGCGTCGAACGCCTCGGGCGAGGCGCCAACGTCGCCACGATGGTGCCCGAGCCCGACGACGCGGCGCTCGACCGCGCGGTGGCCGCTTGGACTACGGCGACGCGCGTGCACACGCCCTACTTCGCGCACGACGCGGACCCACTCGACGCGACGGCGAGCGCGTGGGTTCGCCGGTACGACGAACGCGGCCCCGTCGGCGAGCTCGAGGTGGCGGTGAGCGACACCCTCGCTCGTTGGCGGGCCGGCTCCCTCGAACTCCCCGACTACTACCTCGTGCTCGACGCCGAGGCGTGGGCGCCGACACGGCGCCACTGGTACCTGGGCGTCCTGCACCGCGCCGCGCCGGCGCGAGTCGTACCGGTGGCGAACGCCGACGTCGCCGAGGCCACGCTCCCGCGGCTCGGCGCGGGCCGCTGGTGGCCCGACCTCGACGAGCTGCTCGACGGCATCGACCGCGTGGTGCCCGATCAAGTGGGCGCGGCCCAGCCCGACGAGACGGCGGCCGCGACCTGATCCGCCACCGCACGGTCGAGCGGCTCGCCGGTCAGGAGCAGGCGCACGTACAGCGGCCCGATGAGCGCCTCCAGCACCAGGTGCGCGTCGGTGCCCGAGGGGAGCTCGCCCCGTGCGACGGCCCGCTCGACGATGGCGGACGTGAGCCGCAACCGCTCCGACCAGAAGGTGCGGGAGGCGTCCGCGACCGACGGTGACGTCGCCGCGGCGGCGACGAGCGTCCTGGTCATGGCGCCGCCGAGGTCGGAGCCGATGTTGGCGGCGACCGAGCGCGCCAGCGCGGTGAGGTCCCCGCGGAGGGTGCCGGTGTCGGGCACGTCGACGAGCTGCTCGCTGCGTTGGCGCGCCGCGTCGGCGACGAGCTCGGCCTTGGTGGGCCACCGCCGGTAGACGGTGGTCTTGTGCACGCCCGAGCGCTCGGCCACCGCCTCGTAGGTCAGCGCCTCGTAGCCCCGTTCGGCGAGCAGGTCGACGGTGGCGTCGAGGACCTGCCGGCGCGTCCGCGCGCTGCGGCCGCCGGGGCGGGCCTCTCCAGGCTTCACCCCACCATTCTTGCAACAAAGGTTGCATTTGTCGACGGTCTGGTGCATACTGTTATCACAACAGATGTTGTGTTTGTAGGAGGAGCCATGCGAGTGCTCGAGACCACCGTCGACCTCGACGCCACACCGAGCGAGGTGTGGGACGTACTCACCGACTTCGCCGCGTATCCCGAGTGGAACCCCTTCATCACCTCCATCAGCGGTCCGGCGGTGCCCGGCGAGCATCTGCGTGTCGACCTCCGGTCGCCCGGCGGGCGCACCGTCACGATGAAGCCGCGCGTGCGCTCCGCCGTCCCTGCGCGTCAGCTCTCGTGGCTCGGGCACCTCGGCATCCCCGGACTCTTCGACGGCGAGCACGAGTTCGTGATCGAGCCCGGGAGCAACGGGTCGAGCCGTTTCACGCAGCGCGAGACGTTCCGCGGCGCGCTCGTACCCTTCCTCGGTCGACTCCTCGCCCAGACCGAGCAGGGCTTCGTGGCGATGAACGCGGCGCTCAAGGCGCGGGTGGAGACGCGTTAGTCGGGCGCCATGTTCTCGAACTCGGCGCGCTGGGGCAGGAAGGCCAACTCGGCCTTCCCGGTGGGGCCGTTGCGGTGCTTCGCCACGATGATCTCCGCCTTGCCGCGGTCGTCGGACTCGGGGTTGTAGATCTCGTCCCGGTAGATGAAGGTGACGACGTCGGCGTCCTGCTCGAGCCCGCCCGACTCGCGCAGGTCGGCGAGCATCGGCCGCTTGTCCTGGCGGTACTCGACCTGACGGTTGAGCTGCGACAGCGCGACGACGGGGCACTCGAGCTCGCGAGCGAGGATCTTGAGGCCGCGCGAGATCTCCGACACCTCGATCTGCCGGTTCTCGAGTCGACGCGACGTGCTCGGCGTCATGAGCTGCACGTAGTCGACGACGATGAGCGCGAGATCGCCGTAGCGCGCCCGCATGCGCCGCGCCTTCGCCCGCATCTCCATCACCGTGCAGTGGGGGTTGTCGTCGATGAACAGCTTCGCTTCCGCCAGGCGGCCGACCGCGTGGCTGAGGCGCGACCAGTCACCGTCGGACAGGTGAGCCGTCCAGAGCCGCGTGGCTTCGACGCGCGCTTCCATCGCGAGGAGGCGCTTCGTGAGCTCGAGGGAGCCCATCTCCATCGAGAAGAACACGACCGGCCGGCCGGTCTGCGTCGCGACGTGGCGTGCCATGCCGAGCGCGAGGCTCGTCTTCCCCATGCCGGGGCGGGCCGCGACGATCACGAGGTTCGACTTCTGGAGCCCGTTGAGGATGGCGTCGAGGTCGTCGAACCCGGTGGGGACACCGACGAGCTCGGCGGAGTCGCCGTAGCGCGCCTCGAGGTCGTCGAGCGTGTCCTGGAGCGCGTCGTGGATCCCGACCATCGACTCCGACACCCGCCGCTCGGCGACCTCGAACACGAGCGACTCGGCGCGATCGAGCGTTTCGGTGACGTCGTCCTGGATGTCGTAGCCCATCTCGGCGATGTCGGCCGCCACACCGATCAGCCGGCGCAGGAGCGCGAGCTCGTTGACGATGCGGGCGTAGTGGCCGGCGTTCGCCGACGCCGGTGTGGACGCCTGGATCTGCAGCAGGGCGGCGCGCCCGCCCACGAACTCGAGGTAGTCGGCGCGGCGCAGTTCCTCGGCGACGGTCACCGGATCGGCCGGCTCACCCTGCCCGTACAGCGACTGGATCGCGTCGTAGACGTGCCCGTGGGCGGGCTTGTAGAAGTCGGCGGCGTCGACTCGTGCTTCGACGGCCGCGGTGATCGCGTCGCGCGACAGGAGCATCGCCCCGAGCAGCGACTCCTCGGCTTCGAGATTGTGCGGTGGGATCCGCCCCGGCTGCGGGCGGCGCGCCGCCTCGATGGTCTGGACCACTGCCGCCCCACCCTCCCGCGCGCTCACGTTGCCTGAGCCTCGGAGTGTGCGCCACGTTGGCTGTGGGGGAACAGATGGACAACTTGTGCGCGCTGTGGATGGCCGGTCGTCACGAAACCAGCATGAACGAGTGGTGTGACACCAACGCCGCCGCGACCCAAGCGGACAAAGCGGCGCCATCCCTCCCAACTCGCGCGCCGGAGCAGAGCTCGCATGTGGACGACGGGCGCCTTCTCCCCATCGACCTCCCGTGCCGCCGCGCACTTATCCACCGGCGATCCACAAGGGCCCGCTCCCCGTTTTTTTCACGCCCCGAGCAGCGAGCGAGCGAGTAGTCAGGCCGCGACGACGGCGATGGTCACGGGAACGACGACCTCGGGGTGCAGGCGCACCGTCACCTCGACCTCGCCGAGCTCGTGGAGCGGCTCGTCGAGCAGCACGTGGCGGCGGTCGATCTCGGTGCCGGCGCGCTCGAGCAGCGCGGCGGCGATGTCCGCCGAGGTGACCGACCCGAAGAGCTTCCCGCCCTCACCCGCGCGCGCCTCGACCCGCACCGGACCACCGGCGGTGAGGCGGCCCGCGAGGTCCTCCGCCGCCGCTCGCTCGCGCACCTCGCGGGCTTCACGGTTCCGCTTCATCGATTCGGCCTGGGCGACCACGCCCTTGGTGGCCCTGATCGCGAGCCCACGGGGCACGAGGTAGTTCCGCGCGTACCCGTCGGCGACGTCGAGGAGGTCGCCCTTGCGCCCGAGCGTGTCGACATCCTCCCGGAGCACGACCTTCACTCGTCGTCCTCCCCTGCCGTGTCGGCGTCGAGCGTGCCTCCCGAGGAACCGACGCCGGCCCCGTCGTCCTCGCCGAGCAGCTCGGCCGTGGCCGGGTCGGCTTCTTCGACGGCGAACGCCTCCGCGTCGGTGTCGTCACCGATCGGCGCGCGCACGTCGTCGCGTGTCTCGTCGCGCGGCTCGCGCTCGCGATCACGCCGGCCTCCCTTGCGCTGCGTGACCTGCCGCACGCTGTATGGAAGGAGCGCCATCTCACGCGCGACCCGGATCGCACGCGCCACCGCGCGCTGTTGCTGCGCCGAGTTGCCGGTGACGCGACGAGCGCGGATCTTCGCCCGCTCCGACATGAACCGCCGAAGGAGGTTCACGTCCTTGTAGTCGACCCACTCCACGCCTTCGGTGTTCAGGATCGACACCTTCTTCTTCTGCGGCCGCCGACGATCGGTGGCCGCAGTCTTCGTGCGTCGGTCTCTCGCCATCAGAAGGGCTCCTCGCCGTAGTCGTCGTCGGTCGCCGACGCGCCCCCGCCGCTCGGGCTCCCACCGAAGTCACCACCACCACCACCGCTCGAGCTGCCGGCTCCGCGGCGTTCGTTGCGGGTGGTCTGCGCGGTCGCCCACCGGAGCGAGGGACCGACTTCGTCGGCCACGATCTCGACGACGCTCCGCTTGTCCCCGTTCTCGGTCTCCCAGCTGCGCTGCTCGAGCCGGCCGGTGACGATGACTCGCGAGCCCTTGCCCAGGGACTCGGAGACGTTCTCGGCCATGTCGCGCCAGCACACGACGTTGAAGAAGCTGGTCTGCTCCTCCCATTCCTGCGACTGGCGGTTCTGCCAGCGGCGACTCACGGCGACGCCGAAGCTCGCCTTCGCGGCTCCCGACGGGGTGTACCGGATCTCGGGGTCGCGCGTGAGGTTGCCGACGATCGTGACGGTGCTGTCTGCCATGTTGTCCTTCTCCTCTGCGCTCCTATGCGTCCGTCACGGAACCCTCGACGTGCTCCACGAGCTCGGGCGTGCTCGCCGGCGGTTCGGCCGGCTCGGGCGGGCCGGGTCGCCGCTCCGGTGCCGAGCCGGCGAGCCTGCCGTAGACCTGCTCGGGGATGCGAAGGATCTTGTGACGGAGAACTTCGTCTGCAAGGGAGAGCACCCGGTGCAGCTCCTCCATCGCGGCGGGCTCGGCTCTGGCCTGGAGGACGACGTAGTAGCCCTCCCACCGGTGCTTGAGCTCGTACGCGAACCGACGCTTGCCCCAGAAGTCGACCGGGCCGGGCTCGGCGCCCTTCCCCTGGATCAACTCGGTGTATCGGTCGATGGCGGACCGGATCGTCTCCTCGTCCAGGTCCGCGTCGAAGATGAACATGACCTCGTACGGCCGCAAGGGCTGTACCTCCTTCGGACCGCAGCCGGGCTGCGGGCGGCTGCATGACCGGCCGGCACGGAGCCGACGCGACTGGAGCCGCAGGATTTTCGGTTGGCCGGCAGACCCGAACGGGAGAACCGGAGCAAACCAGGCTAGCAGTAGCTCTTCGACGTGACCTATCGAGAAGGAGCCTAACGCCGGGGTGTGTCAATTACACCCGGAGAGTCCACCCTTCGGGAGCCCGCCGCGCAGCGTCTCGAGCGCGTACGTGAAGGGTGCACCCGCGGAGTACGTGGGGCACTCCGCCTCGGCTCGCGGGCACGGCCTCATGTGCAAGCGCGCGACAGGGTCGCCGCCAGCCGAGTAGAAGCCGATGTCGAGCGGCACCGGCACCGTCGACATCGTGAACGACACCTCGGTCGGTGCGCGATAGACGAACAGCATCCCGTCGTAGCGCCCGAGATCGCGACGGCCTCGGAGCCCCTCCACACGCTCGGCCTCGTCGTCGGCGATCACGACGCGGAGGCAGCGTCCGCCGACACCGATCCTCGCCTCGGTCAGGCCGGCGAACGGCGCCACCGAGGGTCGAGCGTGCAGGGCGAGCGCGGGCGGGCGCGCGGTGCTGCCCGAACCACCGCCGCGCACGACGAGGACGATGGCAACCACGATGCCGATCGCGCCCGCGACCACCAGCGCGAGCGCGATGCGGCGGGTCACGCGGGGGCGGTCTCCGCGGCGTCGGTGAGGCGCAACGTCTCGGCGACGTCGTCGGCCGCGTGGTAGGTCTCGTTGCTCGACGGGAAGGTGCCGTCGCGCACGTCGCTCGCGAACTGCGCGACCGCCGCCACCGAGTCGGCATGCAGGTTCGCGTACCGCCGGACGAACTTCGGCCGGAGCCAGTCCTGGAGTCCGAGGAGGTCGTGGTACACGAGGACCTGGCCGTCGCAGTGGCGGCCCGCGCCGATACCGATGGTCGGCACGGGAATCGAGTCGGTGACGAGACGCGCGACGGCGTCGGGCACGCACTCGAGCACGACCGCGAAGCACCCGGCCTCGGCCAGCGCGGTCGCGTCGTCGACGATCTCACGCGCGGCGTCGAGCGTGCGTCCCTGGACGCGCCAACCCCCGAACGCGTGGATCGACTGCGGCGTGAGACCGACGTGGCCCATGACCGGGATCTCGGCGTCGAGGATCGCGTGCACGGCGTCGAGACGCTTGCGCCCACCCTCGAGCTTCACGGCCCCGGCGCCCGCGCGGACGAGGGCGGCGGCGTTGCGGACGGTCTCCTCGCGAGCCACGTGGTAGCTCATCCACGGCAGGTCGCCCACGACGAGCGCGCCGGGTCTCGCGCGCGCCACCGCGGCAATGTGGTGCGTCATGTCGTCGATCGTGACGTGCAGCGTGTCCTCGTAGCCGAGCACGACCATCGCGAGCGTGTCACCCACGAGAATGATGTCGGCACCCGCTTCGTCGACGACACGCGCGGTCGGTGCGTCGTACGCGGTGACCATCACGAGCGGCGTCGACGAGCCCTTCCGGGCGGCGACGTCGGGCGCGCTGGTCGGCCGAGATCCGGCCATCTCGCTCACCTCCACCGTCCAGGGCACCCACGGCTCCCGGCGGCAGGCGCAGGATACCCCGGGGTTGCCGGGCACCACACCCCGCGTCCGCGCGGTTGCGGTCAGCGGCGCGCGACGCGGCGACCGCTGTCGGCGGTGGCCCCCGACTCGGCGTGACGTCGGCCGTGGAGCTCGCGTCGCGAGAGGTGGTTCCACCGGCAGTCGAGGCACACCTCGACGACGTAGCGGGTGAACTCGTCGTGCGCCGCGCCGAGCTTCTCGAGCTCGCCGGCGTAGGAGATGCAGCGGCCGTTCGCGGCGCCCAGCTTCTCGCCGTACACATAGGAGACGAAGCGCACCGCGTCCTGGCCACACACGGGACAGTCGTAGGGCGCGACGTCACCGACGTTGCGGCCGGCTCGGAGCAGCTCGGGGTGCGCGTCGCACACGTCGAGGCGGGTGACGGAGCCGCGCTGGAGGTCGCGGAGCACGGCCCGGCGGGCCAGCGCGTAGTCGGTGTGCCGGCGCACGGCGGGCAGTGTACCGGGGTGCCCCCGGCACCCGGGCTCCGCCGCGACGCCGCGCGAGCGGAGTGGGGTGGTCCCTCCACGTGACGCCGCCCCTCTCGCTTCGCCGGCTCGCTGCCCGATGTTTGCCCCTGCTTCAGGTCGTGTACGCTCGCTCCGATATATCGAAGCGATATATCACGGACAAGGAACGCGACCGGGACGTGCTCGATCTCGCCATCCTCGGACTCCTGAAGGAGCAGCCCCTCCACGGCTACGAGCTACGCAAGCGACTCGGCGAGAGCCTGGGCTCGATGTGGGGGATCTCCTACGGCTCGCTGTACCCGGCGCTGCGCCGGCTCGAGCGCGAGGGCTCGATCGAGATCCTCGGGCCCGGCGCCACGGTCGCGCCGATCCCGGCCACGGGCTCGCTCGACGGCGACCGCGCCGCCGCGCGCCTCCGTGTGAGCGTCACGGCGAGCCGGAGGACGCGCAAGGCGTACCGGATCACCGAGCTCGGCACCGCCCGCCTCCACGAGCTGCTACTGGCCGACGACACCGACGACGACGAGCGCACCTTCGCGGTGAAGCTCGTCCTCTGCGGACACCTCGAGTCGCATGCGCGTCTCGCGCTCCTCGAACGGCGCCGCAGCGCGCTCGCCGACCGGCTTGCCCGGGCGCGACGGTCGGGGGGATCCGGTGACCGCTACGTCCGTTCCCTGCTCGAACACCGCACCCAGTCCACCCAACGAGATCTCGAGTGGATCGAGGCGCTCATCGCCGCCGAGACGCGCGACGAGCCCGTCGACCGACCCAAAGGAGCCACCAAATCATGAGTGGTCGAATCCGAGTCGCCATCGCCGGCGTCGGGAACTGCGCGAGCAGCCTGGTGCAGGGCGTCGAGTACTACCGGAACGCCGATCCAGCCGACGACGTGCCGGGCCTGATGCACGTCGTGCTCGGCGGGTACCACGTCGGCGACGTCGAGTTCGTCGCCGCCTTCGACGTCGACGCCGCCAAGGTCGGGCTCGACCTCGGGAAGGCGATCCATGCCGGACAGAACAACACGATCAAGTTCGCCAACGTCGGTGATCTCGGGGTCGAGGTGCGGCGTGCACCCACCCTCGACGGTCTGGGCCACTACTACCGCGAGGTGATCGAGGAGTCGCCGGCCGTCGCGGTCGATGTGGCGCAGGTGCTGCGCGAGACGGGTGCCGACGTCCTCGTGAGCTACCTGCCGGTCGGGTCCGAGCATGCACAACGTCACTACGCGCAGGCGTGCCTCGACGCCGGCGTCGCGTTCGTGAACGCCATCCCCGTCTTCATCGCGAGCGATCCCGTGTGGGCGCAGCGCTTCGCCGACGCCGGCATCCCGATCGTGGGTGACGACATCAAGAGCCAGGTGGGCGCCACCATCACCCACCGTGTTCTGGCGCGGCTCATGGAAGACCGCGGCCTCGCAATCGACCGCACCTACCAGCTCAACTTCGGCGGCAACATGGACTTCAAGAACATGCTCGAACGTTCGCGCCTCGAATCGAAGAAGAAGTCGAAGACGCAGTCGGTCACGAGCCAGATCGAGCAGGGCATCGAGTCCGACAACGTGCACATCGGGCCGTCCGACCACGTGCCCTGGCTCGACGACCGCAAGTGGGCGTACATCCGTCTCGAAGGGCGGAACTTCGGCGACGTGCCGCTCAACATCGAGTTGAAGCTCGAGGTCTGGGACTCGCCCAACTCGGCGGGTGTGATCATCGACGCCCTGCGGTGCTGCAAGGTCGCGCGCGACCGCGGAGCCGGCGGGCCCCTGGTCGGGCCGTCGGCGTACTTCATGAAATCGCCGCCCGTGCAGTACCACGACGAGGAGGCCCGCGAACTGGTCGAGGCCTTCATCCGCGGTGACGAGAGTTAACGGCATGGCCGACCTGCTCTACGGACCCGATGGCCCGGGCGAGCACGACCTGCGGCTCGTCGGCGACGTCGCGGGCAAGCGGGTCATGGAGCTCGGCTGCGGCGACGGGACGAACGCCGTCGCCCTCGCGCAACTCGGTGCTGTGGTGATCGCGGTCGACTCGTCGGCCGCGAGGCTCGCCCGGGCCCGCCGCCTTGCCGACGAGCACGAGGTCCGGGTCGAGTTCCGCGCGGGCGACCTGGCCGACCTGGCGTTCATGCGCGCCGACTCCGTCGACGTGGTGTTCAGCGCCTACGCCGTCGACACCGTCGAGGACTCGCCGCGCGTCTTCCGTCAGGCGCAGCGGGTCCTGAAGCCGAACACGCCGTTCGTCTTCTCCCACGCGCACCCGTTCGCCGCGTGCGTCTCCGAGGGCCGGCTCGTGCACTCGTACCTCGATCCCGTTCCGGTCGCGGTCACGCGCTGGGACGAGACGGTCACTGTGTACCCGCGCACCCTGAGCGACGAGTACACCGATCTCGTGCGGGCCGGCTTCCGGGTGGACGCGTTCGTCGAGCCGCGCCTCGGAGGCGGGACCGACCTCCCGAGCATGGTCGTGTGGCGCGCCCGCAAGGAAGGGACCTGACTCCCGGCTCGCTCCTGACTCCCGGCTCGCTCGCTGCGCCGCAGGGTACCTGCGGCGCCGACGCTCGCTCCCTCGCCGCTGACGCGGCCACACGCCGGACACTCGGCTCGCTCGCTCACTACACGTGGCCCTCCGTATCCTGACGGCGTGAGCAGGTCGCCCACCGGAAGCGTCGTCGTCGCGTATCCCTGGCACGATCGCGAGGACCTGCTCGACCGAGTGCGTGCGGTCCTCCCCGGCGTCGAGGTGCGGGCGCTCCCCTACGTGGGCAAGTTCGGTCAGCACGTCCGGGACAAGAGCACCTACGACGAGCTCACCGACGAGCGCCGCGCGGTGTGGGCCCGCGCCGAGGTCGTCATGGCCCTCGACCTGCCGACGGGCATCGACGAGCTGGCACCGAACCTCCGCTGGGTGCAGGCCATCGGTGCCGGGATCGAGCACCTCGACGACCGCGGCATCGGTGACGGCGTGGTCGTCACGAACGCGGTCGGGGTGGCCGCGGTTCCGATCGCCGAGTTCGTGATCGCACGTCTGCTCGCGGTGTGGAAGCGGTTCGACGCCCTCGACGACCTCCAGCGCAAGCACGAGTGGCGGGCGACGTTCGGCCGCGTGTTCGACGGCTCCGTCGTCGGGCTGGTCGGCCTCGGAGCGATCGGCAGCGCCGTCGCCGTGCGCGCGCGGGCCCTCGGGGCGCACACCGTCGGCATCCGCCGAAGCTACCGGCCGGGTGACACTTCACCGTCGTGTGACGAGCTGTACGGAACCGACTCGTTCACCGCCGTGCTCGCGCGCTGCGACGCCGTCGTGCTCAGCGCGCCGGCGACGCCCGAGACCGAGAACATGTTCGATGCGGACGCGTTCGCGGCGATGAAGCCGGGCGCGGTGTTCTGCAACGTCGCGCGCGGCTCACTCGTGGACGAAGCGGCGCTCGTCGACGCGCTCGAACGCGGGCACCTCGGCGCGGCCGTGCTCGACGTGGCGCGCACCGAGCCGCTGCCGCCCGACGACCCCCTCTGGGACGCCCCCAACATCTTCATCTCGCCTCACTCGTCGGCGTCGCAGGACCGTTACCTGGAGACCCTCTTCGAGCTCTTCGTCGACAACCTCGGTCGTTACGCGCGCGGCGAGAGCCTCCGCAACGTGGTCGACCGGACGGCCGGGTACTGACGGCGATGGGCCGACACGGCTTCGTCGTGGTCGACGCCGACGGGCACGGCGGCGAGCCGCTCGACTGGCGGAGCCGCATCCCCGACCGCTTCCGCGCCGAGATGGTGGCGTACGTGCGCGCCTTGAAGGACCACTACGGCATCGCCGGGCGTTCCGTCCCCGGGGGCGGCATGCAGGTGAACGAGGGCAACCCCGCGACGACGGTCTGGTCCGACGACGACTTCGAGCTCTCGCCCGCGGCGTCGATGCGGCCGGGCATGTACGACCCCGCCGCGCGGGTCGACGACATGGACCTCGAGGGCATCGACGTCGCGGTGCTGTTCCCACCCGGCACCGGCGAGGAGTTCGCGCTGCACGACCGCGACTTCTCGGTGGCACTCTGCCGCACGCTCAACGACGCGCGCGCCGAGTTCGGCTCGTACGCGCCCGAGCGCATCAAGTTCGTGGCCAAGCTCCCGATGATCGACCCGGAGGCGGCCGCCGAGGAGCTCACGCGCTGCGTCGTGGAGCACGGATTCGTGGGCATGGTGTGCCCGCAGCACGTCCTCGACAGGAACCTCGACCACCCGTCGTTCGAGGTCATCTGGGCCACGGCCGAGCAACTCGGCGCCGCGGTCACCGTGCACGGTGGGGGACAGGCCCACGGACAGGTGCCGTTCGTCATCGAGCGCCTCTCGTCGACCTTGACGACGCACGCCTTCACGCACCCGGTGGGCGCGATGCTCGCGGTCACGAGCTTCACCGTCGGGGGCATCCTGCACCGGCACCCCGAACTGCGCGTGGGGTTCATGGAGGCGGGCACCGGGTGGCTCCCCTTCTGGCTCGAGCGCCTCGACGAGCACTGGGAACACGTTCCCGAGCAGGCGCCGGCGATCGACCGCGCACCGTCGCGCTACTTCCTCGGCGGCAATTGCTTCGTCACCTGTGAGCCCGACGAGCGCATGGTCCCGTACGTGCTGCGCAGCCTGAGCCCGACCGTGGTCTGCTACGCGTCGGACTACTGCCACTGGGACTGCATCTTTCCCGAGTCCGTGCGCGTGCTCGCCGAACGCGACGACCTCACCACCGAGGAGAAGCATCGCGTGTTCTCGAACAACGCGTCGGCGCTGTACGGGATCGACGTGCGCGTGACCACCTGACGCGATGATCGTGGACACGCACACCCACGTGATCGCGCGAGACGAGGTGCGCTACCCGCTCCGCCCGTCGGGCGTCGGCTCGAACTGGTACCGCGAGTCACCGTGCACCGCGGAGGAGCTGACCCTGCTGATGGAGGGCGCCGGCGTCGGAGCCGCCGTGCTGGTGCAGGCGTTCGGCGCCTACACCTACGACAACTCGTACGTGGTCGACGCGGCTGCCGTGTCGCCGGGCCGCTTCAGGAGCGTCGTCATCGTCGACCCCGAAGCGCCCGGCGCGACGGACGAGCTCCGCGCGCTCGCGCAGGCGGGCGCCACCGGCGTGCGGCTGTTCTCGATCGGCCCCGCCGACCGGCCTCAGCCCACCTGGCTCGACGCGCCGGCGACGTTCGCCGTCTGGGAGGCGTCCGCTGCTCTCGGGCTGCGCGTCGTCGTGGCGTGCCTGCCCGAGCACCTTTCTCGCCTCGGCGCGATGCTGGCGCGGTTCCCCGAACAGGTCGTGCTCCTCGACCATCTCGCGTTCGTCGACGCCGCCGACCCCGACGACACCCGAGCGCTCTTCGAACTCGCGCGACATCCACGCTTGTACGGCAAGGTCACGTCCCACGCATTGCAGGCCGCGCCCGATCCGGGCGAGCTGGTACACCGCCTCGTCGCGGAGTTCGGCGCCGACCGACTCGTATGGGGCTCCGACTTCCCGCAGACACACGACCGTCCGTACGGGGCGCTCGTCGCGCTCGCCGAGACGGCATGCGCCGACCTTGCCGCCCGCGACCGCGATCTCGTGCTCGGCGGTACCGCGCTCCGCGTGTGGCCCGAGCTGGCATGACCGCCTTCGACGTGTTCGACGTGCACCACCACGTCGGGCGCGCGTTCGACGCGCTCGGCGGCGACCTCGACGACACCGGATCGGCAACCGACCCCGCCGACTTCGCGCGCGTCGAGCTGGCGGACCGGCTGCGCATCATGGACGAGGGCGGCGTGCGGCAGGCCCTCGTGATCCCCGGCCACGGCTACCTCCGGCCCGATGGCATCGCCGACACCCGCCGCGTGAACGACGAGATCGCGGCCTACCGGGACGACACACCCGACCGCTTCCCCGCCGCGTGCGGCATCGTGGAGCCGCGCGACGGCGCGCACGCGCTCGTCGAGATCGACCGGGCGCGGCGCGACCTCGGTCTCGCCGCCCTCAGCTTCCACACCCGTTTCCAGGGCGTCTCGCTCGACAGCCAGTGGATCGTGCGGTACCTCGAGCGCATGGGCGAGGTCGGGCTCGTGCCGCTGCTCCACGCGATGGACGACACCCCCGAGGAGTCGCTGTGGAAGCTCGCGTCGGTCGCGCGCCGCGTCCCCGACCTCACCATCATCGCCCTCGATCCGTTCTCGGGTTTCGAGGCCACGCGTCAGTGCTTCCACGTTGCCGAGATCGCACCGAACATCGTGTTCGACACGAGTCTCAGCTACAACTTCGATTTCATCGAGGACTTCGCGAAACAATTCGGGGCCGAACGGGTGGTGTTCGGCACCGACCTCTACTCGTACCCGGTCGGACGACGCATCAGCCACCTCCTGCCGCAGATCGTCGAGTCGTCGCTCGGCGACGCCGAGAAGGCCGCGATCCTCGGCGGCAACGCGCGCCGCATCCTCGGGGTCGCCGCGTAGCCCGTCACCGATAGGCGGCCGCGAGCTTCGCGATGGTGCGCACGTCGTGGTAGCTCGACTGCCAGTCGTGCGCCTTGGTTCGCGTCACGACGGCGCCGTCCTCGGCGACGGCCTCGAACCACACGCCGTCCATCGGGTCGGCGACGTGAGCGTCCACGAACGCGAGCGTGTCGCGGAGCGGGCGTTCGTATCCGCTCCCGGGACGGCACGCGGCGGCGTCCACCAGCGCGGCGACGAGCTCCGCCTGGCACCACCAGACCTTCTGCCGTTGCGTCGCCTCGCCGGTCGGTGGTCCGCCCGTGAACAGACCACCGCGCCGGTGGTCGTAGCCGGACGAGAGCACGTGGTCCACCAGCGAGAAGAAGCTGTCCCACGACGGTTCGCGGCCGGCGACGTGCTCGGCGCGGAGCAGGAGCCACGCGGACTCGACCACGTGACCGTACGACACGATGTTGCCCTCCTCGTGGTCGACCGGCCCCCAGTCGGGGTGCCGGAACATGCACCACCCCGCCGGGTCGTCGGGCACGAAGTACCGGCGGAGCACGTCGATCGCCTCTTCCAGCGACGCACCGACCCGAACGTCGCCGGTGGCCTCGGCCAACTCCGCGTACGACTCCATCACGTGCAGGGTGAGGTTGGCGCTCTTGACCCCGATCGGTTCGACCATCGGGCGGTCGGCGGCCTCGATCGGGCCCCAGTCGCGTGAGCGGTTCTCGTCCCAACCCCCGAACTCGTCGTCGTGCAGGTGCGCCTCGATCACGTGATACGTGTCGAGCGCTCTCTGCAACCATGCCGCGTCCTCCGCGGCGCGCGCGTACTCCACCAACGCGAAGATCGCCGAGACCTGCGCGTAGAGATTCTTGCGCTCGTCGAATGGCGCGCCGCTGCGCTCCGTCTCCCAGCGCCAGCCGCCGAACTGGTCGTCCCAGAAGTGGTCGACGAGGAAGCGGCACCCGCGACCGGCGGCATCGAGCTCGGCACCCGAGCCGTCGGTGAGGCCGGTGCGAGTCGCGTGGGAGAACGTCCACACCAACCGGACCTGCGCCATGGCCTGCTTGTGCGCGTGCTGCCGTGCGCGCCACCGGTGCACGCGCGCGAAGCGTTCGCTCCCGAAGTCCCGCACGCGGTAGCCGCCGTACCGCCGGTCGGCCGTGGTGCGACGCCAGTAGGGGAGCACGTCGTCGCGCGCGCGGCCGGTGAACGTCGCCGTGTAGCGCTCGATGTCGGCACGCGTGGTGTCGGTCACCCTCGGGCGCCGGTCAACCGACCCCGATGCCGCGCTCGCGCGCCCACTCCGCGAGGTGCGTGTACGCGGCGTCCTCCGCGATCGGCCCGAGGTCGAGGCGCAGCTCGAGGAGGTGGTCGAGCGCCTCGCCCACGAGCGGCCCGGGGGGGATCCCCAGGTACGCCATCACCTGACGGCCGTCGAGCGGCGGGCGGATGGCATCGAGCTCCTCCTGCTCGCGGAGGGCGGCGATGCGCTCCTCGAGCTCGTCCATGCGGCGGGCCAGCGCGCGCGCCCGGTTCCGGTTGCGGGTGGTGCAGTCGCAGCGCTGCAGATGGTTGAGCTCGTCGAGCAGGTGGCCCGCGTCGCGCACGTAGCGGCGCACCGCCTTGTCCGTCCACCCCATCGCGTACGTGTGGATCCGCAGGTGGAGGTAGACGAGCTGGGTGACGTCGTCGACGACGTCGCTCGGGTACTTGAGCGCCCGGAGCCGCTCCTCGGTCATGCGGGCGCCGACGACCTCGTGGTGGTGGAAGCTCACGGAGCCGTCGGCGAACGACCGCGTCTTGGGCTTGCCGACGTCGTGGAACAACGCGGCGAGGCGCACCACGAGCTCGGGGCGGGTGTTGCGCACCACCGCGATCGTGTGCGCGAGCACGTCCTTGTGGGTGTGCACGGGGTCCTGTTCGAGGCGCATGGCGCGCAGCTCCGGCAGGAACTCGTCGGACAGGCCCGTCTCGACGAGGAACCACAGCCCGGCGCTCGGGTCGGGCGCACGGAGGAGCTTCGAGAGCTCGTCGCGGATGCGCTCCGCGCTCACGATCTCGAGGCGCCCCCGGAGCTCCTCGACCGCGCGCCGGACCTCGGGGTCGGGCACGAAGTCGAGCGCGGCCATGAACCGGGCGGCGCGCAGCATGCGCAGTGGATCGTCGAGGAACGACACCTCCGGCGCCAGCGGCGTGCGCAACCGGCGCGCCGCGAGGTCGGCGGCACCACCGTAGGGATCCACGAGCTCGGGCTCCGGTAGGCGGAGCGCCATCGCGTTGACGGTGAAGTCGCGGCGCGAGAGATCGGTGACGACGTCGTCGGCGTACTCGACCTCGGGCTTCCGGCTGTCGGACCGGTACACCTCGGCGCGAAAGGTGGTGATCTCCATCGGAACGCCGGCGCGGACGCACCCGATGGTGCCGAACCGCTTGCCCTGCACCCACACGTGGTCGGCCCACGGGCGCACGATCGCCTCCACCTCGTCCGGCCGGGCGCTCGTCGCGAAGTCGACGTCGGCGTCGTCCCGGAGCCGGTCGAGCAACGCGTCGCGCACCGTGCCGCCCACGAGCAGGCACTGGTGACCGGCGCCGACGAGCAGGCGCGCGAGCTCCTGCACCGGAGAGTCCGGCGCGAGCAACGGCTGCAGGCGCTCGGGGACGTTCGTCATCGTCGCCATTCTTCCCGCTCGTGGTGCCGCCGGGGGCCCGATTCGCTCCGCTACGGTCACCCCATGCGGTGCTCACGAGTCGGCTGCGGGGAGTTCGCGGTCGCCTCGTTCTGCTTCGACGGGCGCGCCGCGCTCGTGTGGCTCGATCCGCTCGACCCCGGGCTCGGCCTCGGCGCGGGAGTGCTGTGCGCTCGCCACGCCGACGCCCTCACGCCGCCGCGCGGGTGGCACCTCCAGGACCGGCGGACGCGCGCGCCACGGCTCTGGGACGACCGCCCTGCGGCGCCGTCGACGACCGGACGGCCCCGTCACGCCCGCTCGGCCCGGGCGGTCGAAGCCGCACCGGCCGACGCCCTGCCCCTGACCGACCCACCCTTCCGCACGAGCGACGAGGAGTCCGAGATCCTCGACCACCTGCTCGACGCGCGCACGCCACTGCTCTCACGCGCGTTCGCGGCCGTTCGCGACCGCTGAGCGCGCGCAGGCGCGTCACACCGCGCGTACGCGTTGCGGCAGCGGATCGCCGGGTTCGTGCACCGCGCGGGGGCCGGCGGGCTCCGGCGCCGCCGCGACGTCGGCGCGAGGAGGCTCGCCGCGCTCGAAGTCGGCGCGATCCAGCTCGAAGCGCAGCTCGCTCGGCGCCTCGGCCTGCGCGAGCGCGTCGGCTCGCGTCACGAGGCCGCTCCGGTACAGGAACACGAGGCTCTGGTCGAACGTCTGCATGCCGTAGAGGTCCCCGTCGATCATCTCCCGCGCGAGCTCGCCGAGGCGGTCCGGCTCGCGGATGCGTTCCGCGACCCGTGAGTTCACGACGAGCACCTCGACCGCGGGCACCCGGCCGCGGCCGCCGGCTCGGGGGAGGAGCCGCTGCGACACGATGCCGCGCAGGGCCGACGCGAGCGACGTGCGGGTCTGGCGCTGCTGGTGTGGCTGGAACAGGTCGACGAGCCGCTCGATGGTGTCGACCGCGCTCGTGGTGGGCATGCTCGAGAGCACGAGGTGCCCCGTTTCCGCGGCTTGCAGGGCGGCCCACGCGCTGGCGGCGTCCCGGAGCTGGCTCACCATGATCACGTCGGGGTCCTGGCGGAGCGCGCGGACGAGTGCCGCCTGCGCGCTCGGCGTGTCGGAGCCCACCTCGCGCTGGTCCACCAACGCCCGCTTGTCGGCGTGGAGCACCTCGACCGGGTCCTCGATGGTGACGACGTGGCAGTCCCGCGTGCTGTTCACGTGATCCACGATCGCCGCGAGCGTCGCGGTCTTGCCCGAGCCCGCCAAGCCGGTCACGAGGACCAGGCCGCGCGGCAGCTCGCTCAACGTCGACACCGCGTCCGGTAGCGACAGCGCCTCGAAGTTCGGGATGCCCGGGAGGACCCGCCGGAGCACGAGCCCGACCCACCCACGCTGACGGAACGCGCTCACGCGGAACCGTCCGAGTCCCGCGATCGCGTACATGAACTCCGCTTCGCTCGTGGACCGGAACTCGGTCGCGCGCGCCTCGGGCATGACGGCCGTCGCGCACGCGTCGGAGTCGGCCGGCTCGACCGTGTCGAAGGGTGCTTCGCGGAGCCGTCCGTCGATCCGGAGGCGCGGGCGCGCGCCGACCTTGACGTGCACGTCCGACGCGCCCTGGTCGACAGCGAAGCGGAGAAGGCGGTCGAGGTCCAGCATGTCCCCGCGGGTATCGACCGGTCGACGCGTCGGCTGAAGGCAAGCCTCCGGTTAGCCTGGCTTGTGCCCGTGAGACACCAGACCCTGCGCTTCGGGAACGCGTGGGCCCGTCTCGGGCCATGGCGCGGCGGAGGCCGCGTCGCCCACCTCGTCGTGGCACCCGACACACCGCTCACCGGCGACGCGGTCCTCGACTGCGTGCGGCGCGCGCGGGACGCGGGCTACGAGGAGGTCCTCACCAGCGCGCTCGGTCCGGCCGAGGAGGAACCGTTCGTGGAGGCGAGCTTCACGGTGCGCGAACGGCTGCACCTGCTCGCCTGCGACACGCGCCAGGAGCCGGAGACACCCCGTCTCCCCATCACCCGGGCGGCCCGGCGCGACCGGCCACCGGTGCTGGCGCTCGACAACGCCGCGTTCGCCCCGTTCTGGAGGCTCGGGCCCGGCGGTCTGCGCGACGCGCTCGACGCCACGCCTTCCCGCCAGTTCCGCGTCACGCGGGCGCACGACATCACCGGGTACGCGATCACCGGCCGCGCCACCGATCAGGGTTACCTGCAGAGAGTCGCCGTGCATCCCGATGCCCAGCGTCACGGCTTCGGGCGCGCGCTGGTCGCCGACGCGATGCACTGGCTCTGGCGGCACGGCACGGTGCGCGCCTACGTGAACACTCAGATCGGGAACGACGCCGCCTTCGCGCTCTACGAGTCGTTCGGGTTCCGCGCGCTGCCCTCGGGGCTCGCGGTCATGGGACGCGCGCTGTGAGCACGAGGACGGCGGCCGCCGTGGTGGCCGCGGCAGTCGTGGCGGCCACCATGCTCGCGGTCCCACCGGCGGCCGCCCAGAGCGCGAACCCGCCTCCGACGCTCGTCCTCGCGCAACAGGACGCGTGGGCGGCTCCCGGCGGCACCTTCACCATGCGGCTCCACACCACCGGGGCGGTCGACGGGCTCCGGCTCGCGATCACGGTGCACGACCGTGTGATCTCGCGCAGCGCGTTCGACGCCACGATCACCGGCGACAACCCGAGCTTCGGCCCGACCCTGACGTTCCTCCAACCCGCGCTCGACGCCTACCCGCCCGACGGCTTCGGTCTCCGCACGGTGACGCTCGATCTCCACGGCCTGAACCTCACCCGGGTCGGCGTGTATCCGGTCGAGGTGCAGCTCCGCAACGGGAGCGACGTGGTCAGCGGATTCGTGACGCACCTCGTGGTGGCCGACACCACCAGCACCGCGCTCCCCTTGGAGGTGACCTGGGTGTGGCCGCTCGTCGCCGAGCCCACCTTCGGCGTCGACGGCAACGCCAACCCCGCGGTGGTGGGCGAGTTCGCGACCGACGGTCGCCTCGGCCGCCAGGCGGCGTTGATCGCTGCCGACACCGACGTCCCGCTGACGCTCGCGCCGAGTCCCGAAACCCTCGAGTCGTGGTCGACCCTCGCGCAGACGGACCCGATCGGCCTCGGCACGGGAGTGGCGGCTCTCCGGACGGCGGTACCCCGCGATCAGGTGTTGGCGGGTCCCTACGTGCCGCTCGACCTCCCGTCGATGTTCAGCGGCGGGCTGGCGGGCGTGCTCCCCCCCGAGCTCCAGCGCGGGACGCAGGCGCTGGAGGGCTTCTTCGCGACCCACCTCGACCCGAGCACCGCGATGCCGGGGCCGCTGAACGGCGACGCCCTCGACGCCCTGCGCGCGGCGTCGCGCAGCCAGCTCGTCGTGGAGGACAGCGCGCTCCAGCCGTTCAACGGCAAGCTCCCCCCGACCGGACCCCAGCTCATCTCCCGCAACCCCAACGACGTGAACGACGCGGCCGCGGTGCTCCCCACCGACGACGACCTCGAGCGGTTCCTCCAGGGTGACGACCCACCGGCGCTCCGGGCCGCACATCTCCTCTCGCTGCTCGCGGTCATCGCCGGCGAGCTGCCGAGCGTCGCGCGCGGCGTGGCGTTCGCCAACCCGCCCGACTGGGTGCCGTCGGACCAGTTCGTGCAAGCCGTGCTCGCCGGACTCCGCGGCAACCCGCTGCTGCGGCCCGTGACCGCCGACACGATGTTCGACGACACCCCGCGGGCCACGGCCGACGAACAGGCCGGTGAGCCTCCGGTTGTCCGCACGCTCGCGCCGGTCCCCATCCGCAAGCCGCCGGTGACCCTCGGCGACTACTACCAGGCGGCGAAGGACCGCGACGGGATCGCCGCGCTCTTCGGGACCGCCGATCCCCGGGTCGAACGCGCCGACCGCTCGATGCTCACCGTGTTGACGTCGGATTGGCAGGGTCCGGCCGGGCGACAGGTGGCCCGTGGTCTCCTGCAGGCGATCGGCCAATCGGGGCGCGACTTCTTGTCGCGGATCCAGGTTCCTCTCCAGTCGACGGTCACCCTCACCTCGAGCCGGGCCCAGGTGCCCCTCACGTTCCGCAACGACGCCGACCGACCGGTCAGGATCCACGTCGCGCTCCAGAGCACCAAGCTGCTGTTCCCCGAGGGGGCCGACCGCGACGCGACGCTGACGCCGGGGAAGAACCTCACGCTCCGCATCGCGGTCGAGACCCGCAGCTCCGGCTCCTACCCCATGGTGATGACGGTGACCACCGCCGGCGGCCTCCCGATCCAGACGTCACAGGTCACCGTGCGGTCGTCGTTCGTGAGCGGCGTGGGGGTGTTCCTCACCGTCGGCGCGCTCGTGTTCCTCGCCCTCTGGTGGGGATGGGACATCCGCCGTCGGCGTCGCGCCCGAGCGGCGAACCGTCGCGTCCCGGCGTGAACGACACTCCGCGCCGCGACGACCCGCAGCTCGACACGCCGCAATTCGACTCGCCCCAGTTCGACACGCCCGCCTTCGACGCACGGCGGTTCGAGTCGGCCGACACCTCGACCGTGGTGCGGTCCAGCGGCGTCGTCGCGATCGGGACCGCGCTGTCGCGACTCACCGGCTTCGTGCGCATCGCCGCGATCGCGTACGCGCTCGGCGTGACCGCGCTCGCCGGCACGTACAGCTACGCGAACGAGACACCGAACATCGTCTACGAACTCCTGCTCGGGGGCGTGCTCACCGCGACACTGGTCCCCCTCTTCGTGCGGCACTTCGAGACCCACGACGACGATGCCGCGTCCGCCGTCTTCACCGTGTCGATCCTCGCCCTCGTCGCGCTCACTGCTGTCGGCGTGCTGATCGCACCGTGGATCGTCGACCTCTACACCCTGCGTGTCCACGGCCCCGACCTCGCGGCGCAGCAGGAGCTGGCAACCAAGCTGCTCCGCCTCTTCATGCCGCAGATGTTGTTCTACGGGATCGCGACGCTTGCCACCGCGATGCTGAACGCGCGGCGCCGGTTCGCGGCGGCGGCGTTCGCGCCCGCCCTCAACAACATCGTCGTCATCGCGGCGTTCCTCATGCTGGCGCGCATCACCAGCGGCCCCCTTACGGTCCACCGGGTGCTCGACGACAACGGTCTCCTCCTGCTCATGGGACTCGGCACCACGGCCGGGATCGTCGTGATGGCGCTCGCGCTGCTCCCCGCGCTCGCACGGGCACACGTGCACCTCCGCTATCTCCCGGCCCTCCGCCATCCGGCGGTGGTCACGCTCGTCCGCGTGTCGGGTTGGACCGTCGGATACGTCGTGGCGAACCAGATCGCGCTCTTCGTCGTCACCGTGCTCGGCAACGGCACGCCCGGCGGACCGTTCGTCTACGTGAGCGCGTACGCGTTCTTCCAGCTCCCGCACGGTCTCCTCGCAGTGTCGCTGGCGACGACGTTCGCACCCGAGCTCGCGAGCGCGGCTTCCCGCAGCAACCTCGACGCGCTCCGCGAACAGCTGTCACGCGGCCTCCGTCTCACTGCGGTCGTCATCGCGCCGGCTGCCGCGCTGTACCTCGGGCTCGCGCGGCCGCTCGTCGTCGCGTTGCTGCAGCGCGGCGCGTTCTCCGCGGGCGACGCGATCAAAGTCGCCGACACGCTCGCTGGGTTCGCGGTCGGCCTCCTCCCGTTCTCGCTCTATTTGTTCACGCTGCGCGCGTTCACCTCGCGGTTGAACACGTTCACGCCGTTCTGGATCAACTGCGTGGAGAACGCCGTCAACATCGCGCTTGCCTTTCCGCTCTACGCGTGGCTCGGCATTCCCGGCCTCGCGCTCGCGTTCTCGCTCGCCTACTTCGTGGCCGCGGCCCTCGCGTTCGTCGTGCTCCACCACGACCTCCGAGGTATCGACGGCCGCCGCCTGGCCTCGACGGTCGTCCGCGTGGTCGTCGCCGCGCTCGTGGTCACCGCGGTCACCTGGGGGATCACCCAGGCGATCGGCTGGTCCAGCACCGGTGAGGCCCTGCTCGCGAGCGTCGTGGGCCTGGCTGCAGGGGCGGGCGTGTACCTCGGGCTGCTCGTGCTGTTCCGCGTCGACGAGCTACGCCTCCTCGGTGCGCTGCTCCCGCGGCGCGCGCGCGTGTAACGATTCGCCCATGGGAATCCGTGTCGTCACCGACAGCGCCTGCGACCTGCCTCCGCATCTCGTCGACGCGCTCGGCATCGAGATCGTCCCCCTCACCATCCGGTTCGGGACCGCGGAGTTCGTCGACCAGGTCGAGCTCAGCACTGCGGAGTTCTGGGAGAAGGTCGAGGGCTTCGACGGGCTGCCCGAGACGGCCGCGCCGGCGCCGGGCGCCTTCGAGCAGCGGTTCCGCGACCTCATGGCGCGGGGCGCGACCGGCGTCGTCTGCATCAACCTGTCGTCGCACCTGTCGGGCACGATGCAGTCGGCGCAAGTGGCCGCCGCGGCCGTCGCCGCCGAGTGCCCGGTGCAGGTGATCGACTCCCAGAGCGTCTCGATGGGCCAGGGCAATCTCTGTCTCACCGCGGCGCGCCGTGCCGCCGACGGCGACTCGCTCGAGTCGATCGTGGCCGAAGTCGTCGACCGCCGCGACCGCACGAAGCTCTACGCGACCCTCGACACCCTCGAACACATCCGCAAGAGCGGCCGCATCGGCAACGCACGCGCGCTGCTCGGTTCCGTCCTCGCGATCAAGCCGATCGTCGAGATCCGCGACGGGATCGTCGAGGAGTCGGGCAAGGTGCGCACGCGGTCGAAGGCCCTCAAGGAACTTGCCAACAAGGCCGCCGAGACGAAGATGGAACACCTCGCCGTGCTCCACGGAAACGCGCCCGACCTCGAGGAGCTGCTCGAGCTGCTCGATCCGATCTTCCCGCGTGACGAGATCATCACCGGAATCGTCGGACCGGTCATCGGCACGCACGCGGGGCCACGAGTGATCGGCGTGAGCTTCCAGGTGGTGCTCTGACCACTCCCGGCGCAGTCCTCGGTGGGCGTTACCACCTCGTCCAACCGCTCGCGCGCGGCGGGATGGGAACGGTGTGGGTCGCCGACGACCCGGTGCTCTCACGCCGCGTCGCGATCAAGATCCTGCGCGCCGACCTCGCGGCCGACGACGCCACGCGCGCCCGCTTCCGGCACGAGGCGATCGCGGCGGCGAGGCTCAGCCACCCGAACATCGTCGCGATCTACGACACCGGCGACGAGGACGACACCGCATACATCGTCATGGAGCTCGTCGACGGTCCGACCGTCCGGAACCTGCTCGACGAGCGGGGCACCCTCGCCGTGCGCGACGCCGTCCGCATCGGGATGCAGGTCGCCGACGCGCTCGACGCCGCGCATCGCGTCGGTCTCGTCCACCGCGACGTGAAGCCGCCCAACGTGCTCGTGCCGCCGTCGGGCCCGGTGAAGGTCACCGACTTCGGGATCGCGAAGGCCAACGACTCCGGCGATCTCACTCGGACCGGCATGGTGATGGGAACCGCCCGCTACCTCGCGCCCGAGCAGGTGACCGGCCGGCCCGCCGATGCCCGGACCGACGTGTACGCGCTCGGACTGCTGCTCTACGAGATGTTGTGCGGGAAGCCGCCGTTCCGCGGCGACACCGACATCGCCACCGCGGCGGCGCGACTCACGACGACCGCACCCCCGGTCCGGCTGCGCCGCCCCGACGCGCCGCCCGCACTCGACGACGTGGTCCACAAGTGCCTGGCTCGTGACATCACGCGCCGATTCGTGAGCGCCGCCGACGTGCGAACGGCACTCGCCGCCGTGCGCCTCGACGCGCCAGCCGCGCGGCCCACGCCCCGGCCGGCGCCCCGCCCGGCGCCGCGGCCCACCCCGGCGCCGCGGCCGAGAGCCCGGCGGCGGCGGAACACGGGTACGTGGATCTGGGTCGTGATCGTGTTCCTGCTCGCGATCGCGGGAGCAGTGGCGGCCGTCCTGGTCGTGCGCGACAACACGAGCAGCAACCACACGCCGACATCGACGACGCCGTCGAGCGCGCGCGTCCGTGTTCCCCCCGAGGTGTCGCTTGCGTGACGACGATGCCGAGCTCGCCGAGCGCGCCGCGCGCGGTGACCGACGCGCGCTCGAGATGCTCCTCGATCGGCACGCCGATCGCGTCCACGCCCTGTGCCGCCGGGTGGTCGCCCACCCCGACGACGCGCTCGACGCGACCCAAGAGGCGCTGATCGCCATCGCGCGCGGCATCACGCGCTTCGACGGGCGGGCCGCGTTCACCACCTGGCTGTACCGAGTGGCGACCAACGCCGCGCTCGACGAATTACGTCGGCGGAAGCGGCGTCCCGATCCCGTCGACGTCACCACCGTCGAACGGGCGGCGCCCGGCCCGCCCGTCGACGTCGAGGTGGGAGATCGGGTCGACATCGACGCCGCGCTCCGGAGCCTCCCGACCGACTTTCGCGTGGCGGTCGTGCTGCGCGACCTGTGCGATCTCGATTACGCAGTGATCGCCGAGGTGCTCGGCATCCCTCCGGGGACGGTGCGGTCCCGCATCGCACGCGGGCGCGCCGCGCTCGCCGATTCCCTCGGGAACCCGGAGGCTCCCAGCGGACGTCGGAGAAGCGATGGCTGACGACGACGCTCGGGACGAGCGGCTGGCCGGTCTGCTCGACGTGGAGCCGCTCGACGACCTCAGCCGCCGCCGGTTGGTGAGCAACGCGCTCAGCGCGTCGGCGCCCCCTGCGCACCGCACCGCCCGCCTCGTCGTCGCCGCCGCGCTGGTCGCCGCGGTCGTTGCCGGCGGCATCACCTATCTGGCGTTGCGCGGTGGCGACAGTTCTCGGCCCACCGCGGCGCGGGTGCCGCGCCCGCCGGCGGCGCCGCCGCTCAACGGTGCGTCGAAGCCGGACAGCCCGACCACGACCGTGCCCGCGGAGGCCGGCAGCAGCTTCTCGGCGGCGAGCCCGCGCGATCTCGGCGACCTCGGTGACTTGCGCGACCAGGCCAACCTCGACCGCGCCCGGGCGCTCACCGCGCAGAACTCGGCGACCGCCGCCACCTCCACCGATGCCTCCGCGCTCGCCGGTCGGCTCCGCGACTCCACCTGCGCCGCGTCGCTGCCCGGCGGCACGATCGTGGCGGTCGGCACTGCGCACTTCGGCAGCCGCGACGCGATCGTCGCCGAGACCCAACGTCCCGACGGCAGCCGCTCACTCGACGCCGTCCTCGCCCATCCGTGCGAGGTGCGATCGCTCAATTAGTCGTCGATGCTTTCCGGGTACGCTCGGCCACCTCGGGTCGAGCAAGGGAGCAGCGAGTGTCCGACTGGACCACCGACGCGGTCGACGCGCTCGAGCAAGCCGTGGGCCTGGTGCGCGACAAGACGGTCGTTCCTGCGCAACGCGCGTCCCGAGCGATCGTGTTCGGGCTCCTCGTCGGGTTCTTCGTGATGGTCGCGGTGCTCATGCTCGTGATCGCGCTCTTCCGGGTGCTCGTGGTGGTGACCGGCGAGGTGTGGCTCTCCTACCTCATCCTCGGCGGAATCTTCGTGATCGCCGGGGCGTTCTGTTGGGGACTGCGCGCCAGCACCCCGAAGGACACGGATGCCTGATCTCCGCGACACGGCTCTTCGCGAACTGATCATCGTCGGCTCGGGGCCTGCCGGCCTCACCGCCGCGGTCTACGCCGGCCGCGCCAACCTGTCGCCGGTCGTGATCGAGGGCATCGGCGCGGGGGGCCAACTCATGCTCACCACCGATGTCGAGAACTATCCCGGCTTTCCCGACGGCATCCTCGGGCCCGAGCTCATGATGAAGTTCCGCGAGCAAGCCGAACGGTTCGGCGCGGAGTTCGTCACCGCCGACGCCGATCGTGTCGACCTCACCGAAGCTCCATTCCGCGCGTGGGTGGGAGAACGCGAGCTTCGCTCCCGATCGGTGATCGTGAGCACCGGCGCGACCGCACGCATGCTCGGTCTCCCGAACGAGCAGCGTCTGCTCGGCCATGGCGTCTCCACCTGCGCGACGTGCGACGGGTTCTTCTTCCGCGAGAAGCCCATCGCGGTCGTCGGCGGCGGTGACTCTGCCGTCGAGGAGGCACTGTTCCTCACGAAGTTCGCGACGAAGGTCACGATCGTCCACCGACGCGACGAGCTGCGCGCGTCGAAGATCATGCAGGAGCGCGCGTTCGCGAATCCCAAGATCGACTTCGCGTGGAACGCGGTCGTCGACGACGTCGTCGGCAATGGTTCGGTCGAAGCGGTGCGTTTGCGCGACACGGTCACCGGTGCCGAGTCGGAGCTCGCGGTCGAGGGCCTGTTCGTCGCGATCGGACACGATCCGAACACCGCCTTGTTCCGCAACCAGCTCGAGCTCGACGAGAACGGTTACATCATCACGGCGGCCGACTCGACGCGCGCGTCGGTCGACGGCGTGTTCGCGTGTGGTGACGTACAAGACCACGTCTTCCGGCAGGCGATCACCGCGGCGGGCAGCGGGTGCATGGCGGCGATCGAAGCCGAGCGTTGGCTGGCCGAACAGGCGCACGCGCGCGGCTGAGGCCGCGCGACACGGGGGAATGCCCGGTCCCGCCGAGCCGTTGTGCCCGCCCGGTGGTCGGTACACTCGACCGACCGAAGGGAAAGGATTCTTTCGTGGCCGACGACATCGTCATCCTCTCCGAGTCGACCTTCGACGAGACGGTCGGCGCAGCCGACACACCGGTCCTCGTCGACTTCTGGGCGGAGTGGTGCGGCCCCTGCAAGATGGTCGCTCCCACCCTCGCCGAGATCGCCGGTGAGCAGCGCGGCAAGCTCACCGTCGCCAAGCTGAACGTCGACGACAATCCCGACATCGCGCGGCGATTCGAAGTGATGAGCATCCCCACGCTCCTCGTCTTCAAGGACGGCCAGCCCGCCAAGCGCATCGTCGGTGCGAAGGGCAAGGGCGCGCTCCTGCAGGATCTGGCCGAGTTCATCGCTTGAGCTCCCCGCCTCGCCGCCCGGGCACGGGACCGGCGGTGCTCGGACTGGGCAGTAGCGGCGAAGCGGTCCGGGACCTCCAGCGCCGTCTCGTCGCGCTCGGCTTCGCGATCCCCACCGACGAGTCGGGCCGGTTCGGGCCCGGCACCGAGGGCGCGGTCCGCGCCTTCCAGGACGGCCGGGCGCTCCGGGTCGACGGCATCTGCGGGCGCGAGACGTGGACCGCGCTGGTCGAGAGCGGTTTCCGTCTCGGCGACCGCATGCTGTACCTGCGCCGCCCGATGCTCACGGGCGACGACGTCATCGAGCTCCAGCGCGGCCTCAACATGCTCGGGTTCGACGCGGGCAAGGAAGACGGCATCTTCGGACCGAACACCTCCCGCGCCCTCACGGAGTTCCAGCGCAACGTCGGGCTCGGCACCGACGGCATCCTCGGCACCGACACCCTCGACGCGCTCTTCCGCCTCAGCGCGCCTCGGGCCGGCACCCTCGCCGAGGGATCCGTGGCCGCGGTCCGCGAGCGCGAGGCGCTCCGGCGGGGCCCGCACCGCATCGCCGGACGTCGGATCTTCCTCGCCGCGGTCCCGGGCCTCGACGCGCTCGCCGACCGGGTGCGACGCGGCGTGCTCGAGGCGGGCGCGCTCGCGGTGCTCGACGTGTCGGGGAACGACGACTCGTCGCTCGCCGCCTCCGCCAACCGGTACGAGGCCGACCTCTTCCTGGGCCTACGCCCGGGTGACGAGCCGGCGTGCCGCTGCAGCTACTACGCCTCCGGCCGCTTCCGTTCGGAGGCGGGTTTTCGCGTCGCGACGGCCATCGCCACCGAGCTCGCGCCGGTGCTCGGGCTCGAGCCCCTGGTGTGCGGCCGTACGCACACTGCACTCCGGGAGACGCGGATGGCCGCGGTGCTCTGCGAACCGGTCGCGCGCGACGACGTGGCCGCGACCCGCCGGCTCGTCACCTCGAGCGCCGACGTCGCGCGCGCGATCGTGCGCGGGATGCGGCGGGGGGTGGAGGAGCCGGCCGACCTCGACTGATTGCGCGCGCAACTACAGGGTTGCGCCGCGCGCCGCTCCGTCGGTCATCAGCCGGTAGATGCGCTCGAGGTCCTCGAGCGTCGAGAACTCGACGACAACCTTCCCTCTCGACGCGCCCATCGTGATCGACACGCGTGTCTCGAGGTGGTCGCCGAGGAGCTCCTCGAGCTCGAGGAGGCCGGGCGGGCGGAGCTTGCCTGCCCGGGTGCGGGGCGCGGCCGGGGCGGTGCTCGCCGCCGGGGTCGAGGGTTGGCCCTCGTGCTCGCGGACTGCCTCCTCCACCGCGCGCACCGAGAGGTCGTCGCGCACGGCGCGCTCCGCGAGTTGCTCCTGGAAGGCGCGGTCGGGGCTGGCGAGGAGCGCGCGCGCATGCCCCATGCCGAGGCGCCCCTCGTGCACGAGCTTCTGGATCGCCGGCGGGAGCTGGAGAAGACGCAGCGAGTTCGTCACCGCCGCCCGGCTCTTCCCCACCTGAGTCGCGACCGCCTCGTGGGTGAGCCCGAAATCCTCGATGAGCTGCTGGTAGGCCGCCGCCTCCTCGAGTGGGTTGAGGTCGTCGCGGTGGAGGTTCTCGAC
>DASPTH010000229.1:0-7691 GCA_035623515.1 Acidimicrobiia bacterium
CGTTCCGACGACGTTCATCTGGGGCGTCTACGACACGGTGTCGCCGCCTCGCGTCGTGAGTTACGTCTGGAACGAGTTCATGATGAAGAAGCCGGGCCGGAACTCGCTGTACTTCATCCCGGACGCGAACCACTACTTGCAGAACGACCAACCCGAGGCGCTCGTCGAGACGCTCGTCCACGCGCTCGAGGCGCCCGCCGACACCCCACCGGGCGCGATCGCGCCGAGGTCGGCGTCGCCGCTGCTGGTCGACCGCTCACGATCGGAACTGCCGCGCGCGGCCGACCTGCTGGAGAACCCGACATGACGCTCGTGATCGTCGGGACGGGTCCGGGGCTCGGCTCGGCCCTCGCGCGGCGGTTCGCTCGGGAGGGCTGGCCGGTGGCGCTCGTGGCCTTGCGCCAGGACGTGATCGACGCCGGGTTGGCGGAGCTCGAGGAGTTCGGGGTGCCGACCCACGGCGTCCGAGCCGATGTCACCGACCGCGACCTCGTCGATCAGGCGTTCGCCTCGATCACCGACGCCCTCGGCGTGCCGGATGTGGTCGTCTACAACGCGTCGATCTACCAAGCCGAGACGGCTCTCGAGCTGTCGCCCGAGGGGCTCCGCCTCGCGTTCGACGTGCACGTCGTCGGCGCGCTCAACACGGCACAGTCCGCGATCGGGACGATGCAGGGAACCGATCACGGGGTGCTCGTGTTCACGGTGAACAGCCTGGCGAGATCGCCCGAGGCGATGTCGGCCGCGCTGAGCATCGGGAAGGGGGCGCAACTGAACCTCGCGCTCAGCCTCGAGCGCGAGCTCGAAGGCACGCCCATTCACGTCGGCGTCGTGACGATCTGCGGTCCGATCAAGGCCGGCACGGCCTACGACCCGGACCGCCTGGCCGACGTCTACTGGGAGCTGGCCACCCAGGAACCGTCCCGGTTCGAACGCGACCGCCTCGTCCAGGCATCCGACTGACACCGAACCGACCGAGCGCACTCCCGGCACCCGCGCTCTAGCCTGCCCGCATGACCGAGGACGTGTTCACCGAACCCGAGCTCGACCCGAACACGCTGTCCAACCTGGGCCCGCTCACCGGTATGGCGGGGATCTTCGAGGGCTCGACGGGCACCGACGTGCACCCCGTCGTCGAGGGCACGGAGTCCGACGCGTACGTCGAGCGCTACGAGCTCCAGCCCATCGACCCCCAGACGAACGGGCCGCAGTACTTCTACGGGTTGCGCTACCACGTGCACATCACCAAGCCGGGTGAGGTCGAGACGTTCCACGACCAGGTGGGCTACTGGCTCTGGAACTCCGTCGAGGGCACGGTGACGCAGACGATCGCGATCCCGCGCGCGCAAGTCGCGCTCGCCTCGGGGCCGGTCGCCGCGGATGCCACCACCTTCACGTTGCGGGCCGAGCGCGGCGACACGGCCTACGGCATCTGCTCCAACCCCTTCCTGGAGCACGCATTCACGACGGTGTCGTTCTCGATCACGGTCACGGTGAATTCCGACGGCACGTGGGGCTATGACGAGGACACGGTGCTCCAGGTGCTCGGCCGCGACGAGCCGTTCCACCACACCGACCGCCACATCCTCCACAAGGTGGCCGAGCCGACACTCAACCCGCTCGCGGGCTGATCCATCGCTTTGACGTGAGCGCGGTCACGAGCTGGGCAGCGCGTCCGTCACGCGGCCAACCCACGCCCCGGCATCCTCTCGGCTTGCCGTTCCCAGAACCCCATGCCCCGCCTCCTGTGAGCGCCTGGTCCCCCGCTCGCGCCGAACGCCCGGTTCCAGCCTCTCAGACGCGCCGCTGCGCCACCACTCTTCTCCCGTCAGCACCGGCGCGACACTTCCCGTTGTGGTCGATCTCACCGAGACCGTCGTCTTCCGATGGCTGGCTGCCGGCGACGCCGGCGACCTCGACGCGTTCGACGATCTGCTCCACTCCGACGTCGTCGTTCACGCGCCGGGTGGACTCTCCACGACGAGCGCCGAGGCCGAGAAGGCGGTATGGAGAGACGCCCTCGCGGCGGTGCCCGGACTCCGTCACGAGGTGCACGAGGTCGTCGTCGACGGAGATGTCGAGATGGCCCGCGTCGTCGTGACCGGCACGATGGCGGCGGACTTCGGGGGAGTAGCGGGCACGGGACGGACCTTCCGGATCGATCAGGCGGTGATCACGCACCTCCGCGACGGGAAGGTCGAAGAAGCCTGGGAGATCGCCGACATCGGCGCGCTGCAGGAGCAGGTCTCGGGCGCCTGACGCGATTCGTCACGCGGCTCGGTCACCGCGCCACGTCGGCCAACCGAGGAGCTGGGGTCGTTCGAGGACCCAGATCCGCATGTCGTCGCCGACCTCCGCGCTGATCAGGCGTTCGAGCTTGGCGCTGTAGTCGGCGACCAGGTCCCGGCGCGACGGGTCGACCGCGAGGTTCACGACCTCCCCCGGATCTTCTCGACGGTCGTAGAGGACGACGTCGTTGTGGGCGAGGAGCGATGTCAGATCGGTGGGTCGGTTGGGTTCGAGCGGTGAGAAGTACCGTCCGAAGCTGTACCGCTCGTCCGTGTAGCCGCGCAGGAAGCCGCGCTTGTGCCAGTCGGGGCGCAGCTCGCCGGCCACGAGCCGCTCGGGCGCCTTCGGGTCGCTGAACTCGGTCCAGAACCCCGCGTCGAGGGTGGTGATGGTCTCGACGGCGGTGAGCACCCCGTCGCGCACCGGCTCACCGGCGAGCGCGGGAACGAGGGACTTCCCGCGCAAGGCCGGGAAGTTCGTGGCCGTCGCCGCCTCGTCGAGCCCCGCAAAGGCCAGCAGCGTGGGCGCGAGGTCGACCGCGGATGCCAAGGCGTCGGTCGTGCCTCCGCCCGACACGTCGGGGTGGTGGACGACGAGCGGGACGTGGAAATTCTCGTCATAGACGAGGTTGGCCTTCTGCCGCAGCCGGTGCGACCCCGCCATCTCGCCGTGATCAGCGGTGAAGACGACGATCGTGCGGTCCCCCTCGCCGGACGCTTCGAGCGCGTCGAGGACGAGTTCGATGCTCCGATCGACGTCGCGCAGGCAGTTCAGGTAGAAGTCGAGCCCGGCCCGCCAGTGCTCGTCCGAGGTGACGGGTCCGAAGACGGTGTCGAGCATGGCCGCGAACTCGCGGACGGCAGGTGCCGCACCGGCGAGGTCGTCGCTGGCGTTGTCGGGCAGGTCGAGGTCCCACGATCGCCGGTAGACGGGGACGTCGGCCGGCGGCTTCATCTTCACCGCGTGCGCGAGCCCGAGCGGAAGCTGCACTGGAGACGGCGACCCGTAGTCGAAGCTCATGATGTCGTGCGGGTTGACGAAGTTCACCGCCATGAACCACGGCTGCTCGGCCGCGACGACGGGCGCGCGCTCGCGCAGCCACTTCACCGCCTGGCCGGCGATCACGGGGTCGACTCGCAGGCCCGCCCACGCGCCACCGTCGATGTCGCCCCAGTCGTTCCACTCCGAGAACCCGTACGGTTCCAGCGCGTCGACCGTCGAGACCGGGTTGGCGGGATCGACATATGCGTTCGACAAGTGCCACTTCCCCTGGTAGGTGCAGTAGTAGCGGTGCGACCGCAGCATGGTGCCGAGCGTGCCCAAGCCGGGATCCAGGGGACGGACGTAGGGCATGTTGTCGTTGTCGTAGATCTGCGTGATCGGCAGGTGCCGACCCGTGTAGATCACCGACCGCGACGAGCTGCACTGGGTCGACGCGGCGTAGTACCGAGTGAAGGTCGTCCCCGACTCCGCGATCCGCTCCCTCGCCGGCAGGGAGAATCCGGCCGGACGCGGGACGTTGAATCGCTCCTCGTCCGTGGTGATCAGCAGGATGTTCGGACCACGCGCCACATCGACCCCTTTGGCAAGTGCTTCGAAGCCGCTCCCCGGCCCTGGAGCCATCGGATCGTAGCCAGAGCCGTTTGTCTGCTCGTCGCGCCGCGTGCAATCTGACGGTCGTGACCGATCCGCTCCTCGTCGACGACGATCGCCGTCGTCAACCCGGTGCGCGCGTCGACCTCGGACCGTGCCCGCGTCGGCATGAAGCCCGGCACGAGGGCGCGGTGGGGATCAGGTCGTGGCGGTCGGCGACGTGCCGCGCGCGCGGCTCGGCGCCGGTCTCCGTGACCTCGCTCAACGTGTGTCCGTCAGGCCTGCGCGATGCGAACGAGGTTCCCCGAGGGGTCACGGAACGCGCAGTCGCGCGCGCCCCAGGGCTGGGACGCCGGCTCCTGGAGCACTTCGGCGCCCGACGCCCGGACCTTCTCGAACGTGGTGTCGAGGTCGTCGGAGCGGAAGATCGCCGCCTGCAGCGACCCCTGGGTCACGAGTGCCAGGAGGGCGTCGCCCTCGGCTTCCGAACGACCGCCGTGCGGCTGGAACAGGACGATGTCGACATCCTGGCCCGGGGCGCCGACGGTGACCCAGCGGAAGCCCCCGGCTGCGACGTCGTTGCGGACCTCGAGGTCGAGCGCGTCGCGGTAGAAGGCGAGCGCCTCGTCCGGGTCGTGCACGGGGATGAACATCTGGGACACGGTGACTGTCATGCGACGACCATAGGAGTACCGACCGGTCGTGTGCTTCTCCGATCCTGCTCGGTTCGGGCGGGGTCGGCTGCAGGGAGCCGGTGTTCAGACCGATACTGGCGTCCGTCGCGGTCGCGTCGCGACCATGCTCACGCACGACGGAAACCGCTCGAGGGCGCGGTGGTCGCGCGTGCGGTACTGCGACGGTGTCTCGCCGACGATCTCGGTGAAGCGGGAACTGAACGAGCCGAGTGACGTACAACCGACGGCGACGCAGGTGTCGGTGACCGACATCCCCCGACGCAGCAGCGCCTTCGCGCGCTCGATTCGGCGCGTCATGAGATAGGAGTATGGCGTCTCGCCATACGCCGCCCGGAACTTGCGAGAGAAGTGCGCCGGGGACATGAACGCGGTACGCGCCACGGCCGGTACGTCGAGCGGCTGCGCGTACTCGCGGTCGATGAGGTCGCGTGCCCGGCGCAGGTGCGCGAGATCGGCGATCTCCTCAGGCGTCATGACCACGACCGTACCCGACCGGTCGCCGTCGCGGTGGCCCGACGGAAATGCGTTGGCGTGCTCGATGACCGTCGTGCTTCGATCCCGGCTGGCCGTGGACGAATCGACGCTCGAGACGTTCGCCGAGACCGGCGTCGCAAAATTGCGCAAGGTGTTCTCGGCAGAGGATGCAGAGCTGATGCGCGACGTCGTGTGGCGCGATCTGCTCCACAGCGAAGGTGTCCACCGTGAAGACCGGACGACATGGCGGCGCGCGAGCCCACGACGCAAGCTCGCACGCGCCAAGCGGGACCCGATCTTCCGTGCAATGTTCGGAGCAACGCTCCGGGCCCTGGCCGACGCGCTGCTCGGCGAGGGCTGGGTGACCTCGGCCGCGTTCGGCAATCTCCTCGTCGACTTTCCGGATGCGCGGCGATGGCACCTACCGGGGCGTGACGGGTTCTGGCACAGCGATTTCGGGAACGACCCGAGGATGGATCCGCTGCCCGGCCTCCGCGCCTTCGTCGTGTTCGGGGACGTGCCGCCCGGCGGCGGCGGCACGCTGCTCGTCGCCGGCAGCGCGCGGATGATCAGTCGGTTCGTGGAAGCCCACCCCGACGTCCCCCGCTCACACCGGGCCGCGGTTGCCTGGCACCGGTCGATCCCGTGGTTGCGCGACCTGACGTTGTCCGAGCTCCCGAGCGGACGCAGTCACGAGGACGACGAGGCGCGCCGCCGACGGTTCATGGACACGGTCACCGATGTCGACGGCATCCCGGCCCGGGTCGTCGAGGCATGCGGTCGGCCCGGTGACGTGTACGTGTGCCACCCGTGGACCATCCACTGCAAACCGCCGAACGCGTCGGACCGTCCGCGATTTCTCCGCGCGCCCACCCTGGTCCGCGGCAACTGGTAGTAACTCGCTCGGCGCGGCCGCGCCACGCACCTAGGGTGCGGCCGATTGGTGGGGACTCATCGCCCGAGAGCCTCAAACGTGCCGGACAGAAACGGACGCCCACCAATCCTGAGCGTCAGAGCGGGTCGCCCATGCGAGCGAAGGCGTCGACGGCGTTGCGCCCCATGAACCGCTCGAGCGTGCCCGGGTCGAGCGCCTGCAACGGATCGCCGTAGGCGTTGATCGGGTCGGCGTTGCCCTCCTGGTGCGGGTAGTCCGACGAGAACAGGGCCATCTCGGGCAGCGCGGCGATGACGTCGAGCACGCCCTCGTTGAACCCGGGAAGGGGTGTGAACCGCACGTTGCGTCGCAGGAGCTCGTCGCCACCGAGCTCGAAGGGCCAGTCGCCCATCATCACCGACGAGTGCGACTGGCGCCCGCACATGTCGACGTATGCCGGAATCCAGCCGACGCCCATCTCCTCGAGCACGACGGTCAGGTCGGGGTGCCGGTCGAACGCCCCGCCGAAGAGCAGCGACGACAGGAGGTCTTCCGCGACGTGGTGGCGCTTCGTCGACGACAGCCGCACCAGCGCCGACACGCCCGCGCCGTCCGGCAGGTCCCAGCCGATGTCGGCCCACCCGCGGTAGTCGGCGTAGGTGTTGCCGATGTGGATCACCGCGACCATGCCGAGGTCGGTGGCGGCCGACCACACGACGTCCCACTCCGGGTGGCCCGGCGGCGTTGCCCGCGGCGGCCGGCCGTCGAGCGTGTAGAGGAAGAAGCCGCGATGACCCTTGGCGCGCGCCCGTTCCATCTCGGCGACGGCGGCGTCGAGGTCGGTGAAGTCCACCACCGCCACGCCGTGCAGGCGATGGCCGCCGTCGGCGATCTGCTCGGCCAGCCAGTCGTTGCAGATGGCCGCCCCCTGCGGGCGGTCGGGCCCGAGGTATTCGAGGAGCTGCCACCAAGTGCCCGGGTTGACCAGGCAGTGGTCGATGCCGATCGCGTCCATCCAAGCGAGGCGCTCCGCCGGCGACGACGGGTGCGGCGGTTGCATGGTCACGCGCTGGCCGCGCTCGTCGGACGCCTGCACGAGGGTGGCCAGCAAGGTGGCGCCGTCCGGGCGACGATCGTCCGGCAGTGCCCGCAGGAGGTCGCCGGACAGGCCGTTGGCGAGGTGGTCGACGATCTTCGGGAAGCGGTCCCGCCACTGCTCGAACGGGTGCTGACCTCGCTCGAACTTCCGCACCTCCCAATGAGAGTCGACATCGACGACGACCATGGCCGCTCCCCTACGTGCTCGTCGAACGACTGCGAGCCTACTGGGGGTCGACCACTCCCGGCGACGGTCAGAGCCGGTCGCGGTGCTTCTTCAGCAGGTCGTCGAGTGCCTCGCGCAGCAGGCTCGCCTCGGTGCGCTCGGTCGCCGACGCCAGCTTGCTCAGACGATCGAGCGACGCGCGCGAGTAGTAGTTGCTCTTGAGCGTCATCTTCTCCTCGACGTAGATGACGACGCGTCCACGACCCTCGCGCTTCGCGCGCATCAGGGCTTCGACCGCGGCTCGCGTCGCGTCCTCGACGGTCGGCGCGTGTGGGGGTCGCGCCGCGATCCCGATCGAGACGTCGAGCGGGGAGTCGACCCCGGCCACGCCGTGCTCGGCGTAGTACACGCGGATCTCCTCGAGGATGATGAGCGCGCTCTCCGCGGAGGCGCCGGGCATGGCGACCGCCCATTCGTCGCCGCTGATCCGGGCGACGACGGC
>DASPTH010000250.1:0-10634 GCA_035623515.1 Acidimicrobiia bacterium
CCCGCGCCCAACGCGGTGCTGAAGTCGGGCGGCCCGGGTGCGGCCTCCGCGAACACCGACATGCCGAAGCCCACGTAATGCCCCAGCGCACGCGCGGCCGCTTGCTGCGCACGGAACGACGCCACATCGGCGAGCGCCACCGCGCGCTCGAACGTCTCGTGCGCGGTCATGTGGCGGACGGTCGGGCCCGTCGCCATGCGCCTCGGCTGGTCGGCGGCGGTGATGAGGTTGCGGCGGCGGACGTCGAATGGTTCCATGCCGAGCTCGCGCGCGACGAGGTCGATCATGCGTTCGCGCGTCCAGCTCTCCGACTCCCACGGACCGCGGAACGCGAGGTAGGTCGCGGTGTTCGTGGCGACGACGGTGCCGGCGAAGGAGAAGTGGTCGATGCGATACGCGTTCGGGAACAGCACGCGGACGAGGTTCAGGTAAATGGTGGGAGGGAGGGTCGTCGCCTGGTAGGCGCCCGCGTTCACCGTCATGTGCACGCGCGCGCCGAGGACCTGCCCGTCGCGCGTCACGGCCATCTGCACGTCGAGCCGGTCGTCGCGCGCGTGGCCGGCTGCGAGCAGGTTCTCCGATCGGTCCTCGATCCACTTCACCGGGCGCCCGAGCATCCGCGCCGCGGCGCACACGCAGAGCTCCTCGCGGCTCGTGTACGCCTTCTGGCCGAACGAGCCCCCGATGTCGCCGCATCGGACGGTCACGAGCTCCAACGGGTGCCCCAGCAGGCGCGCCACCGCCTCGCGGAGCGCGTGCGGGTTCTGGTGCGCGACGTCGACGACCATCTCGCCGGCCGTCGGGCGGTACTGCGCCAAGCACGCGCGCCCCTCGAGCGGCACGTTCGCCATCCGCTGCTGCTCGAACCGAGCCGACACGACACGATCGGCGCGCGCGAACGCGCCGTCGACGTCGCCGTACTCGCACGCGGTCTCGTACAGCACGTTCGTTCCGACGTCGTCGAACAGCGCGGGATGGCCCAGGTCGAGCGCGTCCTCGACGGTGATGACCGGCGCAAGCTCCTCGACGTCGACCTCGACCAGCTCGCACGCGTCCTCGGCGACCGCCCGGCTCTGGGCGACCACGACCGCGACCGGTTCTCCCACTACCCGCACCTTGCCGCTCGCGAGCGCGCCGTACGCGGGAGTGGCGAGACCGGGCGGCCCGAACGGCTCGAGGGCGCCGACCGTGCCGTCGAGGTCGGCGGCCGTCAGCACGAGCACGACCCCGGGCTCCGCGCGCGCGGTGAAGGTGTCGACGGCGCGGATCCGCCCGTGCGCGACGTGGCTGCGCACGAACGCGGCGTGGAGGGTGCCGGGAGGCTGGAGGTCGTCGACGAAGCGGCCGCGTCCGGTGAGGAGCCGCGGGTCCTCGACGCGAGCGATCCGCTCGCCTACCGCCACGGCCCCTCGAGGTCGGAGCGTTCCGTCGCGGTCACCTCGATCGTGTGCGCTTGCGAGACGAGCTCGAAGTGCACGTCGGGGACGCCGGCGGCGAGCGCGCTCCTGTCGAGCCGGCCGCCGGTGATGGGGTCCTCGGAAGTCTCGTCGCGCGTGTTCCAGGCCGCGAATGAGCCCTCGAGCGCGTCGGCGAGGACCATGGCGCCTCCTTATCATCACCGGCTTTCCTCACCGGTCTTCGTCACCGGGGTTCCGGCCGGCCCGGACCTCGGCCCGAGGATGCTCGCACACCCCTGCGGCCACGGGTAACCTGACCGGGACCGTGAAGGGAGTCCCGTGAGGCTCCTACGGGAGGAGACCGATGACCGCCGCCTCGCGCGCCGGACAGCCGAACCCCGCGCCGGTTCCCGGCCAGGAAGCCGTCTCCTTCGTGTTCCGTTCCGGGGTGCTCGACGCCGACGACCTGCGTCGCGCCCACACCCGCATCGCCCACGAGATCGTGGAGCGCAACCACGGCGCCGACCGGGTCGTGCTCGTGGGCCTCTACACCCGTGGCCTCGCCATCGCCCGCCGGCTCGCCCGCGCCATCGAGGGCTTCGAGGGTGTCGCGGTGCCGGTCGGCGCGCTCGACGTCGCCTTCTACCGCGACGACATCGGTCTGCGCTCGGTACAGCCCCTCGGACCCACCGAGATCCCCGTCGACGTGACCGGCAAGGTCGTGGTGCTCGTCGACGACGTGCTCTACACCGGCCGGACGGTGCGGGCCGCCCTCGACGCCCTCACCGAGCTCGGGCGCCCGAGCTCGGTGCAGCTCGCGATCCTCGTCGACCGGGGCCACCGCGAGCTGCCGATCCGGCCCGACTTCGTCGGCAAGAACCTGCCCACGCGCGTGGGCGAGGACGTGCGGGTGCGCCTCGAGGAGGTCGACGGGGTACCCGACTCCGTCGAGCTGTGGGGCGAGCCCGCGCAGGGGGGAGTGCCGTGAAGCACCTGCTGGCCGTCGCCGACCTCGACCGCGGCGCGATCGAGGAACTGCTCGACCTGTCCGAGCACTTCCTCGAGGTCACCCAGCGCGACATCCCGAAGGTGCCGGCGCTCCGCGGCAAGGTCGTCGTCTCGCTGTTCTTCGAGGACTCGACGCGGACGCGCATCTCGTTCGAGACCGCGGCCAAGCGACTCTCGTGCGACGTCATGAGCTTCTCGGTGGGCAGCTCGTCGGTGCAGAAGGGGGAGAGCCTGCGCGACACCGTCCAGACCATCGAGGCGATGGGCATCGACGCGCTCGTGATCCGGCACTCGGCGGCCGGCGCGCCCCAACGCGTGTCGACGTGGGTCGACGCGTGCGTCGTGAACGCCGGTGACGGGTGCCACGAGCACCCCACGCAGGCGCTGCTCGACGCGCTCACGCTGCGGCGTCACCTCGGTGCCGACCTCCGCGGCGCGCGCATCGCGATCGTCGGCGACATCCTGCACTCGCGCGTCGCGCGGAGCGACGTCGCGGCGTTCGCCGCGCTCGGCGCCGAGATCACGCTGGTCGCCCCGCCCACGTTGCTGCCCAGCTCGCTCGTGGGCTGGCCGGTCACGGTGAGCCACGACCTCGACGCCGTCCTGGGGGAGACCGACGTCGTGTGTCTGCTCCGCATCCAGCACGAGCGGCGCCACGCGTCGCTCTTCCCGTCGCTGCGCGAGTACACGGCGCGCTACGGCCTCACCGTCGAGCGCGCGGCGCGGCTGCGCAAGGACACGCTCGTGATGCACCCGGGCCCGATGAACCGGGGTGTCGAGATCGCCGCGGAGGTGGCCGAGGGGCCGGCGTCGGTCATCACCGAGCAGGTGAGGAACGGCGTCGCCGTGCGCATGGCGGTGCTCTACACGCTGCTGGGCGGGGCCGGCGGCGAGCCGGTGGTCGCGCGTGCCTGACCTCGTCATCCGCGGGGGGCGAGTGGTCGACGCCACCGGCGAGCGCACGGCCGACGTGCGCGTGCGCGGCGGCCGCGTCGTCGAGGTCGGCGCGGGGCTCACCGGCGACGAGACCCTCGACGCCACCGGTTGTGTCGTCGCGCCGGGGTTGGTCGACCTCCACGTCCACCTGCGCGAGCCGGGCATGGAGGACGCCGAGACCGTCGACACCGGCTCTCGCGCCGCCGCGCGGGGTGGTTTCACGGCCGTCGTCGCCATGCCGAACACCGAGCCCGCGCTCGACGACCCGGCGGTGGTCGCCGCGGTGCTCGCGGCCGGCGAGCACGCGTGCTGCGAGGTCGTGTCGTCGGGGTGCATCACGAGGGCCCGTGTGGGTGAGGCACTGGCGCCGATGGGGGAGCTGTACGACCTGGGCGTGCGGCTCTTCACCGACGACGGCGCGTGCGTCGCCGACGCCGGCGTGATGCGCCGGGCGCTCGAGTACTCGCGGGCGCTGCCCGGTGCGGTGGTCGCGCAACACGCGGAGGACCCCGATCTCGCGGCCAGCGGCGCCATGCACGAAGGCGCGTGGTCGAGCCGGCTCGGCATCCCGGGCCGCCCGGCGGCCGCCGAGGACGTGATCGTCGCGCGCGACCTGATCCTCGCCGAGCTCACCGGCGCACGCGTGCACTTCCTCCACGTCTCCACGAGCGGCGCGGTCGACCTGGTGCGCGCCGCCAAGGCGCGTGGGCTGCCGGTCACCGCCGAGGCCGCGCCCCACCACTTCACGCTCACCGACGAGTGCTGTGCCACCTTCGATCCGATCTTCAAGGTGCACCCCCCGCTGCGCACCGACCGCGACGTCGAAGCGATCAAGCGGGGCCTCGCCGACGGCACGATCGACGCCATCGCCACCGACCACGCGCCGCATCCGGTCGAGCAGAAGGAGCGGCCGTTCGAGGAGGCCCCGGCGGGCATGCTGGGGCTCGAGACCGCGCTCGCGCTCACGCTCACCGAACTGGTGGATCCCGGTGTCCTCACGCTCGCCGACGCCCTCGCGCTCCTGTCGTGGCGCCCGGCCGCGATCGCGGGGCTCGCCGCGCATGGGCAGCCGGTCGCGCCCGGTGCGATCGCCAACCTGTGCGTCGTCGACCCCGCGGTCACGTGGGAGGTCGACCCGCTCCGGCTGGCCAGCAAGGCCAGGAACACGCCCTACGCCGGGCGCAAGCTCACCGGGCGCGTGCGCCACACGATCCTCGCAGGTGAACCCATCGTCGTCGACGGGGACGCGCAGCGATGACGGGCCGCGACGCGATCCTCGTGCTGAACGACGGCGCGACCTTCGAGGGGGAGGCCGTCGGGGCCGACGCGGCGGTCACCACCGGTGAGGTCGTGTTCAACACCGCGCTGTCGGGCTACCAGGAGATCGTGACCGACCCGTCGTACGCAGGGCAGGTGATCACGTTCACGTACCCGCACATAGGCAACTACGGCGTGAACGACGCCGACGACGAGAGCCGCCGCCCGTTCTGCTCGGGCGTGATCGTGCGCGACCTCGCGCGGCGGCCGAGCAACTGGCGCGCCGAACGTTCGCTCGACGACCTGTTGCATGCGCACGGCGTGCCGGGCATCGCGGGGATCGACACGCGCAGGCTCACCCGTCACCTGCGCGACGAGGGCGCGCTCCCGGGCGCGTTCGGCACCGACGAGGCCGCGGTGCGGGCGGCGGCCACCACCGCGCGGTCCACCGACGGCATCGACCTCGTGGAGACCGTGACCACGCGTGCGCCGTACGTCGTGGGCGACGACGACGCGCCGTTCACGGTCGTGGCGTACGACTTCGGGATCAAGCGGACGATCCTGCGTCACCTCGTCGCGGCCGGCTGCCGCGTCGAGGTCGTCCCCGCGTCGACCCCGGCTGCCGATGTGCTCGCGCGCCAGCCCGACGGCGTGTTCCTCTCCAACGGTCCCGGCGACCCCGCGCCGTTGACGGCCGCCGCCGCCGCCGTGGGACAGCTCGTCGGCGAGCTGCCGCTGTTCGGGATCTGCATGGGCCACCACGTCCTCGGGCTCGCGCTCGGCGGCCACACCTACAAGCTGCGGTTCGGCCACCACGGCGCCAACCATCCCGTGCGCCACGAGGCCTCGGGGCGCGTCGAGATCACCAGCCAGAACCACAACTACGCGGTCGACGCCGACTCGCTCGCCGGTCGCGTCGCGCTGACGCACGTGAACCTCAACGACGGCGTGGTGGAGGGCCTGCGCGTGCTCGGTGCCCCGGCGTTCTCGGTGCAGTACCACCCCGAAGCCGGGCCGGGCCCACACGACGCCCGCTACCTGTTCGACGAGTTCGTCGCGCTGATGAACGGCACGGCCGCCTGATGCCGAAGCGCGGCGACCTCGAGACGATCCTCATCATCGGATCGGGCCCGATCGTGATCGGCCAGGCGTGCGAGTTCGACTACTCGGGGACGCAGGCGTGTCGGGTGCTCCGCAGTGAGGGGTACCGCGTGGTGCTCGTGAACTCGAACCCCGCGACGATCATGACCGACCCGGAGTTCGCCGATGCCACGTACGTCGAGCCGCTCGACGTCGCGAGCCTCACGCGCATCATCGAGCGCGAACGCCCGGACGCGCTCCTCCCCACGCTCGGTGGCCAGACCGCGCTCAACCTCGCCGTGGAGCTGTCGGACGCCGGGACGCTCGAACGCTTCGGTGTCGAGTTGATCGGCGCGAGCGTCGCCGCCATCCGTACGGCGGAGAACCGCCACGAATTCAAGGCGGCGATGGAGGAGATCGGGCTCGCGGTGCCGCGCTCGGGTTTCGCATACACGCTCGAGGACGCCGTGACGATCGCGGAGCAGGTCGGCTACCCGCTCATCGTGCGTCCCTCGTTCATCCTCGGCGGCGGTGGAACGGGCATGGCCGCCGACGCCGACGAGATGCGCCGGGTCGCCGAGCACGGCCTGGCGGCGAGCCCGGTGTCGGAGATCCTCATCGAGCAGTCGGTCGCGGGGTGGAAGGAGTACGAGCTCGAGGTGATGCGCGACCACGCCGACAACGTGGTCGTCGTGTGCTCGATCGAGAACGTCGACGCGATGGGTGTGCACACGGGCGATTCGATCACCGTCGCGCCGGCGCAGACCCTCACCGACGTCGAGTACCAGCGGATGCGTGACGCCGCGTTCGCGTGCATCCGGCGCATCGGTGTCGACACGGGGGGGTCGAACATCCAGTTCGCGCTCGACCCCGCGACCGGCGAGATGGTCGTCATCGAGATGAACCCACGCGTGTCGCGCAGCAGTGCGCTCGCCAGCAAGGCGACCGGGTTCCCGATCGCCAAGATCGCGGCGCGGCTCGCGGTCGGATACACACTCGACGAGATCCGCAACGACATCACGGGCGAGACCCCGGCGTCGTTCGAGCCCACCATCGACTACGTGGTCACCAAGGTTCCCCGATGGGCGTTCGAGAAGCTCCCGGGGTCGAGCGGCGTGCTCGGCACGATGATGCAGTCGGTCGGCGAGGTGATGGCGATCGGCCGCACGTTCCCGGAGTCACTGCAGAAGGCGCTGCGGTCCCTCGAGACCGGCCGCGCCGGCCTCAACTGCGACGCCACCGAGCGCGAGTACGACGCGCACGACGACGACGAGCTGGTGCGGCGGGTGGCGACGCCCACGCCGGAGCGTCCTTTCCTGCTCGAGGCGGCGCTCCGCCGTGGTATCGGCGTCGACCGCCTCCACGACGCGTGCGCGATCGACCCCTGGTTCCTCGACCAGATGCTCGCGGTCGTCGAGGCGCGCGCCGCGCTGGCTGACCGGCAACCCGGCGACCTCGCGCGTGGCGAGTGGAAGCGGGCGAAGCGTCTGGGGTTCTCCGACGCGCAGCTCGCTCACCTCTGGCACGTCCCCGAGGCGGAGGTGTTCGCGGCACGCACGGCTGCCGGCGTACGCGTCACGTACAAGACCGTCGACACGTGCGCGGCAGAGTTCGAGGCGCGCACCCCCTACCACTACGGAACGTACGAGGACGAGGACGAAGTCGCGCCCCTGACACGACCGGCGGTGGTGATCCTCGGCAGCGGCCCGAACCGCATCGGCCAGGGCGTGGAGTTCGACTACTGCTGTGTGCACGCGGCCTTCGCGCTGTCGGCCGCCGGCTACGAGACCGTCATGGTCAACTGCAACCCCGAGACGGTGTCGACCGACTACGACACGAGCAACCGCCTGTTCTTCGAGCCCCTCACCGCGGAGGACGTCCTCGCGGTCTGCCACCGGCTGCAGGAGCGAGGCGAGCTCCACGGCGTGGTGGTGGCGCTCGGCGGGCAGACTCCGCTGAAGCTCGCGCGCACGCTCGGAGCCACCGGCGTGCGCGTGCTCGGCACGAGCCCCGACTCGATCGACCTCGCGGAGGACCGGGAGCGCTTCCACCGGCTGTGCGACGACCTCGGGATCGCGCAGCCGGCCGGCGGCACCGCCACCACGCGTGACGAAGCGCGCGCCGTCGCCGCACGGATCGGGTACCCGGTGCTGGTCCGGCCCTCGTACGTGCTCGGCGGCCGGGCCATGCAGGTCGTCTTCGACCCCGGCGGCCTCGACGCCGCGATGGCCGAGATGGAGGCGGAGGGCTCGCTCGGGCGCGAGGGCGGCCTCTCCGCGGAGCGGCCCGTCCTGATCGACCGCTTTCTCGAGGACGCCATCGAGGTCGACGTCGACGCGCTGCGCGACGCGACGGGCGAGGTCGTGATCGGCGGCGTGATGGAGCACATCGAGGAGGCGGGGGTGCACTCGGGTGACTCCGCGTGCGCGCTGCCGCCGCAGACGCTCGCGGCCGCCACCGTCGCCACGATCGAGGAACAGACGCGCGCGCTCGCCGGCGCGCTCGACGTGCGCGGGCTGCTGAACGTGCAGTACGCCGTCAAGGACAAGCAGGTGCTGGTCATCGAGGTGAACCCGCGCGCGAGCCGCACGGTGCCGTTCGTGGGCAAGACGACGGGTGTGCCGCTCGCGAAGGTGGCCGCGCGCGTGATGGTGGGCGCGACGATCGAGGAGCTGCGCGCCGAGGGGCTCGTGCGTCCGCCCGCCGGTGGCGGCCACATCGCGGTGAAGGAGGCCGTGCTGCCCTTCGACCGGTTCCCCGACGTCGACACCGTGCTCGGTCCCGAGATGCGGTCCACCGGCGAGGTCATGGGCATCGACCGGTCGTTCGGGCTCGCGTTCGCCAAGAGCCAGATCGCCGCCCGCAACCGGCTGCCGCACTCGGGCACCGTGCTGTTCTCGCTCGCCGACCGCGACAAGCCGGCGGGGATGATCGTCGCCCGCCGGTTCGCGGAGCTCGGTTTCTCGATCGTGGCCACGGAGGGCACCGCCGCCGCGCTCGCGGCGGAGGGCCTGCTCGCCGAGGCGGTCATCGGCAAGCTCACCGACGACGAGGGCGGCCGCGGCGTCGACGCCGTCGAGCTCCTCGCGTCCGGGAAGATTGACTTGGTGGTGAACACGCCCAGGGGGCGGGGGCCGCGTGCCGACGGCGCCCACATCCGTCGGACCGCCACCGCCCGTGGCATCCCGTGCGTCACGACCGTGTCGGCGGCCCTCGCCGCCTCCGCCGGGATCATCGAGTGGTCCCGCCACGAGCCCGAAGTCCGCTCCCTGCAGGAGTACCACCGCGACGGCCAGCTCCGTCTGGACGTGTGATGGCGCGGCGCCGCCACCAGCGAAGTTGCGTCACCAACCGACCCTCTGCGTCGGTGAGTGACGCAACTTCGGTGGAGACGGGCGTCTCGCTCGGCCCGTTGCACCTGCCGAACCCGATCGTGACCGCGTCGGGAACGTTCGGGCACGGGGCGGAGGTCGCGCGTTTCGAGGACGCGAGCCGGCTGGGCGCGGTCACCGCCAAGTCCGTCAGCGCGGAGCCGTGGGCGGGCAAGCCCGCGCCGCGCTTGCACATGACGGCGAGCGGCATGCTCAACGCGGTCGGCCTCCAGGGACCGGGCGTGTCCGCGTGGGTCGAGCACGATCTCCCCGCGTTGCGTGCGGCCGGTGCGCGCGTGATCGCGTCGATCTGGGGTCGGACGGTCGACGAGTTCGCACGCGCGGCCACCATGCTTCGCGACGCGCTCGCGGACGTCGTCGCGCTCGAGGTCAACGTGAGCTGCCCGAACCTGCACCGGCGCTCGGAGATGTTCGCCCACGATCCCGACGCTACGTCGGCGGTGGTGCGCGCCGTCGTCGAGGTGGGCCTCGGGCTCCCGGTCTTCGTGAAGCTGTCCCCGAATGTGACCGATCTCACGGAGATCGCGCACGCCGCGGTCGGGGCCGGCGCCGACGGCCTGACGCTCGTCAACACCCTCATGGGGTTGCTGGTCGACGCCGAGGCGCGGAGGCCGGTGCTCGGCGGCGGTGGCGGTGGTCTCTCCGGACCGGCGATCAAGCCCGTCGCGCTGCGCGCCGTGCACGACGTCACGCGCGCCCTGCCGGGCGTGCCGGTGATCGGGACGGGTGGCGTGCAGTCGGGAACGGACGCGGTCGAGATGCTGCTCGCCGGCGCGAGCGCGGTCGGTATCGGTACCGCGAACTTCTTCGACCCGCGCGCGCCGTACCGCGTGCTCGACGAGCTGGTGGCGTGGTGCGCGCGTCACGACGTCACCTGCGTCGGTGACCTGATCGGTGCGATGGAGGATGTGCCGTGAACGATGCGCGTGATCACCTCGTGCTGGTCCTCGACGTCGAGCGCCTCGAGGACGCGCTCGCCTACGCCGAGCGGATGGCGCCGTGGTTCGGCACCGTGAAGGTCGGGTACGAGCTGTACGCCGCGGCCGGGCCCGAGGCCTTCGAGGCCTTGCGGCACAAGGGTTTCCGGGTGTTCGCAGACCTGAAGCTGCACGACATCCCGACCACGGTCGAGCGAGGTGCGCGCGCCATCGGGCGGCGCGGCGTCGACTTCCTGAACTTCCACGCGTCGGGAGGCGAGGACATGCTCCGCGCCGGCGTCGACGGCCTGCGTGAAGGCGCGCGCGACGCGGGTCTCACACCGCCGGTCGCGCTCGCGGTCACCGTGCTCACCAGTGATCCGGACGTCGCCGCGCTCGCGCCCCGGATGGACGTGGCGGCGCGCGCCGGGTGCGACGGTGTCGTGTGCGCGGGGCCCGACATCGAGCTCGCGCGTGCGCATCACCTGCGGACGATGGTGCCGGGCATCCGCCTTGCCGGCGGTCACGCGCACGACCACGCACGCGTCGACACGCCCGGCGGCGCGATCGCGCGGGGTGCCGACTGGCTCGTGATCGGGCGCGCGGTCGCCGCGGCCGACGACCCGGAAGGAGCGGCGCAAGAGATT
>DASPTH010000257.1:0-14243 GCA_035623515.1 Acidimicrobiia bacterium
GGGGTGGTCACCGAGAAGTGGCGCCATCGTGCGGATCCAGCGCGCGGCGCGCTCCTCGTACGCCGGGTCCCCGGTGAGCGCGCCGAGCCGGAGCAGACCGTCGGCGGCGAGCGAGTTCTCCGACGGCGTCGCGTTGTCCTGGTAGTCCTTCGGGCGGACGATCAGGGCGTCGGCGTCGCTGCCGGTCGTGAACACGCCGCCGTTGTCGTCGTCGGCGAAGAGCCGGACGAGATCGTCGGCGACCGACCGCGCCTCCCCGAGCCACGTGACGTCGTCGACCTCGGCCAGGGTCACGAGGGCTTCGACCAGCGCGGCGTAGTCCTCGGCGTAGGCGGGCAAGTGCGCGCGCCCGTCCTGCCAGGAGCGCAGGAGGCGCCCGTCGTCGCGGCGCAGCTCCCGCAGGAGGAAGCGTGCGTTCACGCGAGCGGCTTCCATCCAGTCGGCGCGGTCGAGGGCGAACGCCGCCTCCGCGAGCGAGCGGAGGAAGAGCGCGTTCCACCCGAGCAGCACCTTGTCGTCGAGGCCGGGCCGTACCCGCGTGGCCCGCACCGCCAGCAGATCCGGCAGCACGCGCGCGACGGCCTCGGGCCGTTCCTCCTCGCGGTCGACGACGTGCAGGACGTTGCCGCGGTAGCCGGTGTGCGGGTCCTCGAAATTGCCGCCCGCGGTGACGCCGAAGTACCGCACCACCTCGGCCGCGTCGGTGCCCGCGATCGCCTCGATCTCGTCGAGCGACCACAGGTAGAACTTGCCCTCCACGCCGTCCGAGTCGGCGTCCTCGGCGGAGAAGAATCCCCCGCTCGGGTGGCGCAGGTCGCGCAGCACGTACTCGATGACCTCCTCGACCACGCGCCGGTAGCGCGGCGAGCCGACCACGAGCCACCCGTGGAGATAGGCGCGTGCGAGCAGCGCCTGGTCGTACAGCATCTTCTCGAAGTGGGGCACGAGCCAGTAGGCGTCGACGGAGTAGCGGTGGAACCCGCCGCCCACCTGGTCGTACATCCCGCCCGCGGCCATGGCGTCGAGCGACACGGTGATCGGCTCGAGCGTCTCGGGCGACGGGTGGCGCACGGCCTGCGCGAGCAGGAAGGACAGCGTCATCGCCTGCGGGAACTTCGGTGCGCGGCCGAAGCCGCCGAAGCGCGGGTCGAACTGCGCGTGGATCGATCGCACCGCGACGTCGAGCACGGCGGGCGACGGGTCGGTCGCGCCGACTCCGGGGACCTCGGTGCTCCGCGCAATGGCGTGCTGGAGCTTGCCGGCCTGCTCCTCGAGCTCGGCGCGGCGTTCGCGCCACGCCTCCGTGACTGCGTCCATCACGCGCGCGAACGCGGGCATGCCCTGGCGATCGGTGGGGGGGAAGTAGGTGCCGCCGAAGAACGGGCGGCCCTCGGGGTCGAGGAACACCGTCATCGGCCAGCCGCCGCTCCCGGTCATGGCCTGGACGGCCTGCATGTACACCGCGTCGACGTCGGGCCGTTCCTCGCGGTCGACCTTCACGTTCACGAACCGCTCGTTCATCACGGTTGCGGTCTCTGGGTCCTCGAACGACTCGTGCGCCATCACGTGGCACCAGTGACACGAGGAGTAGCCGACCGACAGCAGGATCGGCTTGTCTTCGGCGCGCGCGCGGGCGAACGCCTCGTCGCCCCACGGGTACCAGTCGACCGGGTTGTCGGCGTGCTGGCGGAGGTACGGGCTGGTCTCGCCGGCCAGGCGGTTCACGCGCGGCCTTCCTCCCGGGCGAGGCGGCGCGCGTCGCGCTCGCGTTTGGCCGCCTCGGGCAGGTCGGGAACCGCGTCACGCAGCCGTTCGAGCAGGCGCTCGAGCTCGCCCCGGTCGTGGGCCGACAAGACGCCGAACAGCTCGGCGAGCACGGCGGCGCGTTCCTTGCCCGCCGTCGCGAGGAGGCGCCGGCCCTCGGGAGTGATCGTGAGGACGGTGACGCGGCGATCGGTCGGGTGCGCCGACCGCTCGACCAGGCCGTCGTGGTCGAGCGCGTCGACCAGCCCGGTGATCGTGCGCGGCGCGACGTTGAGCGCGTCGCTCAGCTCGCGCATGCGCTTCGGGCCGTCACCGAGCAGGTCGAGGACGCGCATGCGCGCCATCGACAGGCCCGCCGCGCGAACGCGTTCGTTGGCGTGCCACCGAAGCCGTCGGGTGACACCGAACAGGGTGTCGGCGAGCGCGTTGGCGTCGGTGTCGACCACTCGGGCAACCTTAGGGGCGCCCAACCAAACCGCCGCGGCCGAGGAGCGCTGATGGAGTCGAGACGTCGTTCACGGTTCACCGAGCCCGACATCGAGGGGTACGCAGCCGAACACTCGACTGGACCCGACGACGTCCAGCGGGAACTGCAGGAGATCACCGCAGAGAAGACCGGATGGGCCGCCGGGATGCAGATCGGCGACGACCAGGCCGTGTTGATGGAGACGATCGTGCGGGCCATGGGCGCCAAGCGCGCGGTCGAGGTCGGCACCTTCACGGGATACTCGGCGCTGGCGGTCGCGCGAGGCATCGGGCCCGACGGTCGGCTGCTGTGCTGTGACGTCAGCGAGGAGTGGACGGCCATGGCGCGCGAAGCGTGGGAGAAGGCCGGCGTGGCCGATCGTATCGACCTGGAGATCGCACCCGCCGCCGACACCCTCCGCGCCCTGCCCGACGAGGAGCAGTTCGACTTCGCCTTCATCGACGCCGACAAGACGGGATACCCCGTCTACTACGAGGAGATCCTGCGCCGGCTGAGGACGGGGGGCCTGATCCTGATCGACAACGTGCTCCAGAACGGGCGCGTCATCGACCAGTCCGTCGACGACGAGAACGTCGTCGCCATTCGCAAGCTCAACGACGCGGTGGTCAACGACCCGCGCGTGCGCGTGGTGATGTTGCCGATCGGCGACGGTGTCAGCGTGGTGCAGAAGGTGTGACGCCGCCGTCTGCACGCTCCGCGGTCGCGCGCGCCCAGCGGTAGTCGGGCTTTCCCGACGGTGACCGCACGACCGAGTCCACGAGCACGACGTCGCGGGGCGCCTTGTACCCGGCGAGGTGCCCGCGCACGTGCTCGTGGAGCTCGTCGGCGGTGATCGTGGTGCCGGGTCGTGGCTGCACCACGGCGACGACGCGCTCGCCCCACCGCTCGTCGGGGACACCGACGACGACGGCGTCGAACACCGACGGGTGGCTCTTGACGACTCCCTCGACCTCTTCGGGATAGACCTTCTCGCCGCCGGTGTTGATGGAGACCGACCCGCGGCCGAGCACGGTGATGGTGCCGTCGTCCTCGACGCGCGCGTGGTCGCCCGGGACCGACCAGCGCACACCGTCGACCACCGGGAACGTCGCGGCCGTCTTCGCCGCGTCCTTGTAGTACCCGATCGGGACGTGACCCCGGCGCGCGAGCTTGCCGACGACACCGGTGGCCGCGGGCCGTAAGGCGTCGTCGAGCACGGTCGTCTCGTCGTCGACCCTGAAGCGCGGCGCGCGCTCGATGGGACCGCCGGCCGCGGTGACGCTGCTGCCCTGCCCGCCCGACTCCGAGGACCCGAACCCGTCGATCAGGATCGTGCTCGGCAGCCGGTCGACCCAGCGCTCCTTGACCGCGGGGGACAGGATCGCGCCGCCCGACAGCACGACGGTGAGCGAGGAGAGATCGAGGTCGGGGTCGAGGACGTCGAGCGCTTCGACGAGCGGGCGCGCGAAAGCGTCGCCGACGATCACGAGAAACGTCACGTGCTCGCGCGCGACCAGCTGCCAGAGCCGGACGGGGTCGAAGCGGCGATCCGGCGACAGCACGACCGCACCCCCGGCGTAGAGGGTGCCGAGGGCGAACCAGTGCGCGGTGCCGTGCATGAGCGGGCACGCCGGGAGGGTTCTCCGGTGGCCGTCGAGCTTGTGGAGGATCTCCTCGGGGCGGGCGATGGGCGCGTCGCCGAGGTTCCCGCCGCCGAGGCCGCCGAAGAAGATGTCCTCGGCCCGCCACATGACGCCCTTGGGGTTCCCGGTGGTGCCGCCGGTGTAGAGGATGTAGAGGTCGTCGCCGCTGCGCGGTGCGAAGTCACGCTCCGGCGATGCCGACGCGAGCGCGAGCTCGTAGTCGACCGTGTCCAGGCCCGTGAGGTCACCGGCCGACCCGTCGTCGACCGAGACGAAGATTTCGAGGAGCGGTAGGTCGGCGCCGATGGTCGCCAGTTTCGGCGCGAACTCGCGGTGGAACACGATCGCCCTGGCGTCGCAGTCGTCGAGGAGGTATCGGAGCTCGTCCTCCACGTAGCGGTAGTTGACGTTGATCGGCACCGCGCGCAGCTTGCACGCGGCCAGCATCCCCTCGAGGTACTCGGTGCCGTTGTAGAGCAGGAGCGCGACGTGGTCGCCGGCGCCGATGCCCCGCGCCGCGAGGTGGTTCGCGAGGCGGTTCGCGCGCGCCTCGGTGTCGGCGTACGACAGCCGCCGGTCGCCGCAGATCAGCGCCTCGTGCCCCGGCACCGCGTCGGCGACCGCCTCCCAGAGGTCCGCGAGGTTGTACTCCATGGGCGGCCGAATCTATGCGTCGGGCGTCGCGACCCGGGACACGGCGCATTCCGCGATCATCCGTCAGAACAAGTCGTCATACGGGTCCCTACTGACGGATGATCGAAGAATCGACTCAGAAGAAGTCGGTACCGCCGTCGACGGGGATGGTGGCGCCGACGACGAAGCTGGCCAGCTCGGAGCAGAGGAAGACGACGACCGGCGCGACCTCCTCGGGGAGACCGACGCGGCCGATGTCGTTGGAGGCGCCGTAGTCGCGCGCGATCGCCTCGTAGGCGGCTTCGAGCGGACCCTCCGGCAGTCCCTCGAGGTCGGTGCCCACGAGGTAGGACGCGAGCGTGGGTGACATCACGGTGCCGGGCGCGACCGCGTTCACGATGATGCCCTCGGGCGCGAGCGCGCGTGACAAGTTCTTGGACGCGCTGGCCATCGCCGCCTTCGCCGCCGTGAACCCGATCAGGCCCGGGCTCTGATGGCGAATCGACGCCGCGGCGACGTTGACGACTCGCGCGAAGGTCGCCTTCCGCAGCAGCGGGAGTGCGGCGCGAATCGTGCGGATCATCGTGAGCACGCCGAGGTCGAACTCCTCGTGCCACGTCTCGTCGCTCAGGTCGTCGAGGCCTCCGACGTGGGCGGGCCCGACGGTGTTCACGAGCACGTGGCACTCGCCCCAGCGCTCGTCGAGGAACGTGAACGCGGCCTCGACCTCGCCGGTGTCGCGCAAGTCGCACTCGAGGCCGATGGCGTCGGCGGCGCCGACCGCGAGCAGCTCGTTCTCGGTGTCCCGCAGGTCCTTCGGAGTGCGCGCGAGCACCGCGACCCGGCAACCCTCGCGTGCGAGCAGCCCGGCGGTGACCCGTCCGACGCCCCGGGACCCGCCGGCGACCACGGCGGCGCGCCCTTGCAAGCCGAGGTCCATCGCTCAGCCGTTCCCGGTCACGACGCGAGCTGGCGCGCGAGGTGGGTGGCGCTGAGCGGCTCGCCCGTCGCCCGTGCGACGAGCTCGTCCCACCGCATCGACGCACCCGGCGCGAACACCTCGCGCGTGAGCAGTGACCCCGCATCGTGCTGGTCCACCAGCCCGCCGGCGCGCGCGGCGAGCGTGGCATCGAGCTGGGACGCGAACAGCTCGCCGTAGAGGTAGTTCTGGTAGTAGACGGGCGCCGCCGCGAGGTGGATCTTGGCCGCCCAGTCGGGCTCGGCGCGGCCGTCGGGCCGGTGCAGCTGCTGGTAGCGCTCGACGAGATCCCACCAGAACGTGTCGAGGTCGGCGTCCGGGTCGGCGTAGAGCTGGCGTTCGAAGGTGGTCATCACGAGCACCCAGCGGGCGAACACCAGCAGACCCGCGCGGCGCGCGCTCGCCAGCTGCGCCACGAGCCCGTCGACGGTCGCGGCATCGACCCCGGCGACATCGGTCAGCCACTGCGGATCGCGTGTGAGCCGTCCGAACAGCATCGCGATGCCCTCGGTGGTGAGCGCGTGACCGGCTGTGCGCAGCAACCACGGCAACGACCGGTCGCACTCGCGGTCGTAGGTCGCGTGACCGAACTCGTGGAGCATGGTCTCCATCCAGCGCTCGCTCGGTTCGACGTTGCACAGCACGCGGACGTCGCCCTCGCGGTCGATGTCGATGCAGAAGGCGTGCTGACTCTTGCCGTCGCGCGCATAGAGGTCACTGTGGGCGAGCACGGGGCGGAGGTCGAGCCCGAGGCCGTCGTAGGTCCGGAGGGTCAGCACCTCGAGGTCGGCGTCCTCGAAGAGGTGGTCGAGCCCGACGGCACCGGCGGCCGGCGGGTCCTGGAAGAACGGGTCGTCGAGGTGCCAGGGCCGGAGGTCGTCGACGCCGCAGCCGAAGCGGTCGGCGAGCGCGACGTCGAGCGCGCCCTTCCAGTGCGAGAACGGGGCTTCGGTGGCGCGGTCGACGTCGCCGAGGGTCGCGAAGAGCCGTCCCTCGTCGAGCTCGCCCGTTGCGAGCGCGAGCGCGAAGTGGTCGCGGTACCCGAGCTCGCGCGCCGCCCGGTTCCGCAGCCGAGCGAGGTCGCGCACGTTCTCCGCGCTCTCCCGCCCGATCTGCTTCGACGCCTCCCACGCGGCGCGACGCTCGTCGACGTCGTCGCTGGCGCGGAGGATCTCGAGGATGGCGTTGTCGTCGACCCGCTCCCCGTCGATCGTGCCGCGGAAGTTGTTGAACGTCGACTCCACCCGTGTCTCGAGCTCGACGGTTGCGCGCCGCAGCTCGGCCGGCACCTGGTTCGGCACGAACGCGTCGTGGAGCAGGTCGAGGCGCCGCCTCACGTCGCCGTCCGCGCCGCCGTCGGCCGTCGCTCGCACCGCTCGGATCTCGGCGAAGGCGTCGGGGTCGGCGAGCAGCTCGCGCCGGGCGAGCTCGGCGTCCGTACGCCGCGCGTCGGCCTCCGGTGAGGACCGCGTGTTGGACTGCCACCACGCTTCGGCGAGCTCGAGCTCGAGGGGACGGAGCCGCGCTTCGAGGTCGGCGACGAGGTCGCCTGCGCTGCCCATGGCGCCAGAGTCTACGGAGTCGGCCGTGTCAGGTCTCGCGGGCGGCCGCGAGCACGGCGCGCGCGTGCCGCGCGAGTGGCTCGTCGACCATCTGCCCTTCGAACGCGATCGCGGCCACACCGCGCGCGCTCGCCTCCTCGTACGCCGCGACCAGCCGCTCGGCGCGCTCGACCTCCTCCGCGGTGGGCGAGAACGCGCGGTGGGCGAGCGGTACCTGCGCGGGATGGATGCAGAGCTTGCCCGAGTAGCCGAGGGCGCGGCCCTGGGCGGCGTCCGACAGGAAGCGGTCGGCGTCACCGAACGCGGTCACGACCTGGTCGACCGCCAGCACCCCGGCGATCCGCGCCGCCAGGGCGACCCGCGACCGGGCGTACAGCACCTCGGTGCTCTCCTCGGTGCGGACACCGCCCATGTCGGCGACGAAGTCCTCGGCACCGAAGTAGCCCGCGACGACGGGCGGTTGGTACAGCTCCCGCGCGCGCTCCACGCCGAGCGCGGTCTCGCTCCCGGCGATCATGCAGAGATGCCCGAGTCCGGCGTCCGCGAGCGCGGTGGCCGCCGTGCCGACCTGGTCGGTCGACTCGAGCTTCGGGACGACGATGCCGGTGAGCTCGGGCGGGCACGCCTCGGCGACGTCGGCGGCGAACCACTCGGTGGGTACGGCGTTCACTCGCACGAACACCGCGAGGCCGGGGTGGGCGACGGCCAATTCGGCTGCCGCGGCACGGGCACCCGGGCGCGCCGCGTCCTTGGCGTCGACCGGCACCGCGTCCTCGAGGTCGACGACGACGCCGTCGGGGTTGCTGCGCGGGAGCTTGGCCAGCATGTCGGGCCGCGTCGCCGGCGCGAAGAGGAGGCTGCGGAGCCGGGTGACGGGGGCCACGTCAGGCGGGGCGGCGCGCCATCAACGCGTTGCGACGGGCGCGGCACACGAGCTCGTCGCGCTGGTTGAACCCGCGGTGCTCGAACGTGACGACGCCGGCGTCGGGACGCGACTTCGACTCGCGGGCCGCGATCACCTCGGACTCGGCGTGGATGGTGTCGCCGTGGAACACCGGTGCGGGGAACGCCACCTCGTCGAAGCCGAGGTTCGCGACCGTGGTGCCGTGCGTGGTCTCGAGGACCGACAGTCCGACCACCAGGCCGAGGGTGAACAGGCTGTTGACGAGCGGCCGCCCGAACTCGGTGCCGGCCGCGTACTCGAAGTCGAGGTGCAGGCGCGCCGGGTTCATGGTGAGGGTGGTGAAGAAGACGTTGTCGGCTTCGGTGACCGTACGCGTGAGGCCGTGCGCGACGAGCAGGCCGACCGGGAGCTCCTCGAACCACTTGCCGTGATGAGGCTGGGTCACCGCGCCATTATCCCGTGAGGCCGGGCGGGTCGCCGGGTTCAGCCCTCATCGGTCTCGTCGGACGGGTACTCGGGAACCGGCGCGCCGTCAACGTGCCGGTGTTCGTCGTACGCGCCGAAGAACACCGCGTAGCGATCGCCGCCCAGCTTGTCGACGAGCGTTTCGATGCGAGCGACCTCCCGCTCGTCCTCCGCGTGCATGGTGCGGAGCTCGAAGAGGCCCGCGAGAAGGAGTGCGCGTTCGCCGTCGTCGAGATCCATCACTCGACGGTATCGAAACGAAGAGGACGGGGTAGTTCTGCCGGCGTCAAGCGGCGTGGGCTCGCCGGCGCCAGAAGTAGATGCCGGCGCCCGCGATGATCACGACGGCGGCGATGATGCCGATGATCAGGCCGGTGTTCGACGATCCCGAGTCGTCCTTGACGGAGGCGCTGGTCTTCCCGGCCGACGAGGGGGTCGTGGTCGTCGCGTTCGAGCCTCCCGAGCCGTTCCCCGACGAGCCATTGCCCGACGAGCCGTTGCCCGACCCGGTCGTCGCGTTGGTCGTCGCCGTCCCGGTGCCCGTGCCCGTGCCGCCCGAGCCGGTCGTCGTGGTCGCGCCGGGCGCGGTGGTCGTGGCCGTGCCGGTGCCGTTTCCAGGGTTCGCCTCGACGGGACCGTTGCCCGTGGGGCAGATGCCGAACTTCTGACACCCCTTGGGCGGCGTCGTGGTGGTGGTCGGAGGCTCGGTCTGGATGCCGCCTGACGGCGCGGTCGGGGTCGTGTTCCGCGGCAGTGCGGGTGCGAGCGGCGCGCTCGCCGCCGCCGTGCTGAGGGCCACGACGATCGCCAGTACCGCGGTGCCGACACCGACCCCCAGTGCCACCCGCACGTTGCGCGCCATCGCACGACCCTCCCCAACTCGCGAACGCCTCGCGACACATGTCCTGTGCGCGGGGGCGAGGGTAACGCGCGGGTCGCGTGCTGTCGATCTCGCGGCGTCGCTTGTCCGCGACGGCGCGCGAGGTCTGCGAGCTCGACCAGCGACGAATCGAACCGGAGCGAGAAGAGCGCACACCTCGGGGTGATGTGCAGCCCAGAGCAAAGCAGCAGACTGTGTGGCGGCGATGACCCGCGGAAGGTGAGCAAGCCCGCGTTCATCGTCCGGGGGTCTGACCGAACCTCGCCGGTCGGAAGTGCCCACTGACTGTCGGCGTCTCGATGTCGCGGAGGCGCTCCCCGGTCCTGTCCAGGCGGACCTCCCTCTGCTTGCGTTGTCGTGGGGACCTTCGTAGCGTCGCCGCGGATGGAGGTGCCCCAGACGCGCTACGCCACGGCGCCGGACGGGGCTCGGGTCGCGTGCCAGGTGATCGGAGAAGGGACCCGCGACATCCTGCTCAGCCCGAACTGGTTGTCGAGCATCGATCTGATGTGGGACGAGCCCCGCTACGAGCATTGCCTTCGACGGCTCGCCGCGTGCGGTCGACTGATCCTCTTCGACAAGCGTGGCACCGGCGCATCCGATCCGCTCGAGCTTCGTGACGGCGCATTCGACGTGTCTCTGCTCGAGCAGGCGAATGAAGACATGTTGGTCGTCCTCGACGAAGTCGGTTCGGCAAGAGCCACGATCATCGGCGCCGACACGGGCGGGACCGTCGCCATCGTCTTCGCGGCTACCCATCCCGAGCGGATCGACCGCCTCGTCCTGCAGGACAGCTGCGCCCGCGTCCTGGTTTCCGACGACTATCCACACGGGCTCGACGCCGAGATGCTCCAGGCGATCATCGGCGCGGTTCGCGAACGCTGGGGAACCGGCTTGTCGCTGGGCGCGCTGGCGCCGAGTCTTCCGGCAGACGCGTCGACCCTTGCCTGGTGCAGTCGTTACGAGCGTCTCTCGGTCCCGCCCGCGACGATGATCGCGTCGTGGGAAGACGCCGCTCAGATCGACGTGCGCGCGGTGTTACCACTCATACGTGTCCCGACGTTGGTCCTGTCGCACGACGCGAGCGAACTCGTACCCGTCGGGCAGGGTCGTTATCTTGCCGACAACATTCCCGACGCTCGACACGTCGAGCTCCGGGGCGCCGACATCTGGTTGTTCGCCGACCCCCGGCTGGCTGACGAGATCATCTCGTTCCTCGGCGAGCCACCCGTTGACGGCGTCGAGGACGATCGTGTCCTCGCAGCCGTGCTGTTCACCGACCTCGTTTCGTCGACATCGCAACTCGCCGAGGTCGGCGACCGCCGCTGGAAGGACTTGCTCGATACCCACGACCGCGTGTTGGGACGAGCGGTGCACGACCATCGCGGCAACCTCGTCGACCGGGCCGGAGACGGAATGCTCGCGACCTTCGACGGTCCCGCGCGTGCCGTCCGCTGCGCGACCACCATCAGGGGCGAGCTCCGAAAGGTCGGTCTCGAGATGCGCGCCGGAGTGCATGCCGGGGAGATCGAATTGCGTGGCGAGGGCGTCGCGGGCATTGCGGTCCACCTGGCCGCGCGCGTCATGGGTGCGGCAGGGCCGGGCGAAGTGGTCGTCTCGCGCACCGTGCGGGACCTCACCGTCGGTTCGGGACTCGAGTTCCGCGAACTTGGCATTCACGAGCTCAAGGGCATACCGGGCGCCTGGGAGCTGTTCCTCCTCGACGAAGCGCCTCGTTGAATGTTCTTCGGTTCGATCAGCCGAACGCCATTCCCTCGACCGACCCTGATGCTTCCGAGTCGCAGAGGCGGAGCTCCACTCGAGGACCGTGCACCGTCGGCAATGAAGGAAGTCGGTGCTGCGACAACTCGAAGCTCGCCGAGGCTCTCGCGGATGGCTTCCGGCTCGAGGAACGCCTCGGCGCCCCGGCCAATGGTGTTGGCGTGGATGGGCGGCGACGGCACTCGGAGGCCGCGCTTGCGACCCGGTGGGAAGCGGTGGCACTCGTCGAGGGCGTCGAGCTCGAGGAACGTCTCTGTCCCGGTCGGTGGTGCTGGGGATGCGCGGCGACGATGGGCGCTGGCCGTGCTTCCTGACGCGGCGCGAGGCACTGAACTGGATGGCGGATCGGCTCGCCCGGGTGCGGGTGTTCGCGTAGCTCCTCGCGGCGGAGGAGGGTCGCGGTTGGCGCCGCGCCAGGCGAGGGCGGTACCACGAGCGGGCGGGTGGTGCCTGTTGGGGTTCGGCGGCCAGCGTCGGGAGGGCAAGCCACCCCGGGGACGAACACCAACTCGGGTTCGAACACCAACACGGGGACGAACACCAACTCGGGTTCGAACAGCAACTCGGGGACGAACCTCAACAACCCGCCGGGTGCATCGCAGAGTCTGTGTGAGTCCTACGGCGGGATCTTTGCGGTGGGTACCAGCCCTGTTCTCTGGACGTGCGACGGCTTGCCTGACCTCGGCGCCGGCCCCAATCTGGACAGGGCCCTCGACCTTCAGGACGCCTCCTTCGCCGACGGTGGCGATTTTCTCGGATCGACGAACAGCCCCGCGTTCCCGCAGGACCTCCTTTGCGCTTTCGACTGACAACCTCCGCGACAACCAGTTGTCCACGTCGTCCGGGACCTCGACCGAACACGTCGTGCACGCGGCCCGGGGTAGCTGTTGGAGCACTACCGAACGGGGCGGAGATGTTACCGCGAGGAAGGCGACGTCCCCGCCCACGCCGGTCCCATGCCCCAGCGCGACGACGGAATCGGGCGAACTACCTGGTGGCCGCGGCGCGGGCACCGACCCAATCGCACCCGGGCCGCGGCCGTTTGGCGCGCCGAATAGGCATTGCGAAGGGGCCCACGCCAAAACCCCCCGGGTTCGCGCCGAACGAGCACGGGCGTCGCGCGGGTGGAAGGGGACCACACGACACCCGTGATGGCGTGCCCAACACGACAAGGGTTGCTCTCGCGCAACGCGCGCCGCTGGTCGCGCCGGAACCGCGCCACGTCCCGGACGACATCAAGGACCGGAACGCGACACGGTCCAACACCATGTTCATCGACACGAAGAGCAGCACGACCGTCTCCTCGTCGAGCTCGAGCAGCTCGGCGAGCCGAGGCACACGATCCGCCCGCGGCCGACGCCGACCCGACTCGAACGACGAGACGATCGTGAAGGAGACACCGATCTTGTCGGCGACATGCTGCTGCGTCGATCCACGCGAGAAACGGGCGTCGCGAAGCGCGCGAGCAACGACGGGCGCTCGCCCGGGCTGCACGACGTCATAGGGCGGCTTCACCGGGTCGCGGCCGCCAAGGCGGACGTCAGCGCTTGCGCCACTCCGGATAGGCGCTGAACTTCCGCACGCGGACACGCAGGCCAGGCCGAGCAATTACTTGAACCAGATGCGCTGGTACTCCCGGCTCATGGGGTGCAGCAGCAGACCCACGAGCGCAATGTCGAACATCAGGTTGATGAAGGTGAGCGAGGTGAGTACCGACGCGCCGAACACTGCGATCAGCATCACGAGCTGCAGGATGGCGCCGGCGACCGCGACCGCGTAGCCCCAGCGCTTCTCGTTGGCGATCCCGAAGCCCCCGGCGCCGAGCAGGATCACGATCAGGAGTGCGAAGAGGACCGTGGTCGCGATCGGGAAGATGAACCCGAACACCGCGTCGATGTAGCAGAGGAAGGTGGCGATGACGAGGGTCTGCGGCTGGAAATGATTGACCCACTTCCAATTGTTCACGGTCCCATTCTGGCCGATGGCGGCCCCTCGCGCGGGATCGCGTCCCGGCTGCGGAGCTGCCCGCACGCGGCGGCGATGTCGGTGCCGCGGTTGCGGCGCACGGTCGCCGTGATCCCGTGCGCCCGGAGGCGATCGGCGAACGCACGGAGCCTGGGCGTGGCGGACGCGGCGCCGCCGAACCCGGCCGTGGGGTTGAGGGGGATGAGGTTCACGTGCGCCCCGCCCGGGCCCGGGAACGGGCCCAGGAGCCGCCCGAGCGCCTCGGCCTGGTGCGGTGAGTCGTTGACCCCCTCGATGCAGGCGTACTCGAACGTGACCCTGCGCCCGCGGGCGCCCGCGAACTCGGCGGCGGCGTCGAGAACGGCGGCGATCGGGTAGCGGTCGTCGAGCGGCACGAGGACGCGGCGGTCCTCGTCGATGGCGGCGTGGAGCGACACCGCGAGGGTCACCGGCAATCGCTCACGGGCGAGGCGCAAGATCCCGGGCACGACGCCGACGGTGCTCACGGTGATCCGCCGAGCCGAGATCCCGACGTCGTGGTGGAGGCGCTCGATCGCCGACCACACCGGGTCGTAGTTCGCGAGCGGTTCGCCCATGCCCATGAACACGACGTTGCGGACGGGCTGCGGTGACTCGTGCGCGGCGCGCGCCACCTGTTCGACGATCTCGCCCGCGTCGAGGTGGCGCTCGAACCCTGCCTGCCCGGTGGCGCAGAACGTGCAACCCATGGCGCAGCCGGCTTGGGACGACACGCACACCGTCGCGCGGGTCGGATAGCGCATCAGGACGGTCTCGATCTGCGCGTCGTCACGGGTGCACGCCCAGAGCCACTTCGTGGTCATCGCGTCCCGAGCGGTCGCGCGCGTGACCAGCTCCAGCGACGGTGGGAGCGCATCGGCGATCTGCGCGCGGAGCGGGCGGGCGAGTGTGGAGGCGTCCTCGATCGGCTGGAGCTGTCGGTAGAGCGAGTCCCAGACCTGCGTGGCCCGGTACGCGGGCTCGCCCCAACCGTCGAGCAACGCGGCGACCTCGGCTCGGGACGCGGCGTAACGCGATGTCATGGCGAGCGCGGCGGGATCGTCGTCCCGTACGCGCGGTCGACCCGGTGCGTGACGAACCCGAGCGACCGGTACAGCGCCACCGCCGCCGCGTTGTCGGCGTCGACGTAGAGCATGCCGACGCTGATGCCGCGCGAGGCGA
>DASPTH010000272.1:0-4582 GCA_035623515.1 Acidimicrobiia bacterium
GCCCTGACCGCCGATCCCGGTGAGGATCACGTCGTGGCGCGGGTCGGCGTCCATCCGTCGAGTTTCGGCGCGCGTTCGATGTGGGTCAAGCTGTGCGGACCTCGACGGATGGGGCGATCGAGAAGGGGGACGCCATGGGCGACCGGTTGCTCGACAAGGTGTGCATCGTGACGGGGTCGGCGCAAGGGATCGGGGCCGCGTACGCCCGGGCGATGGCGGCCGAGGGCGCCGACGTCGCCATCATCGACCTCAAGCGCATCGACCAGGCGAAGGACGTGGAGGACGACGTGAAGGCCGCGGGCCGGCGCGCGCTCACGCTCGAGGCCGACGTCACCGACCCGGCGCAGATGACCGAGATGGCGAAGACGGTGGTCGACGAGTTCGGCCACGTCGACTGCCTCGTGAACAACGCGGCGCTGATGTTCGACCAGCTCACCGCGACCTGGGACGACTTCCTGGCCGTGAATTTCATGGGGATCGTCAACGCGTCGAACGCGGTCGTTCCCTACCTGTGGGAGCAGGGCCGCGGGTCGATCGTGAACATCTCCTCGACCGCCGCCTTCCCGCTGCCCCTCCCCGCGTCGTACACCCCGAGTGCCGAGGGGCCGCCGCCCACGATCGCGCCCCAGGGCTACGGGCTGACGAAGTGGATGGTGATCTTCCAGACGCGCCAGATGGCACAGCAACTCGGCGTGCGCAACATTCGCGTGAACGCCGTGTGCCCGGGCGTGACGATGTCGCCGGCGACCCGGGCCGTCGTGCCCGCACCCGTCATCGACGTGCTGCGAGACGCGTCGGTGCTCCGCTCGACGCTCGAGCCCGAGGACATGACCGGTGTGATCGTGTTCCTCGCGTCCGACGACAGCTCGAAGATGACCGGGCAGGTGCTCATCAACGACGCCGGCACCTGGTTCTCCGGCGGGTAGCGCGCTCGCACCGCTCGCCATGGAGTTCGGTCTGATGATCCCGCACACCGGCGGTCGCGCGTCGCCGGAGTACGTCCGCCGGTTCTGCACCGCGGCGGAGGACGCGGGCTTCGGCGGGCTGTGGGGCGTCGACCATCTCGTGATGCCCCACCACACCGACTCGCTCTACACCCTCGGGCGCCGCCCGGCCGAGATCGCCGACGACGCGGTGTCGGGCCTGCTGTCACCGAACTACGAGCTCATGACCACGCTCACGTGGGTCGCCGGGTTCACGCGCCGGATCAAGCTCGGCTCTGCGGTCGCCGTCCTGCCGATCCGCAACGCGATTGCCAACGCGCGCCAGCTCGCCACGCTCGACGTGTACTCCGGCGGACGTGTCCTGTACGGCGCCGGCGCGGGATGGCTGCGCGAAGAGGCCGAGATGATGAACATGCCGTGGGACCACCGCGGGCGCCGGACCGAGGAGCACATCGCACTGCTGCGAGCGCTCTGGTGCGCCGACGGTGACCTCGTCGAATTCCACGGCGACTTCCACGACATCCCGCCGATCGACCCCGAGCCGCGGCCCGTGCAGCGCCCGATCCCGATCCTGGTCGGTGGCCACTCCGACGTCGCGCTCGACCGCGCCGGCCGTATCGGCGACGGCTGGATCGCGGCGTCGATGGCGGCCGCGCCCCTCGCCGAGCACTGGGCGAAGGTGCGCGAAGCGGCTGCACGACACGACCGCGATCCCGACGCGCTGATGCTCGTCGGCGCGATGCGACCGCTGCGGGACAGGAGCCAGTCGGACGCGATCGCGGAGTACGCGGCCGTCGGCGTCGACCACCTCCTCGTGGACATGTACGTCGACTCGCGCGACGCCGTGTTCGACGAGATGGCGCGCTTCTGCGAGGAGGTTGCGCCCGCCTTCCGCTGACCCGGTCAGCCCGGATGGCTGAACCGGTGCCACTCCCAGGGTCGGACGGTCACGAACGGCGCCGCGAGCTGCGGGGTCACCGCGGCGTCGTTCCAGCGGTCGGTGACGACCTCCGCGACCGCGCCCGCCACCTGGACCGGATCGCCGTCCAGGTAGACCACCGTGGCGTGGAAGCCGGTCTGGTCGAACCGGTCGGGCCGCACCGTGCCGTTCGTGAACGTCCAGAGGCCGGCGACCCCGGCCACCGCGAGCAGCCGATCGAGGTGCTCCGCGGTCCAGCCCGGAGGCGTGGCCGGGTCGTCGGGCGACTCGATGGCGAGGTAGATGCCGCGGTTCGGGCGCTCGGGGAGGACCTCGGGGGTGACCGGCGCGCTCGGTGCCGCGTGGCACTCGACGACGTCCATGCCGAGCAGCGCGACCGCCGGGAGCCGGAAGGGGAACCGTCCGACGCGATGGAGATCGGCCCCGAGGGTGAACCAGTCGTCGACCGCCTGCTCGAGGGGTTCGCCGAACAGGTACTGCACCACGTGGTTGGTGGGCGTGAACCGCTCCGCCTGCATCGCGCGCGCCGCGCGGCACTCGGGGGTCGATGCCCACCGCTGGCCGTAGAGGAGCCCGGGGATCTGGTACTGCTCGGGCATGTGATCGAGGCCGTGCCACTCGAGGTACGGCGCGTCGTCGCCGTCCGGCGAGCTCGCCGACAGCGACATCGCCGCGACCTTGACCTTGTTCTCTCGCCGTACCGACGTCATGGGTCACCTGCTTGGTTGCCGCGTGCGCCGCGCGCGAGGCTGAGCGGCCTCACGAGGAACGGACCCTTCCATTGACCCTGCTCCAGCCGCAAACCGGTGCCATCCCACCGCCCACGCCGAGCGCACTGTCACAGCCGTTCTGGGACGGGTGCAACCGCGGCGAGCTGTTGTTCCAGCGTTGTGACGAGTGCGGTCGCGCGACGCACACGCCGGCTTACATCTGCGCGCACTGCAACGCGCCCGCGCTCACGTGGGAGCGCAGCGCGGGAACCGGGACCATCTACAGCTGGACGACCGTGTGGCGCCCGCAGGTACCCGCGTTCCACGTGCCGTACGTCGCGATCATCGTCGACGTGGACGAGGGGTGGCAGGTCCTGTCCAACCTGATCGGGTGCGCGGTCGACGACGTCGAGGTCGGAATGCGCGTCGAGGTCGAGTTCCACCCGATCGGCGGCGGCTTCGACCTCCCGTACTTCCGACCCGTCACCGCGAGCTGATCCGTGCAGGAAGGGCTCTCGTCGCTGCGGGTCGTCGACTTCAGCTCCGGCATCGCGGGCGCGTACTGCTGCCACTTGCTCGGCGACGCGGGTGCCGACGTCGTGAAGGTGGAACCGCCGGGTGGCGACCCGTGGCGCGCCTGGTCGGCCGGCGGCGCCGCGGTCGACGTCGAGGCAGGCGGCGCGCTCTTCCGCTTCCTCCACCACGGCGTCCGCTCCGTCGTCGGGACACCCGACGACGCAGCCGTGCGTGAGCTGGTCGCAGGTGCGGACGTCGTCGTCGAGAGCTTCGCGCCCTCCGTGTTCGATCCTGCCGAGCTGCTCGCCCGTCATCCAGGCCTCGTCGTGTGCTCGATCACGCCGTACGGGCGCACCGGTCCGTACGCGGAACGTCCCACGAGTGAGTTCATCGTGCAGGCGGAGTCCGGCGGGCTCGTGGGGCGGGGAATGCCCGATGCAGTGCCGTTCCAGTGCGGCGGGCGCACGAGCGAGTGGTTGTCGGGCACGTTCACGAGCGTGGCGATCGCGGCCGCGGTCCGTCGCGCGCGCCGCACCGGGCACGGCGAGCACATCGACTTCGCCATGGTCGAGGTGATGACGATCGCGGCGAACAGCTACGCCGAATTCGGTCGGGCGCTGCGCGGCAGCCCGCCGATCGTCGGTGCGGTACGCACGATCGAGACGCCGTCGGTGGAGCCCACGCTCGACGGTTACGTCGGCTTCTGCACGAACAGCCGCGAGCAGTTCAACAACTTCTGCCTGCTCATCGAGCGCCCGGACCTGGCCGACGGCGACTTCACGAGCATCGTGGAGCGGCAGCGGTGCTGGAAGGAGTGGAACGACATCGTCCATGCGTGGACGACGCGGCAGACGACCGCCGACGCCGTGCGGTTGGCGAGCGAGCTGCGGATCCCGGTGGCGCCGGTGCTCAACGGCGCGACCGTCCGCGACTGCGATCACTTCGTGGCGCGGGGAGTGTTCGTCGACGACCCGAGCGGCACGTTCACGATGCCACGGCGGCCCTGGCGGATGGACGACGAGGATCCGCCGCGCCCGCGCCCGGCGCCGCGGCTCGGCGAGCACACCGGCACGATCGAGCCGCACGAACCGACGCGACTGCCCGCGCCGGTCGGCGATACCGAGTTGCCCCTCGCGGGCGTGCGGGTCCTCGACCTCACCGCGTGGTGGGCGGGCCCGATCGCGGCAGGAGTGCTCGCCGCGCTCGGCGCCGACGTGATCCACATCGAGTCGGTGTCGCGCATCGACGGCATGCGCACCACGGGAGCCAGCGTCGCGGGCATGGAGGGTCCGTGGTGGGAGCGGAGCGCCCACTACCTGTGTTCGAACGCGAACAAGCGAGACCTCACGCTCGACCTCGGCACCGACGCCGGCCTGCGGCTCCTGCGCGGGCTCGTCGCCCGGAGCGACGCGGTGCTCGAGAACTTCTCACCGCGCGTGCTCGCGAACTTCGGCCTCGGGTGGGACGAGATC
>DASPTH010000284.1:0-6203 GCA_035623515.1 Acidimicrobiia bacterium
GTCGCATGGGCGGCGCCGAACCTCACGCTCGCACCGCTCCGTTATTCGCGCGCCCAGCTCACGACGATCATCACGTACGGACGACAGGGGACACCCATGCCCGCGTGGGGGGTCAAGAGCGGCAAGGGCGCGCTCGGCGACCAGAGCATCCAGGACCTCGTCAACTACCTGTACAGCGTCTCGGCCAAGCCCACCGCGGCACAGGCGGGCGATGCGGCCGACGCGGCGAAGATGGCCAAGACGCTGCAGGATCCCGAGGTGCGCGCGGCGGCTGACAAGTGGGTGACCGACACGCAGGCTGCGCTCACCGCCGCGCAGGCGGCGCGTGACGCCACCCCGGCAGGTTCCGCCGCGCGCAATACCGCCGACGGGGTCGTGGCGCAGGCTGCGCAGAACGCGGTCGTCGCGTCCGACTGGCGCCAGTCCACGCAGTCCGCCACCGACGGCGAGATCCTCTTCATGAACAACTGCGCGCGCTGCCACACGCGTGGCTGGTCCTACTTCGATCCCACCAACCCGGAGGGCAATCCCGCGCCGGGTCTGATGGGCGGCGGCGCGTACGGCCCGAACCTGACGGGCGGCGACGTCGACAACCAGTTCCCGTCGCCGCTCTACGACAACGACTTCTTCGGCTGGATTGCCGCGGGCGTGCCGTTCGGCGACGGCTACGGCACACGGGGCATCTCGTCGGGTCGCATGCCACACTTCGGCGCGGTGCTCACGAAGAACCAGATCGAGTCCATCATGACGTACGAGCGGAGCTTGTAGGACGGCCCCGGGTGGAACTCACGCTCGCCTCCGAGCTCTTGAACAAGGGCCTCTGGTACCCGACCATCCTCGGCGTGCTCGTCGTCGTCGCCGGCATCGGGCTGTTCTGCGGCTCGATCTACGTGCTGCTCGCCACCAACCTCGGAGCGCGTCTCGGCTTCCTCGTCGCGTTCACCGGGCTGATGGGTTTCATGGTGCTGCTCACCGCCCTGTGGTGCGTGACGGCGTCACCCCTCAACACGCTGAAGGGCCGCATTCCTGCCTGGCAGGTGAAGGAGGTCGTCAGCCGGCCCGAGGACTCGAAGATCGAGACCGTGCGCAACATCGAAGAGAAGAAGAACCGGGTGAGCGATCCGTCGGAAGCCGCCAACGTGAAGGCCGCGGTCGACGCCGCCGTCGTGCCCAAGATCTCCACGCCGACCGCACCCGTGACCCCGGCCGACAACCGGTTCGCGATCCCGGACTTCACCGACGTCACGAAGTACATGGTCCTCGAGACCTACGAGATCGGCGGCAGCAGCCCGCAGTTCTGGAAGGGCCAGTTCACGCACACGCCCGAGTTCGCAGCCGTCCAGTTCTGCGAAGTGCCGGCGGTCGACCCGAAGAGCGTGCTCCCGCCGCCGCCGCCCGAGTGCCTGAAGGGCGGCAAGACCGGGTGGGTGATCCTCGAGCGTGACCTCGGGTCCTTGCGGGTGCCGCCCTTCGTCGCGTTCGGGATGGCCGTGATCCTGTTCTCGCTGGGCCTCCTCATGCTCCACTGGCGCGAGAAGGACGAGATGGCGCTGGCCAAGGAGAAGGAAGAGCAAGAGAAGGAGAAGTCGGCCGCTCCGACCCCCGTTCCTGTGAAGGTGTGACCATGCTGCGTCGAACCCGGACCCTGATCTCGCTCGCGCTCGCCACGCTCGCGGTCGTCGCGTTCCTCGCGGCACCTGCGGGCGCGCAACAGCTGGTCGACGCCGGAAAGCAAGGCGACGGCTCCGGCGGCCTCGCATTCGTGCTCTTCGCCGCGATGGTCTTCATCTGCGGCGGCGCCCTCTTCTTCATGGACCACGTGCGGCGCCGCCGCGTCCGCGAAGAGGAGGACGCGCCGCGCTGATCGTCTTGGCGTTGCAGACCCACCGAATCGGTGGGTCCTATGACGCCAAAACGGAGTGGGCGGTCTCCGCCACGCGTTCCAGCTCCGTGTGGCCGTGCGCGAGGCTCACGAAGATCGCCTCGTAGCCGCTCGGCGGGAGGAACACGCCGCGGTCGAGCATCCCGTGGAAGAAGCGCGCGTAGGCCGCGTGGTCGGCCGCCTGGGCATCGGCGTAGTCGCGCACCGGGGTGCCGGCGAAGAACAGCCCGGTGAGCGTGCCGCACCGCACGACGTGCGCCTTCGTTCCCGTCGACGCGAACGCCTCACCGAGGAGTGACGCGAAGCGGGAGGCGCCGGCGTCGAGCTCGGCGTACGCGGCGTCGTCGAGCAGCGCCAGCACCGCCAGGCCTGCCGCGGTCGCAACCGGGTTCCCCGACAGCGTTCCCGCCTGGTAGACGGACCCGAGCGGCGCCAGCTCGTCCATCACGTCGGCGCGCCCGCCCAGCGCGGCCAGCGGGAACCCGCCGCCCACGACCTTGCCGAACATCGACAGGTCGGGTGTGACGCCGAACCGGCCCTGTGCGCCGGCGCGCCCGAGCCGGAACCCCGTGATCACCTCGTCGAACACGAGCAACGCGCTGGCGGCCGAACAGCGATCGCGGAGCCGCGCCAGGAAGCCGTCGACGGGAGGGACGAGCCCCATGTTCGCGGCCACCGGCTCGACGATCACCGCGGCGAGCTCGTCGCCGAAGCGCGCGAACGCTCCGTCGAGCGCGGCGTCGTCGTTGTACGGAACGACGACGGTGTCGGCGACCGTGCCCTCGGTGACGCCGGCCGAGCCGGGCAGACCGAGCGTCGCGAGACCGCTGCCCGCGGCGACGAGGAGGGCGTCGACGTGGCCGTGGTAGCAGCCGGAGAACTTCAGCACCTTCGCCCGGCCGGTGACGCCCCGCGCCAGGCGGAGGGCGGTCATTGCCGACTCCGTGCCCGAGGAGAGGAGGCGGACCTTCTCGACCGACGGCACGCGCTCGGCGATGGCTTCGGCGAGCTCGACCTCGCGTGTCGTCGGCGCGCCGTACGACGTTCCCGCGCGCGCGGCGCGCTCGACGGCTTCCACCACCTTCGGGTGGGCGTGCCCCAGGATCGACGCGCCCCACGACTGGACGAGGTCGACGTAGCGGTTACCGTCCGTGTCGACCAGGTACGCGCCTTCTCCACGTTCCACGAAGAAGGGCTCGCCGCCGACGGACGCGAACGAGCGGACCGGCGAGTCGACTCCGCCGGGGATGACGGCGAGCGCCCGCTCGTAGAGCGAGCTCACGAGAGGCGTTCGGCGATCTCGCGCGCGAGGTACGTGAGGACGAAATCGGCGCCCGCCCGCTTGATGCACGTCAGCAGCTCGGCGGCGACCGCGTCACCGTCGATCCACCCCTGCACGGCCGCCGCCTTCAGCATGGCGTACTCGCCACTCACGTGGTACGCCGCCACCGGGAGGTCGAAGGCGTCGCGGAGCGAGCGGACGACGTCGAGATACGGCAACGCCGGCTTCACCATGAGCACGTCCGCACCCTCGGCGACGTCGAGCGCCGCCTCGTCGAGCGCCTCGCGCGCGTTCGCCGCGTCCATCTGGTAGCCGCGCCGGTCGCCGAACTGGGGTGCGCACTCGGCGGCGTCGCGGAACGGACCGTACAGGGCCGACGCGTACTTCACCGCGTAGGCGAGGATCGCCGTGTCGGTGTGACTCGCTTCGTCGAGCCCGGCGCGGATGGCGGCGACCTGACCATCCATCATGCCAGAGGGCGCGATCACGTCGGCGCCTGCGTCGGCCTGCGCGACCGCGATCGCCGCGTACCGCTCCAGGGTTGCGTCGTTGTCGACCTCGCCGCCGGCGGTGAGCAGCCCGCAATGACCGTGGTCCGTGTACTCGTCGAGGCAGTCGTCGGCCATCAGGACGAGGGCATCGCCGACCTCGTCGCGCAAGTTGCGCAGCGCGACCTGCACGACACCGTCGGCCGCATCCGCCCCTGACCCCCTCTCATCCTTGTGCGCGGGTACGCCGAAGAGGATCACCGCGGGAACGCCGAGATCGGCGAGCGCCCGCACCTCCTTGCAGAGGCTCTCCTGCGTGTGTTGCACCACGCCCGGCATCGATGCCACCGGCTCGGGCACGTCGATGCCTTCCTTCACGAACAACGGCGCGACGAGGTCGTCGACCGACACGCGCGCTTCGGCGACGAGCCGACGCAGCGCGGGGGTGCGGCGCAACCGGCGCATTCGTCGCTCGGGAAAGCTCATCGACGACCGATGGTAGTGGTCGTACCCCGCACGTACGCTGGCGTCCGTGATCGTCACCTCCGAACGACTCACCCTCGACGAGTTCCTCGCCCGCGACTTCCCCCCGCGCACCCAGCTCGTCAACGGGGAGGTCGTCGTGAACCCGCCGCGCAAGCGCCACGACCGCGTCGCGTTCCGTCTCGCGCACCGCCTGGCCGAGTGGGCGGAGCACGTCGGAACCGGCGAGGCCGGGGTCGCGGTCGGGTGGAGCGCCGACGACCGCAGCTACTTCGTGCCCGACGCGTGGTGGATCCGGGATCCCGAGCGCGTTGCCGGGGACGAGCTCATCGCCGAGGGCTACGCCGACATCGTGATCGAGGTGCGCTCGCCGTCCACGTGGCGCTACGACATCGGCCCGAAGCGCTCGGCCTACGAGCGGGCCGGCGTCGCCGAGCTCTGGTTCGTCGACCTCGACTCCGAGACGGTGGTCGTCAACCGCCGTTCCCGGCCGGACGCACCGGAGTTCGACGTGCTCCTCGAGCTCGGTCGCGGCGAGGTCCTCGAGTCGCCGCAGCTGCCTCGCTTCGCCGTCAGCCTCGACGAGCTGTTCGACCGCTGAGGACGGCGCGCACGAGGCCCTCGATGGTGTGTGGGTCGGCTTCCACATCGACCGCCAGCCCGCGGGCGCGCGCCGTCTCCGAGGTGGCAGGCCCGATCGAGACGACGGTGGGCTGCGGGTCGGGCACGGAACCGAGAAGGTCGCACAGGTTCGTCACCGTCGACGACGACGTGAACGTGATGGTGTCGACGCGTCCGGCGCGAATGCGCTCGAGCGTGGCGTCGTCGGCTGCGCGTCGGACCGTGCGGTACACCGCGAGCACGTCCACCGCGTAGCCGCGCGCCGTGAGTCCCTCAGGCAGCACGTCTCGGCCCTGCTCGGCGCGCGGGATCAGGACGCGTTCGCCGTGCCCGTCGGGTTCCGGGAACGCGTCGAGGAACGACTCGGCGACCGATCGTTGCGGGAGGAGGTCGGGTGTGATGCCCCGCGCGTGCAGTGCGCGTTCGGTTCCGGGGCCGATGGCGCCCACTCGCAGCCCGGCCAGCGCCCGCGTGTCGAGGCCCGTGCGCTCGAGCCCGTTCGTGAAGAAGGCGTGCACGGCGTTCTCAGAGGTGAAGACGATCCACTCGTAGCCGGCGAGCCGGGGAACCTCGAACTCGAGTGGCTCGATCGCGATCGTGGGCAGTTCGATCACCTCGGCGCCGAGCGCCTCGAGGCGCGCCCGCAGCTCGCTCGCCTGCTCGCGCGCGCGAGTGACGACGACCGAGCGCCCGAAGAGCGGCCGCGACTCGAACCAGGCAAGGTCGAGCGCGGCGACGTCACCGACCACGATGGCACTCGGAGCCCGGACTCCGGCGTTGCCGATGGTCGCGAGCGTGGCCCGGACCGTGGTCTGGTCGGGGCGGGTGCCGTTGCGGACCGCGGCCACCGGCGTCGCCGCGTCGCGCCCGCCCGCGATCAGGCGCCGCGCGATGTCGGCGATGTTGCCCGCGCCCATCAGGATCACGAGCGTCCCGCCGACCCGGGCGAGCGCGTCCCAGTCGACGTCGCCCTGTTCCTTCGACGCGTCCTCGTGGCCGGTGACGACGGTGAAGTGCGTCGAGACGCCGCGGTGCGTCACCGGGATCCCCCCGTACGCGGGGGCGCCGATGGCGCTCGTGATGCCGGGCACGACCTCGAACGCCACGCCGGCTGCGGCGAGTGCCTCCGCCTCCTCACCACCGCGGCCGAACACGAAGGGGTCTCCGCCCTTCAGGCGTACGACGCACCGCCCCGCGCGCCCGCGCTCGACGAGCAGCGCGTTGATCTCCTCCTGGCTGAGCTCGGCCGCGCCAGGCGCCTTCGCCGCCGACACGAGCTCGGCACCGGAGGCCACGAGCGCGAGCAACGCGGGAGACGCCAGCCGGTCGTAGACGACGACCTCCGCGCGCCCGAGGACCTCGGCACCGCGCACCGTGATCAACCCCGGGTCTCCGGGTCCCGCTCCGACCAGGTAGACGGTCATCCTCCGATCAGCTCTCGTCCGCC
>DASPTH010000296.1:0-5370 GCA_035623515.1 Acidimicrobiia bacterium
GCAGCACCCACGTGAGCTGCTCGCTCGGAATGAGGTAACCGCCGATGCCCGAGCTGTGCAACATGTCGTAGACCCGCCCTGACACCTCGGAGAGACGAGCCGCGGAACTGGTGCCTGGTTCCGGCGCGGCGGGGATCACAGCGGTGATCGTGTCCGATCGTTGCTCGATGATCTCGATGCGGTACTCGCCGTCGATGACTGCCCCGAAGTTACTCGGTGAGGGCAGCCTTTGGATCGGCGATGAGCGCGGCACGGCTCTTGGGATCGATGATCAGCTGGCAATACTGCTCCGTGAAGCGATCTCCGCTCATGGCGCGGCCTGCTGGTGGTGGCGGCACTGCTCGCGCATGTCGAGCAGTGCCACCTTGGCATCCTGCGGCATGATCCACACGAACTGGTCGCCGCTTCGCCACAGATCCATCTGGTTGACGACGCCTTCCACCTCGCCGCCGTCGTCTGTCGTGGGCGGAATGACGAAGTTGAGAGTGTCGGGCTGTTGGATTCGCACGTCGATCCGCAGACCGTCAGGAACCGTCACCCCGAGGCGTGCCAGCGCGGCGGCAGGGTCGTCGGCGATGGAGGGGTCGGCCCATGCCAGTTGCGTGAGCGCCTGCTCGAGCTCGACCGTGTCGCGCTGTTCGTCGTTCTGTTCGGCTGCCACGGTCGGAGCGTACCTAGCTTCTGATCAAATGACGGCGAGGAGCAGGCGTGACGCGGAGTGGATCGTGTTGAGGCTGCTCGTGCCCACGCTTGCGTGGCGGAATCCCATGATCGCTGGCACCGAGGTGTCCTGGTCGTCGCTGGCGAGCACGATCCGCAGGCGATGGCCTGCGGCGAAGCGGCGCGCATTCGTCACGAGCGGCACGCGGTAGACCGTCAGCTCGCCGGGCACGATGCCTTCGCTCGTGCGACAGGGAAGCACGGGGGTGCCCGGCACGCTGTGCTGGTCGTCGACGGCGCGGACGCTCGCACGGAGGTACCCGGCGGTGACGTCAACGGTGGTGTCATCGGGGGCGACGTCCTGGAGGGTGACAAACCATGCCGTGTCGATGGCGGTCGTGGTGGCGTGCACCTCGAGCTCCAGATCGCCGGCGACGTCGAGCGCGTCGTCGAGCGGAGCCGTTGTCCACTCGAGATTGGAAGGCGGATCCGCTTCGCTCGGCCTCGCTCGGTTCAAACCGGTCCCGAGCACCATCAGCGACCGCGCACCCGTGGTGCCGTCGTCACCGCCGAGCACGCCGTCGGCCCAAAGTGAGAACGCGCGCGGCTGCGCCGACTGCGGTGGCCATGCCGTGTCTGTCCGCCACTCGTCGGCGCCGGGCATCCAGTAGCGGATCGGGTCTCCGTTGAGGATCCCGGTGTCGCGCCCCTTGAGCCAGTGGTCGTACCAGGCGAGCGCTTCGACATGGAGGCTCTCCCAGGGCCACGTCAGGCCGAACTCGCCGAGCATCGCCACGCGCACCTCCGGTGCGTTCACCAGCGCCCGGAACGCGGGAAACGTCGACGGCAGGTGCAAGGGGACGTTCTGCCAGTCGCAGCCCAGGTAGGTCGGCACCTGGATTCGGTCGAGCAGCGGTGTCAGGTCGCGCTCGTCCCACCACTCGTCATGCAGCGGATGTTCGACCGCGATGGCGCGCCACAGGTCGTCCCACGGATGGGGTTCGTGGTGGAGCTTGAGCGCCTCCTTCAGCACCACGACCGACGACTCGCCGTTCATGGTCGCAAACTTCCGATGCAGTGGCGGTGTTCGCAACACGTGCCGCGCCGCGTCGATTAGGGCGCTGCGCCAGAACTTGTCGCTGCGCGCTGACGTCAGCCCGACCATGGCGAGGAACGGCGTGACGAAGCTTGCGCTGAACAGCCCGTGGTGCATCGCCGCGTCGTACAGGTCCGTCGTCACCGCGAGCGGGAAGATCGCACGCAGATGCTCGGGCTGCTCGATGGCCGCCTCGAGTTGGGTCATCGCGAAGTAGCTGATCCCCAGCATTCCGACGTTGCCATCACACCAGGGCTGCGCCGCCGCCCACTCGACGAGATCGTGAACGTCGTGACGCTCCTGCTCGTCGAAGAACCCGAACGTCCCACCGGAACCGCCGGTGCCCCGCAGGTTCGCGATCACATGCACGTAGCCGCGCGGCACCCAGAAGTCTGTGGCACCTGCTTCGATGAAGCCCATCGGCGCGCCAAGATCTTGGATCTGGCGCGGATACGGCGACGCCGAAACCAGGACGGGGTACCGGCCGTCATCATCAGGGCGGTGCACGTCGGCGAAGAGGACGGTGCCATCGCGCACGGTGACCGAGACATCCTCGTCGCAGCGCGCGCTGTGCGTCGGCTCGGAGAGGTTCCGGTACGTCCGACCGGTGGTCTGCGGACCGTTGAGCTGGCGCTGCCCCGGTTCCGTACCGGCAACCTTGGCCATCCGAAGACGCTAGCGCTGGACCGATCACGCGTACGTGAAGGCCAACGTCCTCGGCGCTTCCCGCGCCGACGTCGAGCGGACGGTCATCGAGCGCCATGACGCGCGGCAGACCAACACCGGAGCAACGGCGGGCGCCGCAGCCGCCCAGGCTGGGCGACCGACGCCGCTGACCTCTGCCGCCTCGGCGCTCGCTGTGCTCCTCGAGGAACGACGCAAGCTGCTCCGGTTGCACTACGCCGGGAAGATCGATGAGGAACAGTTCGGCGAAGAGCAAGAGCGTCTGGCAGTCCAGATCGACGCCGTGAGAGCCGTCGACGAACAGGCGATCGCCGATTCCGAGCGGGCGAGCGAGATCGCCGAACGGTTCGAACAGATCGCCGCCTACCTCGCCGATCTCGACATCGAGACAACTTGGCGTGCAGCCGCCGAGGACGAACAGCGCGCACTCATCGACGAGTTGATCGAAGGGGTACAAGTGCACGAGGACCATCTGGCGGTCATCGTGCGGGGTGCACCCAAGCTGAACGTCACGCTGGCCGAGGTCGGCCTAGGTGGAAAGGTGAAGAACGAGCGTGTCGGAGGGGGGACTTGAACCCCCACGCCTCGAAAGGCACTAGCCCCTCAAGCTAGCGCGTCTGCCAATTCCGCCACTCCGACGTGGAGGAGAGAGTGTAGATCTGCAGGAGAGCGAAGCGATGACGGTCGGGGTGGCACCGCCGGTCGAACGCATTCGGGTGGGCCGAGGTCCGCCCCGGCATCACGTCCGACGGCAGTGTCCCCGTGGGTGATGGTGGCCTTCGCCACTCGCTCACGCCGCGGCCCGTTCGTCTGACGACGCGACACGGCGTCCCGATCCCCGACGATCGCGCCCGCGGACGCATCATCGGGTAGCTCATCCGACGAGGGCCCTGCGAGTCGCGCACTCGGCGCGCGGCAAGCGGGACCCTCGCTTGCGCCTCGGCTCGGTCGGTCGAGCGCGGTGCGTGCGAACATCTCCACCGTGGCCGACCATTCGTACCGCTTCCGCAGCATCTGGACGCTCGGTGCCCCCGGCTCCGACGTGTACCGCAGCCTCGCGCACCTCGTCGACTACCCGTTGTGGTGGCCCGAGGTGAAGGAGGTCCGGCCACTGCGCGACGACGAGTACGAGCTCCGCTGTCGGGCGCTCCTCCCCTACGACCTCGTGTTCACCACCCACCAGACCCGCCGGGACGCGGAAGCGCGGGTCCTCGAAGCCAGCCTCAGCGGCGACCTCGAGGGGTTCTCACGCTGGACGATCCAGGAGTTCCCCGACGGCGCCCGGGCGACGTTCGAGGAGGAGGTTGTTGCCAACAAGGCCCTCCTGCGCCGACTCGATCCGCTGGCGCGGCCCGCGTTCCGTGCCAACCATCGTCTGATGATGCACCACGGCGAGCAGGGACTCCGAACGTTCCTCGCCGGATACCGCGCGCGCTACGACTGAGCGACGCGCTCGGGCGCAGCGACGTTCGTCCGCACCTCGCGGAAGGGGATGCCGCGGTCGACGGCCGGTTCGCGCGGCAGTCCGAGCACCCGGTCACCGACGTTGTTGCGCTGGATCTCGTTGGTGCCCCCCGCGATCGAGTGGCTACGCGTCTGCAACATCTCGCGGGCCGGGCCGCCACCGCGCGGATCGCGCGGATCCCACGCGACCCCCGCCATACCCAGGAGGTCGACAGCGAGAGCGGTCGATTGCTGCGCGTTCGTCGACGCCGCGACCTTCACCATCGAACCGGCGTGACTCGAGATCCGGCCGTCGCGCATCGCGAGGCCCAGGTAGGCGCCCACGAGCCCCGTGACGGCCTCGGCGACGAACACGCGGACCAGGCGGTCGCGCACCGAGGGGTCGTCGGCGACGCCGCGAGCGCGCGCAATCGCGTGCAGTTGTGCCGGGAAGGCATCGACCAGCGAAGCCGTCGCCTTGTTCCCGCCGATGCCGCGGCCCGACTGGTCGCCCTCGTCGACGCCGCCGTGCTCGTAGGTGAGCCACGTCTGCACCACGCTCCACCCTCCGCCGGGGACGCCGAGCACGTTGCGAGTGGGCACGCGGACGTCGTCGAGGAACGTCTCGCAGAACTCGGCGTCGCCCGTGATCTGCCGCAAGGGCCGTGGCGAGACTCCCGGCGTGTCCATCGGCACGATGAACATCGTGAGCCCGGCGTACTTCGGCACGTCCCAGTCGGTGCGGGCGAGGCAGACCGCGTAGTCGGAGAGATGGCCCGCGGTGGTCCACACCTTCTGCCCGTTGATCACCCACTCGTCGCCGTCCTGTACCGCGCGCGTCGTGATCCCACCGATGTCGGACCCCGAGCCCGGTTCCGACATGAGCTGGCACCAGAGCGTGCCTCGGAGGATGGGGACGAGGTACTCGCGCCGTTGCTCCTCGTTCATGTGACCGAGCAACGCGCCGAGGATCGGGCCGAACGTGCCGCCGAACCCGCCGGGTCGCTCGTAGCCCTGCACTTCCTCGTCGAAGATGCGTTGGTGCTCGGTGGTGAGGCCCTGCCCTCCCCACTCCTTCGGCAGCGTGATCCCCGCGTAGCCGCCGTCGTAGTACTTCGCCTGGAGCGCGCGCGAGCGCGCTACGAACTCGTCCTCGGTCTCACCGGCACGCTGGCCTCCGTATGTAGACGTGGGCCGGACGCGCTCCACGTTGTCGGCCAGCCACCGACGGATCGTCAGGCGGTAGGCGTGGAGATCGTCGGTGGTGGCTGCGCTGGACATCGGCGCAGCATACGGCCGGCTACGGAGTGTTGTGCCAGCCCTCGGGCAGGTAGTGCGTTCCGTCGACGGTCGTGACGTACACCTGCCATGCGTAGTAGCCGTCGAGCGCGCGCGGGTCGGCCAGCATCACCCCGGCGTACTTCTCGATCGCGGTCACGTAGGCGTCACTCGGGTTGTACGCGTACAGCGCCTTGTCCATGTCCGCC
>DASPTH010000032.1:0-18010 GCA_035623515.1 Acidimicrobiia bacterium
GTGCGGTGAGCTCGACCTTGTTGTCAGCGGCCCGCGAGGAGGCCGGCCTGTCGAAGACCGACCTGGCCGAGCGCGCCCGGACCTCGCGGACGACCCTGTCGGCCTACGAGCACGGACGGGTGTCGCCGACGCTGGAGACCGTCGAGCGCATCCTCGCGGCCACGGGGCATCGCCTCACCGCGTCACCCATTGTTCACTGGCACGATGTCGAGATCGGCCGCAGTCGCAGCGCGGCTGTGCCCGACCGGCTGCCGGACCTTCCCGTGCGCGAGGCCGTTCGAACATTCGAGATGCCGCTGCATCTCGAATGGTCCCGCGCCCGGCGGGTTGTCGACCTTGCCGACCGCCAGCAACGAGCGCGGGTCTACGAGGTGGTGCTCCGTGAGGGCCGACCGATCGACGTCGAGTCGATCGTCGACGGGGCTCTGCTCGTCGACCTGTGGGACGAACTCGTCCTCCCGAAGCGCCTCCGGTTGGCATGGCAGCCCCTGATCGATGCGGCGCGTGGTTTTCATGGCTGACATGGCACTCTCCGACTTGCAGCGCGCTGTCCTCGAGCTGTTCTTCGCCCTTGCCGAATCCGACGGGTTCGTGCTCGCCGGCGGCGCCGCACTCGTTGCGACTGGGCTCACTACGCGACCCACACAGGACGTCGACCTTTTCGGCAGCGACCTGGCGGCTGGCATCGCACGAGCGGGCGATGCGCTCGAGGCCGCGTGTGTCGAGAGGAGCTGGACGATCGAGCGGATTCGCGACGCGGCGACCTTTCGTCGTCTGGTGGTCCGCGGCCCGCGCGATGAGTTGCTCGTGGACCTCGCCGTCGACTCGCCTCCGCTGGGCACTCCGACCCTCACCGCTGTCGGGCCCACCTATCCACCGGAGGAGCTGGCAGCCCGCAAGCTTCTCGCGCTGTTCGATCGCGCTGAGGCACGCGACTTCGTCGATCTCCACACGCTGTCTGCGCGCTTCGACCTCGATCGCCTGCTCGATCTGGCCGCGCAACTTGACGGCGGATTCTCCCCGGCACTACTGGCCGATGTGTTGCCATCCCATCAGCGGTTCACCGACGAGGACTTCGTCGACCTCGGCGGAGATCCGCGCGAACTGCGAGCGTTCTTCGATGGGTGGCGAGACCACCTCGTGGAACGCGAGACCTGAGCACTCCTGACCTGACTCACGGGTCTCGTCGAGCACGGCTCTCATAGCGCGCCTTGGCCGGCGGCTTGACCTCGAGCAGTTCCTTGTAGCGCTTCCAGTCTTCGGGCGTGAGCGTGGTCTCGCCTGCCTTGGCCCGGTCGGTGGGGATCCTGCGCGTTGGGGCACGACATCAAGTGAACCGCATAGAGCCACATGTGCCAGGCTCCCGCCTGGCCTGTTCCCCTGGTCGTACTCACCGGTAGAGTCGCTGATCAGGAGCATCACGGAACACGCGGCAACGCGTCGCGGAGTCGCGTTGGTGCCCTACGGATCAGAAGCTTGGGGGTTCGAAACCCTCCGAGCGCGCTGTCTCAGTAGCTGGCGTCGTACTGATCGTGGCGGTGGAACCACGACATGTCGCCTTCGTTGCGTCCGAGCGGTGCCCGGTCGAGCCATTGCCACATGGGCCAGAGCGCGTCGAGGCCCCGCGCGTAGGCGGAATAGGTGTGGTACACGACGCCGTCGTCGAGCGCGAACGCACTCATGCCGGGCCCCTCGAACGGCAGGTGCTCCGGGTCGGTCTGCCAACCCTCGAGCGGCCGGAAGTTGTACGACCCGCCGTTCGCGACCGACTCCTCGGTGAACGAGACGCCGTAGTCGAAGTTGAAGTCACTCTGGTTCGACGACGCCCAGGGGAAGCTCCATGCCATCCGGTCGCGGTACTCGAGCAGCTTCTTCAGCGGCGCGCGCGACACGGCGGTGAACGCGACGTCGTGGTTCTGCAGGTGGAGGTGGGTCTCGTCGAAGCCGTCGGCGACCGACGAACAGCTGGGGCAGCCTTCGTCCCAGTCGGGGCCGAACATGAAGTGGTACACGACCAGCTGCGAGCGACCGCGGAACAGGGCAGCGAGCGTCACGTCGCCGTCCTCGGTGTCGAAGGCGTAGTCCTCGTCGACCCGCACCCACGGCAGGTCGCGACGCCGGCGGGCGAGCTCGTCGGCCCGCCGGGTCAGCTCCTTCTCGGCCGCGAGCAGCTCGACGCGCGCGTCGAGGTGCTCGGCCGCGGTTCCGGTCCTGTGCGTCGTCATTGCATCCTCCTCATGACATTGGTGACGTCCACGGTGGTCAGGCGCTCGCCTGAGGGGCCGGCGGCGGCGTGTCGGGTCCGGGGTCGCCGCCGCTCGCAGCGATCGCCAGGCGGCCGAGGTAGTGGTCCCAACCGCGGGTGTGATCACCGATTGCGTCGTCGGGCAAACCGCGGTGCACGAGGCGGACGCGCGTCTTCTCTCCCTCGGGGTGGAGCGTGATCTCGACGGTGGTCGAGCCCGGCGGGATCCCATGACCCTCCTGTTCCCAACCAAAGGTGAAGACCACCTTCTCCAGGGGCACGACCTCGACGTACTCACCGGCCGACTGAAACTGACCGCCGACCAGCACGCGGTAGATCCCGCCGGGCCGCGGGTCGATCTCGGCGACGGTGCCGTCCCACTCGACGTGCTTGCCGGGATCGGTGAGGAACGGCCAGATCGTCTCCGGCGTGGCGTCGATCAGGATCTCGCGAACGAGCTCGGCCATCACTTCCTGCCTTTCGTGGGTCGCTTGCGGGTCTCGGCCGCCTCGGCGACGTCCCGCAGTCGCTCGAGGCCGGATGTCCAGTAGTCGTCGAGGAAGGCGCGCAGCTCCGCCATGGTGTCGGTGTTCGCGCGGTACAAGCGGCGGGTGCCGTCGCGTCGCTCGGTCACGAGATTGGCGTCCTTGAGCACGGCCAGGTGCTGTGAGATTGCCGGTCGGGTGACGTCGCGAAACCGGTCGGCGATGTCGGTGGCCGGCATCTCCTGCGACCACACGAGCCGCAGGATCGCGCGGCGCCGGGGCTCGCCGAGCGCCTTGAGGACCGCGTCCACCCGGTTACCTTAAGCCATTGCTTACGTTAGTGTCAACTTATACTGTTGAGGGACCCACGTGGGGCCTTCGATAGCCTGCGCGTGCAGCCGGAGCCGACACCGCACGTCGTGCGAGCGCCGGGACCCGTCGACGGAGGTGGCCATGGCGAACCCATTCGGTTACGACGGCAAGCGCGTGGTGGTGAGCGGTGGCGGCGGTGCCGGCATGGGCGCCGCGACGGTCGAGGGTCTCGCCGGACTGGGCGCGGAGATCCACGTCCTCGACCTCAAGGACCCGCCGATCGAGGTCGCGAGTCACCAGGTTGTCGACCTGCGTGACGCCGACGCCACGACGGCTGCCATCGACGCGATCGGAGGCCGCATCGACGCGCTGTTCAGCTGCGCCGGTTTGCCCGGTCCGCCGTTCTCCGACGTCGACACCATGCTCGTGAACTTTGCCGCGCCCCGCCATCTCGCGGCCTCGTGCGCGCCTCGCATGACGGCGGGCGGCGCCGTCGTGAGCATCTCGTCGGCCGCGGGCGCGGGCTATCTGATGAACATGGCCAAGTGGATGCCGCTGGTGCAGACGGCCGACTTCGCCGAGGCCAAGGCGTGGTGCGAGGCGCATCCCGAGGACATCGTGGGTGGTTACGCGGCCTCGAAGGAAGCGTTGATCCTCTGGACGATGGACGCGGCGAAGGACTACGCGGACCGCGGGATCCGGCTCAACTGCATCAGCCCCGGCCCGACCGACACGCCCATGATGCCGGCCTTCATCGAGGGCACGAGGAACATGGGCATGCCCGACGACCTCATCGACCTCATGGCGCAGGGACTCGGACGCCGCTCGACGCCCGCGGAGCAGGCCTGGCCGATGATCTTCCTGAACAGCGACGCCGCGTCGTACATCAGCGGCGAGAACCTCTACACCGACGGGGGCACGACGTCGGGCCTCACGACGGGTTCGATCACGCTGCCCTTCGACCTGGAGGCACTGGCCGCCGAGGCGCTCGGCACCGCCACCGACGGCTGAGCCGGACCGCGGCTGAGCGGGGGCTGTGACGGCGCCCGTGCGAGAGGGAACCCGGCCGGGGAACCGGGGCGTTGAGCGCGTCGTACGTGTTCGTCGCCCAGGAGGTCGTCATGGTCGGAACCGCCAGCCGCGAAGGTGATGCAGAAGTCGGCAAGGGACCGCGGCGCGGGATCGGTCGCCTGTTCGCAGCAGGCGCGGTCGCGAGCGCCGCGGTGTTGTTCGCGTCGCCTGCGTTCGCGTCGTCGTCGAGCGGGCTGCTCGCGGCGCTCGGAGGCGGGACGAACGGACTCGACGTCTCGTCGATCGCGGCGAAGGTCGATCCCGGCATCGTCGACATCAACACCACGCTCGACGGCGGCGCGGCCGCCGGCACGGGAATGGTGCTGACCTCGTCGGGAATCGTGTTGACCAACAACCACGTGATCAACGGCGAGACGAGCGTCAACGTCCAGGTCGCGGGTACGGGGCCCACACTCCAGGCTGACGTGCTCGGCTACGACGCGGCGGACGACGTGGCCGTGCTCAAGATCGAGCACGCGTCGAATCTCGCCACGGTCTCGACCGGTGACTCGTCACAGGTGCAGGTGAACGACCCGGTCGTGGCGCTGGGCAACGCCCTCGGCCGCGGCGGCACGCCGGCGACCGCACAGGGATCGGTCACGGGCGTGAACCAGACGATCACCGCAGCCGACGACAACGGCGCGAACCCCGAGACGCTGACCGGGATGATCGAGATGAACGCGCCCATCCAGCCCGGTGACTCCGGTGGTCCCCTCGTCGGTGCCGACGGCAACGTGATCGGCATGACCAGTGCGGGCTCGTCCGGCTCCGGCGGCCTCGGTGGCTCCTCGTCGACCGATGGGTACGCGATCCCGATCAACCACGCGCTCGACATCGCCAACCAGATCGAGGCCGGTCGGTCGAGCGCGAACGTGCACATCGGGGCGCGGGCGATCCTCGGTGTCGAGATCCAAGCCGGTGCCGCCACGACTCCCGGCAACGGGAGCGGCGGCTTCCCCGGTGGCAACAACTCCAACGGCGGCTCGGCCGGCGGCAACGGCTCGAACGGTTCCAACGACCCGTTCGGCGGGAGCGGCTCGTTCGGCGGGAGCGGCTCGTTCGGGGGTAACGGTTCGAGCGGTTCGAACGACCCGTTCGGTGGCAGCTTCTCTCCCGGTGGCTTCGACCCCTTCGGTGGCAGCGTGTCCTCCGGGATCAACGGCGCATTCGACCCGTTCGGTGGCGGTAGCTCGTCGGGTGGCTTCGACCCCTTCGGTGGCAGCGGTTCGAGCGGTTCGAACGACCCGTTCGGTGGCAGCGGCTCGTTCGGCGGCTCGAACGGCGGCGCCGTGTCGAACAGTGACGGTGTCCAGATCTCCGGGGTCGAGTCCGGGGGTCCGGCCGAGTCCGCGGGGTTGGCTGCCGGCGACGTGATCACGTCGCTCGACGGTCACACTGTGCGCACGCCCGACGACATCGACACCGCGCTGAACTCCCACCGTCCCGGCGACCACGTGACGGTCGAGTGGACGGACTCCTCGGGCCAGACGCACAGCGCCACCGTCACGCTCGTCGCGGGACCGCCCGCGTAGACCGCTCCCCACACCCATCACCGCCCCGCGAACATCCGGGAGCACCCGCTCCCGGATGTTCCGCGCGCTGAGGCCAGGCGTGGAGCGCGCACAGTTGTGACCGTCGGTTCCCCTGGTGGGCATGGACCGTCACAACCGTGGTCCTGCCGGCATGGATCACGCGGAATGACCGCGTTCAGCTGCACCGTTCGAGACCGTCGGAGGCCGCCAACTCCTCCACGAGCGCGGCGCGGAGCCGGCCCAGCCCGGTGCGGATCCGCGTCTTGGCGGTCCCGAGGGGGATCTGCTCCCGCTCGGCGATCTCGCGAGCCGTGAGGCCCCACATGCCTGCGAGCACCACCGCCGTGCGTTGCTCGGACGGGAGGTCGGTGAGCGCGCCACGGAGCCGTTCGACGTCGTCCTGCACCTCGGCCGCCTCGGCCGGGCTGCGGCCGGTGGCCGCGATCGTGAGGAAGGCCCCGTCGTCGGGTGCGATCGCGTCGGGCCGGCGCACGCGGGTCGTGTCGATGGCGAGGTTCCGGGTGATCGTCAGCAGCCACGACACGACGGTGCCCCGGCGCCGGTCGAAGGCGGACGCGTGCCGCCAGGCCCGGAGCAGCGCTTCCTGGGCGACGTCCTCGGCGGCTCGGGAGTCGCCGAGGATGGTGAACGCCAGCCCGAACACCCGGCGCTCGAACCGGCGCACGAAGGCCGCGGTCGCGTCCGGGTCCGAGTCGGCAACGCGCTCGAGGAGTTCCTCGTCCGACAGGTCCCGCGGCGGTGCCGGGCGTGTGCGTGCCCCGTTCTGCTGCGGACGGCTTCGGACCGACGGGGCCATGACCGCTCCATTTCCGTGCGCCCTTGTATCGTTACACCGCCATCTTTATCAGGTCCAGTTCGATTACGCAAGGTGCTGTAATCTATTCTGACGGGATCGCGCCCGAGCAGACGAACGCGAGCAGACGAAACAGGAGCCCTTCCCTGACCATCGACGACGCACCCACCACCGCCTCGCCCGCCGTGCCGCGGGGTCCCGGGCGCCCGCGCGACGCTCGCCACGACCGGGCGATCCTCGCCGCCGCGCTCCGGATCCTCCAGGAGCAGGGGTACGCAGGCCTCACCATCGAAGGGGTGGCTGCCCGCGCCGGTGTGGGGCGGCCCACGATCTACCGGCGCTGGCCGTCGAAGCCCGCGCTCGTCGTCGCGGCGCTCGTCGAGTCGTCGGCGCTCGCCCTCCCGTCGATCGACACGGGGACGTTGCGAGGGGACCTGCTCGCGGTCCAGGAGCACCAGGTCGAGCTGATGAGCTCGCCGGCCACCCGCCGGGTCACCGCGGGTCTGGTCGCCGACCTGACCACCGACCCGGAGCTGGCGGAGAAGTACGTCCACGAGTACCTCGTGCCGAGGAGGGCCGCGGTGTGGCAGGCGCTGGAGCGGGCCGTGGACCGCGGCGAGCTGGCCGCCGACGCCGACCTCGCCTTCGTGTACGACCTGCTCGTCGGGCCGCTCTTCATGCGCGCGGTGGTGTGGGGTCAGCCGCTCCCACCGGACATCGCCGAGCAGACCGTCGACGTGATCCTCGCGGCCTTCGGCACCGTCAGCGCCACCCGCCACCAACCCTGAGCCGGGGCGGTACGGTGGCGTCGTCCGCGCTCCCGTGCGAGAGAACGTGCGACTCCACGGAAGGCGCAGGTGACTCAACTGTTAGAGTCTGCCTCTCCCTGCGTTCTGTCGAGGGGGGAGGCGCGCTCGGTGTTCGTCGGTGCCTGCTTGCCCATGGCCGATGTGCGGCCCTTCGTCGACGACGAGACCGGGCACCTGACGCGACCCACGTGGCCGAACATCGGGCTCCCCACACGGCCCGAGATCGCCCGCGAGCGCGAGTTCGTGCGGGGATGCGGATCCGCGGAACGGCGGCGAGGAGGCGGCCCGGACACGTGGCCGGGCGAGCATGCGTACGTGCGCAGCGAGCATCTCGTGCGGTTCGTCGGCGTGCTCGGCGATGCCGCGTCGGATCCACTGCTGCACGGCGCGCAGTGCACCTTCCGGCGCCTGTTCTGCTCGCCACCTGCCCGTGCGCGCGTCGAGCTCGGGGTTCGGGTACCGGACTCCGTCGCCGGAGCGCAGCTCCCGCAAGTGCTGGCCGCCGTGGGCAGCATCCCGCTTCGTGTCGGTCCGAGGAACACCGGCGGGACAGCCGACGCGGCATCGGTCCCGCTCGTCGCCGCGGGCACGCAATTGGCCGCGCGCTTCCTCCGGGCCACGACGAGACGGAAGTTCACGGGTGACACACCCGATTGGTGGGTGGGGTCGCTCGCACCCCTGCTCGTCGTCGAGACGAGCGATCCCGACGCCGTGGAGCACCTGCGGTCGGTCGGCGCGGTGCAGCGCCCCGACGCGCCCGACGGGACGACGTTGCTGCACGCGTTCGACGAGACCACCGGCGCGCACGTGTGGTTGGTCGCCCACGACGGGCTCGTAACCTCCGATCCCGCGCTCCGCCATCTCCGCATCCATCTGGTGCGCCTGCACGAGGAGCGCGAGACGCTCAAGTTCGTGCTCCGCCGTCTCGCGCTCGAGCAGATCCAGATCGTGGGCGGATCGGACGCGTCGGACCGACTCGATCAGTACCTGCTCGACGCGGCGAAGCGGTTCGAACAGAGCTCCTTCCACGGCATCGGTGTCGAGGGCACCTTGCGCGTCGCGTACGGCGCCGAAGCGCTCGTTGCCGACGGGGACTGGGCAACCCTGCGCGATGCCCTGCAGCAGACTCGCCGGCAGGTCGCGCGCGCGGTCGAACGCGTGGCCCGAGCCGACGAACAGCGCGTGTCCGACCGGCCATCCGTCAACATCTGGGGAGACGTGACCATGAACCAAGGCGGCGACGTCAACATCGGACAGGGAGCGACGGGCCCGATCAACCTGACCGGGGTGCAGATCGCGACGGGCCAACAGATCGATCAGAGCCTGAGCGACGTGCAGACGTCCGGCGCCAGTGACGAGGTGAAGTCGGTCCTCACCGACATCCACACCGAGTTGCAGAAGCTGCTCCCCGAGTTGAACGAGGACCAGGCGAAGAAGGCCGCCGACTCGTACGAGGTCCTCGCCAAGGCACCGGCCGACCCGAAGCCCGACCGCAAGTGGTACGAGGTGAGCGCGTCGGGGCTGCTCGAGGCCGCGCAGGCCGTCGCCAAGGCCGGCGAGCCGCTCGTCGGCCTGATCAGGAAGCTGTTCACGATCGTCTGAGCCCCCAGCGCGCCGCCGGGTGGGCGAGGTCGTCCCGTCTTCGTCAACGCTAACGTTGACCCGGGAGCGGGCCGCCACCGAGGGGAGCCGAACATGACGTCGCCCGAGGACATCCTCGCCGACCTCCGCGCCGACCTCCTCCCGCACCACGTCGAGCGGCGGCGCGTGACGGACCTCATGGACCTCACCGGGACACGCGCCGTGGTCACGGGCGGAGGCGGTCCCGGCCTCGGTCAGGCCGTCGCCCACCGCCTCGCAGGCCTCGGGGCGACGCTCGTCGTCGTCGACCTCGACGCCGCGGCGGCGGAGGGCGTCGCCGGCGAGGTCGCGACCCGATGGGGAACTCGGGCGATCCCCGTCGTGGCGGACGTCACCGACTGGGACGACGTGCACCGGACCGTGTCGCAGGCAGCCGAGCGTCTCGGTGGCATCGACGTGTGGGTGAACAATGTCGGCGGCGGTGGGCGGCCGGGAGCCTACGCGAGCACGACGAAGGAAGCCATCGACGACACGGTCGCGACGACGTTGCTCGGCACGATGTACTGCACGCGCGCGGTGCTCGACGTGATGGTGCCGCAGCGGAGCGGTCGCATCATCAACATCTCGTCGGAGGGCGGCAAGATCGGGATGCGCAACCTCGCCGTGTACAACGCGTGCAAGTCGGCGATCATCGGGTTCACCCGGAACCTCGCGCACGAACTGCCCGACCACGGGATCACGATCGTGGCCGTGTGCCCCGGGATCATGCTCGGCGAGAACCTCGTGAAGTTCTTCCGGAGCGCGGACGACGTCGAACGCGTCGCGACGCAGACGCGCGCGGGGTTCGAGCTCGTGACGATCGGTCGCTGCTCGCTGCCGGAGGAAGTCGCGAACGTCGTCGCGTTCCTCGCCTCCGAGGCCGGGGCCTACCTGCACGGAACTGCCGTGAGCGTCGGCGGCGGGATGTCGGACTGAGACCGCGTGGAGATCGGCGTCAACTTCCATCTCCTGCCCCCGGGCGCGTGCCGTGACCTCGCGATCCAGGCGGAGGACCTCGGGTTCGAGTCGGTCTGGGTCGCCGAGCACCTCGTGCATCCGGTCGACATGCAGGGTTCGCCCGTCGCCGGCGGCGACCATCCCCCGGCCGACGCCGCGACCGCGCTGTACGACGGGTTCGTCACCCTCGGCGGCATCGCCGCGGTCACGTCCCGGTTGCGGATCGGTTCCTACGTGTACCTGGCGGGCCTGCGGCACCCGTTCGTCACGGCGCGCGCCGTCGGCACGATCGACCACCTCTCGGGAGGCCGCGTCGAGCTCGGTGTCGGCGCGGGCTGGCTCGAGGGAGAGTGGCGAGCCGTGGGTCTCGACTTCGCCACACGGGGCCGCCGGCTCGACGAGGCGATCGCGGTGTGCCGGCGCCTGTGGAGCGAGGACGTCGTCGAGCACCACGGCCGGTTCTTCGACTTCGAGCCCGTCGCGTTCGAACCGAAGCCCCTGCAGTCGCCCCCGCCGGTGCTCGTCGGCGGCGACTCCGAGGCCGCCCTGCGCCGCGCCGCCCGGCTGGGTGACGGCTGGTGCGGGATGGCGTACACCACGGAGACGGTGAAGCCGAAGCTCGACCGCTTGCACGAGCTCCGCGAGGAGGCCGGGCGTGCCGACGAGCCGTTCGCCGTGATGGTGGTGCCGGTCGGCGAACCCGAGTACGACGAGTGGTCGAGCCTCGGCATCGACCGGCTCGTGATCCCCTGGCTCGACCGACTCCCGTCGGGGCACGGAAAGATCCGCATGCACGACGCCGGCGAGACGGCCGAGGTGATGCGACGCGTCCCTCCCGCAGTGCTGCGCTGAGGTCAGCCCGGTCGCGCGGACGCCTGCACCTCGGCCCGGCGGTGCGCGATGCGCCAGCGCCCGTCTCGCTTCACCAACTGGTCGTCGTAACGACCGAACCCGAGGACGTGCGGTGCGCCCGGCCCGTGGGTGATGGACACCCAGTAGCTCGACGCCGTCGCGCGCGTGCCGTTCACCTCCACGATCGAATCGCACACGACGTGCTTCGTGTGGGTGTCGGGCGGGCGCGGGTACGTCGCGAAGTACGCAGCGAGCTCGGCGCGCCCGCGTCGCAGGGCCATGGTGGCGCCCTCGGGACCGACGACCTCGACGACGCCGTCGTCGGTGAAGAGCGCGAGCAGTTCCTGTTCGCGCTGGTTCGTGAGATGGTCGATCGCGTGCGCGTGGTCGTACAGCGTGCGGAGCACCGCGCGCTCCTCGAGCAGCGCGTTGGCCTGCCGCAGGGTCGTGAAGGGGTTCTTCATCGTGCGGGCTGCAAGCCGCGAGGCAGCGTCCCGAACATGTGACGGGCCGCGCGGCCGATCTCGTCGACGTCGAGCCTCCCACCCGAGCGCGCCTGGTACGCCGACGACTCGTCGGCGGCCCACGGCGTCATGCGCATCAGCGTGTTCCCGACGATGCGGAGCACTGCGCCACTCAGCCAGCCCGACTCCGCGGACACGAGCCACGCGACCACGGGCGACGCGTTCTCGGGGTCCAGCGGGTGCCACTGCCCGGGTTCGACCGCGTCGCGCGCGCCCGGGTACGCCGCGTGCTCCGTCATGCGTGTGCGAGCGACCGGCGAGATGGCGTTCGCGGTGACTCCATAGGGCTCCATCTCCATGGCGACGATCATCGTGAGCGCCGCAATGCCCGCCTTCGCACTCCCGTACGCGACCGATCCCGCGTTGCCGATGAGTCCCGCGCCCGACGTCGTGTTCACGACGCGGCCGGTGACGTCCCCGCCCGATCCCGACACCTCCAGCCAGTGGTCGCACGCGTGCTTGGTGAGCGTCAGCGTGCCCTTGAGGTGCACGTCGATCACGCGGTCGAAGTCCGCTTCGGTGAGGGTGGTGATCTCCCGGCCGCGCAGGATCCCGGCGTTGTTCACGACCGCGTCGAGCCGGCCGAACGTCTCGACCGTGCGCGCGACGAGCGAGCGCATCGCGTCCCAGTCGCTCACCGACGACGCGTCGCTGATCGCGCGCCCGCCGGCGGACTCGATCATGCCGACGACGGCCGCGGCGGGAGTGTCACTGTCACCCTGCTCACCGCTCAGTGCGACGCCGGCGTCGTTCACGACGACGGTGGCGCCCTGCGCCGCGAGCTCGAGGCAGTGCGATCGCCCGAGCCCCCGGCCGCCGCCGGTCACGATCACGACCCGGCCGTCGAGCAACGCCACCATTTCCGGAACGTACCGCAGCCGTCGCCCGGCCCGCCCGGCCGCCTTGGGTGTCACAGGGTGGGTTTACAACCCGCCGCATGAGCGACGACATCCTCCACACGGTCCGTGCCTTGCTCGCCAAGGCCGAATCCACCACGTTCGAGGCCGAGGCCGAGGCGTTCACGGCGAAGGCGCAAGAGCTGATGACGCGCCACCGGATCGACCGCGCGCTGGTCGACGCGACGTCCGAGAGGCGCACCGAACCGCGCGCGCGGAGCATCGTGATCGCCGATCCGTACGCCGCGGCCAAGGCCTCGCTCCTGGCCCACGTCGCCGGCGCCAACGGCTGCACGTCGGTCTGGTCGAGCGCCATCGGTGTCAGCACCGTGTTCGGCTACACCGACGAGCTCGACGCCGTCGAGGAGCTGTACACGTCACTGCTCGTCCAGGCCGTGCAGGCGATCCGGCGCGCCGGGCCGAAGGTCGACGCGTACGGCCGGAGCCGCACCAAGCGCTTCCGCCGAGCGTTCCTGTTGGCCTTCGCGTGCCGGATCGGCCAGCGGCTCCGCGACACCGTCCGCGACACCGTGGAGCACGCGACGATGCAGGCGGGAGTGGCCCTCGTCCCGCTCCTCGCCGCCCGCGCGGCCAGGAGCGCGGCCGCGGCCGAGGCCGCGTTCCCGCACACCCGTCGCGTCGCGCCGGTCGCGTCCGACGGCGAGGGGTGGCGAGCCGGTACGTCCTGCGCCGACGCGGCCGACCTGTCGGTGGCGCCGAAGCTCGACCGGCGCCCGGACTGAAGCCCGGCGCTTTCCCTCGGCCGTCCCGAACCCTATATTCGAATCGCACTCGATTAGTCGGAGCGGAAGGGACGCCGGCCATGAACTCGCGGATCGCGCAGTACTGCATCAACGTCACCGATCTCGAGAAGACGGTGTCGTTCTACGAGGCCCTCGGTCTGACCACGACGAGCCGAACCGACCTCCCCACCGCGCACGAGGCGATCTGCGAGCAACCGGGCAAGGGCGGGAAGATCCAACTCGCCCGGCACGACAGCCAGCACGGCCCGCTCGACATGGGCAACGCGTTCTGGAAGCTCTACGTGAACACCAACGACATCGAACGCCTCTACCGGGCCGCGCTCGACTTCGGGAGCGAGTCGGTCACCGAGCCGGCGCGCTCGGATCGGTGGCCGGTGACGGTCGGCTTCGTCAAGGACCCCGACGGGTACCTCGTCGAGCTGGTCCAGCGCCACCCCTGGACCGATGGCGACGCCACCACCTACTCGTGGCTCGGCCAGTACTGCGTGAACGTCACCGACCTCGAAGCGGCGATCAAGTTCTGGGAGACGCTCGGTATGACGTGCACGAGCCGCACCGACATCCAGTCCGCTCAGGAGGCCATCCTCGAGAACCCGGAGGAGGGTGGGAAGCTCCAGCTCGCGCAGCAGGCCGGTCGGTCCGGACCGATCGAGATGGGCACCGCGATGTGGAAGCTCTACGTCTACACCGACGACTGCCAGGGTCTGTACGACCGTGCGGTCGGTGCCGGCTACGTGTCGGTGTCCGAGCCCCTGCTCCTCGAGCGCTGGGGGAGCACCGTCGCGTTCGTCGCCGATCCCGACGGGTACCAGGTGGAGCTGGTGCAGCGGAAGGCCGAGTAGCGCGTCAGGCCGCGCCGGGCGTGCCGGGCCCGCCCTCGCTGGGACAACCGGTGCACGGGTTCGGCGCGGTCGCCGCGATCGGCGACGTGTCGAACACCTGGATCGCCGACGCCTTGTCGAAGAACGTGAGGTGCTTCGTCGGCCACTGCCCGGCCTTGTAGCGCTTGGCGCCGTTCACGTACCACTCACCGCCCTTCGCCTGGCTGGCGAAGATCTGGGAATAGGCGTCGCCGATCTGCGAGTCCCACCACACGGGCGCGAAGTCGGTGCCCAGCGCGAGGTACTCGTCGTAGGGGAGCCCCACGGTGCGCCCGTACCCGGTCTGGAACCCGAGCGGTTGGCCCGACGCGGCCCCTCCTTGCGCGGGCACCGAGAAGAGCCCCTGCCGGAACGTCCGGGGGGTGAGGCGCGGGCCCGCGTACTGGATACCGGCCATGACCCACGCGACGTAGGCCCCGCCCGGGATGCTCGAGGTGCCGTTGCCGCGCCCGTAGTACCACTGCACGGCGTCGAGCGCGGAAGCCGCGTTCGCGCTGCTCGGCTTCACATAGGGGAACAGGTTCGAGATCCCGAATGCGTGCGTCCACTGGTCCTGGTCGTAGCCGCGCGCCAGGATCGCGAGGTCCTGGTACTGGTAGCCGGCGATGATCCACTCGGGGTGGTAGTCGAGCTTGGTGGCTTGCGCGGTCATCGCCTTCCCCATCTCGACATCGGTGAACATCACGACGGACGTGACGCCGAGATCCTTGAGCTTGGCGACGATGGTGGGCGCCTGTTCCTCTGCCGCCGTCGGATCGCCCACGGTCGTACCGTTGCTCGTGTACTCGAGGATCGCGTTCGGCGCCACCGTGCCGCCCCGCTTCTCGACCTGAGGGAGGAACCATTTCTTCACGTCGAACACGGCCGGCGGGTACACGACGCCGAGCTTGCGCTTCGTCGTCCGCAGACTCGGGTCACCGGCGTATTCGGCGTCGTGTCCCACGAGTTGCTTGCCGACGAACTCGCCTGCGTTGACCGCGACCGCAACCTGGTCGGCCTGACCCCACCGGTAGGGCTGTTGCCTCAACGCGTTGTCGGTGGTGGTCGTGTTCGACATCACCACATAGCCGTCCTGAGCGACCTTGGCGGTCAGCACCGGCAGTCCCGTCGGCGTGGTCTCGAGCACCGCGAACGGCTTGTACGACTCGACGCGCAGAGCGTCGGCCCGTTGGGACGCTTCATCGCTGCCCGAGGACTGCACGTACTCCAGGTTGATGGCGCGGCCCCAGGTCTCGTATGCGTGTTCGTACGCGGCGAACAGGTCGTGCAGCGCGTCCTCCATCGTCCCGGTCTGCCCGGTCGAGTTGTTCGTCGGGGGCGTACCGCCTTGTTGCTTCTGGAGCGCGGTCTGTTCCGGGTTCTGGGTGACCGCGACGATGGTGATCGTCTTCGCGGTGACGCCGCGAGCCGTCGCACCGCCGTTGCGCTCGCCCTTCCCGAACGGCCGTACGCACACCGGGCCGCTCCCGACGGTGACGAAGCTCCACCGCCCGTAGGGACCTGCGTCCTGGTCGCAGCGCGGGTCACCGAGCGCGGCCGGCGTGTTGATCCCCGATCCCGGCGGTGGCGTCACCGTCCCCGGCGCTCGCGACGCCGCGGTGGCCACGCCCGACGCGGCGGTGAGTGCTGCGGCGAGCGAGGCGACCAGCGTCAGGGCCGCGGTGGCTTCTCTCCCCCGACCACGAGCCATCCTCTCCCCCGGAGTTTTCGTGTTATCTTCCGAACGTTACTCGGCAACTCGAGGGGGTGCTGCGCCGATGACCGACCGCTACCTGCTGATCTCGTCCGACTGCCACGCGGGGCCCGAATCGGGCCACTACCGCGAGTACATGGACCCGGCGTTCCTCGACGCCTACGACGAGCACCTCGCCGAGGTCGCCGAGCTCCGCCGCCAACTCGCGGGGAACGCACCGGGCCCCAACTCGTTCCGCGACCGCTTCCTCGCCGAGACCGGCGACGCGGGCATGCAGTCGGTCCCCGACGCGCAGAAGCGCGACGTGATGCTCGACGCCGACGGCGTGGCGGCCGAGGTGATCTTCCCCGACGCCGACGTGCTCGGCGTGGGCAAGGTCGACTCGTCGCCCTTCGGCTCGGGCCTCGGAAGCTCGGGATCGAGCGATCCGGAGAAGGTGATGGCGGGCGCGCGTGCGCACAATCGGTGGCTCGCCGACCTGTGTGCGGGCAGTCCCGAGCGCCGGCTCGGTATTGCGTGTGTGCCCGTCGTGCACGACCCCGAGGCGTCGGTCGCGGAGATCAAGTGGGCGGCGGAGCACGGGCTCCGGGGCGGCATCATGATCCCGCACACCTGGGCGCCCTACCCCGCGTACAACCACGAGCGGTACGACCCGGTGTGGGCGGCGTGCGTCGAGCACGACATGACCGTCCAGACGCACTCGGGCGGAGGGCTCGGCGACCTCCAGGGTGGTCCCGGCGCGGTGGCGATCATCGCGTCGGAGGCCTGGTTCATGCCGGCGCGGCCGCTGTGGGTGCTCCTCCTCGGCGGCGTCTTCGAACGCTTCCCGCAGTTGCGCTTCGCGGTCACCGAGGACGGCGCATGGTGGGTGCCCGACATGATCGAACGCGCCGACGACAAGTACCTCGGTACGAACCACAACGTGCTGAAGATGGGCGAGCACGCGTTCCGCGACGGATTGACGATGAAGCCCAGCGAGTACTTCGCACGGAACTGCTGGGTCGGCGCGTCCACGCCGACGCCGTCCGAGATCGCGCGGCGCCGACGCATCGGCCTCACGAGCATGATGTGGGGGAACGACTTCCCGCACCCGGAGGGCACGTGGCCGCACACGCGTGAATGGGTGGCGATCCGCTTCCACGACGTGCCCGAAGCCGAGTGCCGTCGCATCTTCGGGCTCAACGCGCTCGAGTGCTACCCGGCGTTCGACCGCGCGAAGCTCGAGGCGATCGCGGAGCGAATCGGGCCGACCGTGCACGACGTGCACATCGCACCCGTGCCCGACAACCCCGACGTCGCCGGCGGGTACACCGCGGTTGCGGCCGAAACCTTCGTCTGAAACCGTTCGCGCGATCAGAGCAGCCGGAAGTGCTGCATCCACGTGTCGGGCTGCATGATCGAGAGGTCGTGCGTGAAACCCAGGAAGTGCACCACGACTTCCGATCCGTTGTGCACGAGCACGTAGTCCGTCTCGCCGAACGATCTCGCGTGGTTGACGCGGAACGAGAGCTTCATCGCTCGGCCGGCCGGGAGCGTGACGCGACTGCTGGTGATGGGCCCCGCCGAGTCACCGCGTTCCGACGCCTCGAGGTCACGCGCGGCTCGGTCGACCGACGTCGTCGTCGCCGGTTCCCGTGAGATCGCCACGTCGGTCTCGATGTCCGAGTCGTCACGTGACGCGATCACCATGCTCCAGAGTTTCGGAGTCGGCTTGGTGAGGGCGTCGACGACGCTGGACGAGAGCGGGTCGGAGCGGTGCAGCGCGGCGAGCTCCGCCTCGGCGTCCGGCGCGGTGAAGTCGATGACGGTCCACCGGTGTCCGACCTGGAGCGCAAAGCGATCGGTGTGCGACACGACGACCGGCCACCGGCTGGTGTCGATCGGGGCGCGGTGGGCGGCGACGGCCGGGCCGGGACCGTTCCCGCCGATCGATCCGCCGACCACGATCGCCGCGACCAGGAGGCACACGGCCGCCACGGCGAGCTGCGGCGCGGACACGCGCGGCCGTCGCGACCCGGTCGTCGTCCCGCCGGTCGTGAGCGCGCGCAAGAAGTGCTGCCGCTGGCGGTCGGTGCGGGTGGCGATCTCGAGCGAGTGCTCGGGCTCGTCGGAGGCCACGAGGATCGAGCCGTCGGGTTCGACGTCGAACCACGAGACCTGACTCCACGGCACGTGGCGAACGACGTCGTCGTCCGTTCGGAGCTCCAACCCGTCCTCGTGCACGGTCACCTGACCCTCGCGCGCGTCCACGACGACTTCGCCCCTTCGTTCCGTGGCACGCCAGGTGCCCGGGATCGGTGCTGTCATCGTGCGAGAACCCCCGAGTGCGCGCGTCCGGGAGCGGGTCCGACCGCGCCGCGCCCGAGGTTACGGCGACGCGGCACCTGCCCGCCGTCGCGCGGACGCCGAGCGTCACACGCGCCTCGGGTGCGTCAAGTGGATCCGGCCGGGTGCCGATTTCCAGGGGGTGACGACGGAGATCACGGGCGAGGTCGTGGCGCGCCCCGACGACGAATTCGAGGTCCGGCACTCCCCGACGGCGGTCGAACCCCGAG
>DASPTH010000326.1:0-21851 GCA_035623515.1 Acidimicrobiia bacterium
GCCGCCGGCCGCGGCGGCGACGCCCATGGCACCGGCAACCGGCGCGGTCGCGACGGCACCGCCGGCGGTCGACGTGGGACAGGTGATCGTCGGGCTCGGCGCGGTGATCGTCGTCGTGTCCATGTTCCTCAACTGGATCGACTTCACCGTGTCCGCCGCCGGCCGCACCGCGCACGAGACGGTCACCGCGTCCGGTGTGCAGGTGCAGTTCCTCTTCGACTGGACGAACACGTCCAACGATCCTTCGATCCTCGTCGTGCTCATCCCGGCCGTGTTGCTCGGCGTGCTCGGTGCGATCCTGCACAACAAGGTGCTCGCGATCATCGGCGCGATCGTCTCGCTGTTCGTCGCCGCGATGTTCACGTTCCAGCTCGACCAGACGCTCGACCGCGTGAACGAGCTGGCCAGAGGGGTCGTGCACGTCGACCTCGGCGATCTCCTCGGCATCGCCCCCTTCGTCTGTGGTGGTGGCGCGATCGTGATGCTCGTCGGGGGACTGCTGCTCCGCCGCCGCTAGATGATGTCCTCGCTCGCTTCGGACGCTACGTACATGATGTCCTCGCTCGCTGCGCTCGCTTCGGACGCCTAGCCCAGGCGCTCGAGCACCCGGCGCGCGATCGACTCGCCGATCATCAGCGACGCCGTCGCCGCCGGGGACGGCGCGTTCAACACGTGCACGGCGCGCGGTGTCTCGCGTAGCACGAAGTCGTCGAGCAGCGTGCCGTCGCGTGCGACGGCCTGCGCTCGCACACCGGCGCGGTGCGGCACGAGGTCGGCCGCCGCGATACCGGGGACGAGGCGGCTCAGAGAACGCGCGAGCGCGTGCTTGCTCACCGACCGGTAGACCTCCACCACCCCCACCGGCCAGTACCGGCGCGCCATGCGCCAGAACCCTGGGAAGCGGGCGAGCCGCCGGAGGTCACGAACGTCGATCGAGCTCCACGAGTACCCCTCTCGTTGCAGCGCGAGCACTGCGTTCGGGCCCGCGTGCACCGCGCCGTCGATCCCCCGCGACAGGTGGACACCGAGGAACGGGAGCTCGGGGTCGGGCACCGGGTACACGAGGTGCCGCACGAGGTGCGCGGCGTGCGGAGCCAGCGAGTAGTACTCGCCCCGGAACGGCACGATCTGCACCTCCGGGGCCACGCCGTCCGCGGTGGCCACCAGGTCGGATTGCAGCCCTGCACAGTTCACGAGCACGCGACCCGTGTAGGGGCCGCGGTCGGTGGCGACGGTCACCTCGGTGGCACGCTCGTCGACGCCGATGCCCTGGTGCCCGAGGTGGAGCGTCGAGCCGGCGCGTTCGAGCTCGCGCGCGAGCACCGACGCCACGCCCCCGAAGTCGACCACACCGGTCTCCGGCACGTGCAGGGCCGCGACGCCGGCGGCGTGAGGCTCGAGCTCGCGCAGCTCCTCCGGCCCGATGCGTCGTGCCCGTACCCCGTTGACGACGGCTCGCCGTTCGAGCTCCGCGAGGCGCGGCAGGTCGCGCTCGTCGACGGCCACGATCACCTTGCCGCACTGCTCGAACGGGACGTCGTGCGCCGCACAGAACCGCTCCATCGCGCGGCGACCCTCCACGCACATCGCCGCCTTCTGCGATCCCGGCCGGTAGTAGATGCCGGAGTGGAGCACGCCGGAGTTCCGTCCGGTCTGGTGCTGCGCGACGCGCGACTCCTTCTCGAGCACCGCGAGGTCGGTACCGGGACGCGCGCGAAGGACGGCCCGCGCGGTCGCGAGCCCGACGATGCCGCCACCGACCACCACCACGTCCCGCACGGGCACGATCGTAGGATCACACGATGAGGAGGACGCATTGAGAGCGGCGATCACCGGCGCGCGCGGGTTCGCCGGTCGTCACCTGGCGGCGCACCTCCTCGACGAGGGCGACGACGTCGTCGGTCTCGACGTGGTCGGCGAGACACCCATCGACGTCACCGATGCCGACGCGGTGCTCATTACGGTGTCCACCGCGCGTCCCGAGGTGCTCTACCACCTCGCCGCGTGGACGCACGTCGGCGAGTCGTTCGGCAACGAGGACGCGGTGCAGCGCGTCAACGTCGACGGCACGGCAAACGTGCTGGCGGCGTGCGTCGCCGGCGGCGTCCGGCGGGTGGTCGTGGTGGGGAGCTCCGAGGAGTACGGCTCGGTGGGCGTGCGATCGGACCCGATCCGCGAGGACGAGCCGCTCCGACCCCTGTCGCCCTACGCCCGCACGAAGGTCGCCGCCGAGGAGCTCGCGCTGACGGCCGGGCGCGACGGGCCCCTCGAGGTCGTGTGCGTGCGGTCGTTCAGCCACACGGGGCCGGGTCAGTCGCCGCGCTTCCTCGTCCCAGGGTTGGCGGCCCGCATCGTCGTCGCCGAGCGCACCGGCCGCGGCGAGATCGTCATCGGGAACCTCGATCCCGTGCGCGACTACTCCGACGTCCGCGACGTCGTGCGCGCCTACCGGATGCTCGCCGATCGCGGCGAGCCGGGCCACGTCTACAACGTCTGCTCGGGCCACGGCCGGTCGGTGGCCGAGATCGCGACGGCACTGCTCGAACTGGCCGACCGCCGGTTGCAACTGGTCGTCGACCCCGAGCTCGTGCGCCCGACCGACGTTCCGCGGCTCGTCGGCGACGGCACCCGGTTGCGCCTCGCGACCGGGTGGCAACCCGCGATCCCGTTCGAGCGCACGCTCGCCGACGTGCTCGGCGAGGCGCGTGCGGCACCGGGCTGACGCGGTCCGTCAGATCTCCTGTCGCGCGAGCCAGCCGATCAGCGTCGCGACCGCCCGTGGATCGTGGCGCAGCCGGTGGCCGGCCGCGTGGAGCAGGCGCAACTCCGAGTTGGGCGCGGCCGCGGCGAGCGCGCGCGCGTCGTCGGCAGGAACGTCAGGATCCTCGATGCCGTGCAACACGAGCAGCGGCCGGTCGCCGAGCCGGAGGGCGGCCGCGACCGCGTCGACGCGCGCGACCTCGCGAACCCAGCGCGGCCGGTCGGACGGGAAACCGACCGTCCGGATCATTCCCATCTCGCGCGCGTGGCCCAGCAGGTGCGCCGGGTCGCGCGCCCAGTCGCGCAGGGTGCTGGGTGCGGCAATGGTGGCGATGCCGCGCACGCGCTGGTCGTCGGCGGCCTCGCAGACCGCGAACGTCCCGCCGTGTCCGAAGCCGGCAAGCCAGACCGCGCGCACTCCGGCGCGCACCGCGAGCGCGGTGACTCCGGCACGAAGATCGTCGAGCCACCCCGCAGCCGAGAAGTCGCCTTCCGAGGTACCGGTCCCGCGGAAGTTGAACGTGAGGACCTGCCAGCCCGCCTCGCGCGCGAGGTGGTCGGCGAGCTCCGGGTACGTGGTCCCGACGGTCGTCGCGCCCCGCGGATCGTTGGGGAGCCCATGGCACAGCACGAGTCCGGGCGCGCGACCGGGTGCGGGCGGAACCGCGAAGTGCGCGGCGAGCTTGAGGTCGCCCGACAGGATTGCGTCGTCCATGAGACGCCTATTGTGAGCACATGGCGCCGGCACTGAAGGAATGGGCGGTCGTCGTGCACGCGCTGCTCGAAGGCGAGCAGATCCTCGACGTGCGCAAGGGCGGCCTCCACGAGGACGGGCGCCACTTCGGCGTGCAGGCCGCCCGCTTCTGGCTCTATCCCACCGCCGAGCACCAGAAGGCGGAGCTTTTGAAGGAGCCGTACCGTCACTGGATCGACCTCGCGTCGGCCGCGCCGGTGGGCGAGCCGATCCGGATCGAGGGATGGGCCGACGCGGAGCGCACCGCGACGATCACCGATCCCGACGAGCTCGCCGCGATCGAGTCGAAGCTGATCTGGACCGAGGACTACGCCGAGTCCCGGCTCGGGTGGAAGAAGCGCGACCCCCTCTGGGTGTTGGCGCTGCGCGTCCACCGCCTCCTCGAGCCGGTCACCGTGCGGTGGAACGACGAGTACGGCGGCTGCACCTCGTGGGTCGAGCTCGCCGGGCTGCCCGAAGACCCTGCCACGCTGGCGTCGGAGCCGGCGCTGTCCGACGTCGCCTTCGACGCGCGCCTGAAGGGCGCGCTCGAGGCCCTGCCCGCGCTCGGTCGCTGAGCGGATCCGGTCCGACCCGGAGCCCGGGTCGTCCCGGCGCCGGGGCGACCCGCGGAGAAGGCCGGAAACGACGTGAGGAGCGCCCGAAGGCGCTCCTCACGAGAAGAGCTTGCTGGAAAGACCGCCGGACGGACTTCGTGGGGGGGACCAACTCCCACCCGTCTCGACGGCGGTGCGGCGGTTGACTTCCGCAGGCGGTCCAGCGTGCTGACGAGCCCGGCCTAGCGGCCGCGCACCTCCAGGGTCCCACGTTGTTCATGCATCTATGGACCACCTCCTTCCTCTGGTACCCGAACTTGTACCACACGGGCACGGCACGTCGCGTGACGGATTAGCCCTCCTCCCCCGCGGCCGGCCCGATCGCCCCGATGGCCCGCAGGTACGCGAGCTGCGTGTCGAGGACGCCGTGGACCTGTTCGGGCAGGTACGGCTCTCCGGTTGCCGCGGCCCGCTCGAGGATGAACGCGACCGTCTCGGCGCCGCCGATCACCACCGTCCCGGACGGGTACTCCGTGGAGCCGTTCCCCGAGACGCCCTTGCGCCGGAAGAACTCCACTTGGAACCCGAGGATGCGGCGCACGTCGTCGGGTGTGAGGGTCACCGCGATCTGCTCGGGCAGGTGCGTCACGACCCACTGGTAGGCGGCGTCGGGGTCGTAGAGCGCCGGCGGCGGATGCCGCGCGATCCGGCCGGCCTCGCGTGTCACGATGAACGCTGCGATCGCGATGACCAGGCCGACGACGAAGAAGCCGGCGACCACCTCCACAGCCGGCCACGCTACGCGGGACCGCGTTCGCTACCGAACCGACGCTCCCCTCGCCGCGACGAGGTAGCTCGGGCACAGGTCGTGCAGCTTCACGACCGCCGTCACGGTCGCTCCCCGCTTCAGGCTCGACCGCCTCACCGTCGTATCGGTCGCATCCGTCGGCCGCGCCGATTCGCCGAAACAGGTGACGCGGACGAGGAGTGGGCCACCGATCGTGCGCGACCCCGGATTGCCCAGCTTCATGGTGAGTGTCTGTGCGTCGTCGCCCGTCAGTGGGGGTGACAGCACGAGGCTGCCGACCTGGAGAGCGGTGGGCGCGTCGTCGGATGCGGCGCGCCGACTCCGGACCGTGAACGTGAGCGACGTACCGGGTAGGGAGGCGGCGGCGCGGAACTCGAGCAGTCCCAGCGCGATCGCTCCCGGTGGCAGCGCGGACGGCAACAGGTCGTTGGTGACCGCCTTGGCGGCCAAGCCACCGTCGGGTCGGCTCGCCACACTGGTGACCCGCACGTTGCGCACGGCGCTGGTGCTCGAGTTCTGGACGATCACCGCGACCCGCCCCTCGACCGGCGTGCTGGAAGCGGCGACGCCGACCGTGCCCGACGGGACGGTGTCGAGGGCCGGCGTGACGTTCCCGACCGGCGCGGGCGGCGGCGCGACCGCGCCGACCACTCCCGCAGCCCAGATCGTCCCGGCGATCGACAGGAAGGCGGCGAGGATTCCGAGGGCCGCTCGCCGCGCACCGCTCCTCAGGGGACCGCCCGAACCGGCGCGGCGATCCCGGCGAGCGAGACCCATGCACCCCCGACCTTCCGTTATGGCCGGAACGCCTTGACTGCGGCCATGGTCTTCGGCAGAGCCGTGAACGCGAGGAACACCAGTCCCGTACCCACGATCACGAGCACCACGAACGGGATACCGAGCAGTGGCTGGTGCGACAACACGTCGGGCAGGGCGACCTGCGAGTCGACGGCCACCGCCGCCGCGGCCGCGACGCCGGCGAACACGAGATCGAGCACGACGTGCACCCAACTCGGCGGGGTGTCGACCTTGCCGAAGCAGCCGCAGGTACTGATGGCACGGCCGGACCCGAGGGCGAGCATCACGACCACCGCGAATGCGGCGTACGACAGCGCCACGACGGCCGCGAGCACAGTGGCGCCGGTGACCAACGCCGCGAGCGCGACCACGAGCTCGAACGCGCCACCCACCCGCACGAGCACCCGGCCACTCGGCAGGTGCAGCGCCCGGAGTGCATTCGCGGTGTCGGCGGGCTCGAGCATCTTCGACGCGCCGCCGAGCGCCAGCACCACCGTCGCGATCGCGAACGGCCCCGCCAAGACGGTCATCGGCGGAGCACCTTACCGGGGAACCTCGAGGACGCCCGTGATCACGTGGACCACGCCATTCCCCGCGTCGAGGTCGGGCCGCACGATGCTCGCGCCGTCGACCGTCGCGCACGTCCCCTGCACGGCGAGCCTGAGGTCGGGGCCGCCAACCGGGGTCAGGGTGCCGCGCTGAGCGAGCACATCGAACGACAGCTGGCCGGCGACGACGTGGTGTTCCAGGGTGCGCGCCAGCCAGTCGGGATCGGCGCGGAGCGTTGCGAGATCGATGGTGCTCCATGCGTCGTCGTCGGGAGCGAACACGGTGAACGGGCCCGCCCCTACCAGCAGCTCGCGCACCTGCGTGCTGTCGAGGAGGTGCGTGAACGTGGTGAGGTCGGCGGGGAGCGCGATCGTCGCGACCCACACCCCTGCGTTCGTCGGCTCGCCCCCCGCCGCCGCGCGCTGGTACATGCCGCCCTTCCAGCCGGGCGGCTTGGTGATGCCGATGCCGTGCGCGCGCAGCTCGCTCATGACTCGTCGGAGGCGTCCGGAGGCTCGTCGGCCGGACGGCGGTAGCGGCTGGGGTCGCCGGGCTTGATCCCGGCGGCGAGGAGGTCGCGGTCGACACGCGCTTCGCGCGCGGTGACGTTGCTGGACACGCCGTCGTCGGCCCGGTGCGGATCGAGATCGACACCGAGGTTGTGGAGCGCCCGCAGGATCTCCGCGTGGCTCCGGAGCAGCCCTGCGACCAGCACGGCGAGCAGGGCGAGCACCACGCCGAAGAGCGTGACGAGCACCGCCATCACTCGACGTTACCGAACTCCGACGTCGGATCCCTGCCGCCGACGACCGGAACGACGCGTGGCGTCAGATGCCGATGCGCTGCGCGAGCAGCTCGCGGTGGTACGTGGCGTCGCCGAGCAGGATCTCGGAGCTCTTGGCCCGCTTGAAGTAGAGGTGGGCGTCGTGCTCCCACGTGAACCCGATGCCGCCGTGGATCTGGATGTTCTCGGCCGCGGCATGGAAGTACGCGTCCGAGCAGTACGCCTTGGCCAGGCTGGCAGCGACGGGCAACTCCTCGTTGTCCTCCGCGGCAGCCCACGCCGCGTAGTAGGCGGCCGACTTGCCCGACTCGACCTCGAGCAACATATCGGCACACTTGTGCTTGATCGCCTGGAACGAGCCGATCGGCCGGCCGAACTGCACCCGCACCTTTGCGTACTCGACCGACATCTCGAGGACCTTCTGCGCGCCGCCGACCATCTCGTTGGCGAGACCGACCGCCGCCTGGTCGAGCGTCTTCGAGAGTGCGGGCCAGGCCGAACCGGGCTCGCCGATCGGGCGAGCAGCCACGTTCTCGAAGTCGAGGCGCGCCTGCTTGCGCGTCTGGTCCATCGTCGCCAGCGGTGTGCGCGTGAGCCCGGACGCGTCGCCGTCGACGGCGAAGAACGAGATGCCGTCCTCGCCGCTCGAGCCCTCGGTACGTGCCGCCACCACCACGAGGTTGGCGGTGTGGCCGTCGATCACGAACATCTTCGTGCCGCTCAGCGTGTAGTTGCCACCGGAGCCGCCGGCGACCATCTCGATGCCCGAGGCGTCCCACTTGCCGTTGGGCTCGGTGAAGGCGAGGGTGGCGATGGTCTCGCCGGACGCGATGCCGGGGAGCAGCTCGCCCTTCTGGCCGTCGTCACCGGCGTTCATGATCGCGTCGGCCGCGAGCACGACGCTCGAGAAGTACGGCGCGCAGAGCAGGACCCGGCCCATCTCCTCGAGCACGATGGCGAGCTCGACGAACGTGAAGCCCTGGCCTCCGTACTCCTCGGGGATGTGGAGACTCTGGAGACCGAGCTCGTTGGCCATCTGGCTCCACACCGCGGGGTCGTAGCCATCGGTCGTCTCCATGAGGCGGCGCACCTCACTCGACGGCGACTTCGCCTCGAGGAAGGCACGGACGGTGTCGCGGAGCTGGTCCTGCTCCTCGGAGAACGCGAAGTTCACGGCGGTACTCCCCCGACTCGGCGCTGCGGAACGGGGGCGAACGCTACCGGAAGGCCCGTCGGCCGGCCACACGGGGAGGGACGGCGCGTACCCTGGACGCATGCCTCGCCCCGCGCATTACGAGACACCGGCCGTCCGGATCGAGAAGCTGGTCGTCGGCCCGGTGGAGAACAACGTGTTCGTCGTCCGCTGCAAGGGCACCGGCGAGGCGGTCATCATCGACGCAGCCAACGAGCACGAGCTCCTGCTCGAGGTCAGCCGCGCGACGGGCGTGCGACGCGTGCTCACGACGCACGGGCACTGGGACCACATCCAGGCGGTCGGCGCCATGCGCGACGCCGGCATCGACGTCGGCATCGCCGGCGAGGACGCCGCCATGCTCCCGGCCTACGACTTCGTGATCCCCGACGACGACGTGATCGCAGTGGGTGACGTCGAGCTCCACACCATCCACAACCCCGGTCACACGCCGGGTTCCACGTCGTTCCTGATGGAGGGCCACCCGATCCTGTTCAGCGGCGACACCCTCTTCCCCGGAGGCCCCGGCAACACCAGCTTCCCCGGCGGCGACTTCGAGCAGATCATCGAGTCGATCGACCGCCGCCTCTTCACGTTGCCGCCCGACACGCTCGTCCTCCCCGGCCACGGCCTCGACACGACCATTGGTAGGGAGCGTCCGCACCTCCAGGAGTGGATCGACCGTGGATGGTGACAAGAGGCAGCCACGTGCGGACGCGACCCGTCGACAGGAGCGTCCGCACCTCCAGGAGTGGATCGACCGTGGATGGTGACGCGTCGCGAGCGGCCGGCCGTCGAGGATCGCATGCGCGCCCGAACTGACGGGTGCTCGCGGTGGTGACCACCATGGTGCGCGCCAACGACGACTGCTGGTGTGGGAGCGGGAAGAAGTACAAGCGTTGTCACCGCGCCCAGCTGTTGCGCCCCGGCGTCGTCGGCCCGTGGCGAGAGGTGCCCGAATCGATCGCCCGTCCCGACTACGTCGCAACGGGCACGCCGGTTCGGGCGACCGAGTCGATGGTGAAGTCACTCGACGTGATCGAGCGCATGCGCGTGTCGTGCCGCATCGCGCGTGACGTCCTGCTCGACATCGGCCCCGCGGTCGGACCGGGAGTCACCACCGACGAGCTCGACCGCATCTCTCACGAGGCCCACGTCGCGCGCGATGTCTACCCGAGCCCGCTCGGCTACAGGGGCTTTCCCAAGTCGGTGTGCACCTCGGTGAACGAGGTGATCTGCCACGGCATCCCCGACAGCCGCCGCCTCGCCGAGGGCGACATCGTGAACGTCGACGTCACCGTCTACGTGAACGGTGTGCACGGCGACACCAGCGCGACGTTCCTGGTGGGGAAGGTCGATCCGGTGTCGAAGCACCTGGTGCGCACCACCCGAGAGTGTCTCGACCTCGCGATCGACGCCGTGCGACCGGGCGAACCGCTGCACGAGATCGGGCGCACCATCGAGTCGCACGCGCACGACGAGGGCTTCAACGTGGTGCGATCGTTCGTCGGGCACGGGATCGGCGAGGTCTTCCACGGCCCGCCGCAGGTGCCGCACTACTACGAACCCAACGCCACCACGATCATGGAGCCCGGCATGGTGTTCACGATCGAGCCCATGATCACGATCGGCGACATCCGCCCGTTGATCTGGGACGACGGATGGACAGCCGTGACCGCCGATGGTTCCCGGAGCGCGCAGTTCGAGCACACCGTGCTCGTGACCGACACCGGCGCCGACGTCCTCACGCGCTGACTCGCCGCCTCGCCGGCCGCAGGGTCGTCAACCGAGCGCCTCGCGGTAGACGGCGATGGTCGCGTCGGCGCACCGCTCCCAGGAGTACGCGCGCACGTGGTCGAGTCCCCGGGCCACCAGAGAGTCGCGGACGGACGCGTCGCCGAGCACCGACCGCATCTCGCCCGCAAGCGCATCGGGATCGTCGACCGGCACGAAGCGCACGGCGTCGCCGCCGACTTCCCGCAAGGCGGGGATGTCACTCGCGACCACCGGCGTCCCTTGCGCCATCGACTCGAGCACGGGGATGCCGAAGCCCTCGTGGCGGCTCGGGAACACGAACAGGTCTGCGCCCGCGTAGAGCGCGGCGAGGTCGGTGACGGGCACCGGCCCGAGCAGTTGCACACGGTCGCCCAGCGCCGAGATGGCGGCGCGGTCGTCGGCGAGCCAGCCCTCGGGCCCTGCGAGCACGAGGCGGTGCGGCAGGTCGGACGCATCCAAGCGTGCGAACGCGTCGAGCAGCGTGCCGACGTTCTTGCGCGGCTGGAACGTGCCGATCCAGAACACGTAGGGGCGGCCGATCCGGTACGCGTCGAGCACCCGCTCGACGTCGTCAGGCGGCGCGCGCTCGAGGTCGACGCCGTTGGGTACCACCCGCATCCGCTCGCGCGGGATCGCAGAGTTCGCGGCGACCTCGTCGGCGGCGAACGCCGACACGGCGATCACGAGGCGCGCCCGCTTCGCCGCCGCGGCGAAGCCACGCTCGTGGAACCAGCGCCCGCGCCGCGTCGTGGCGTCGGGCATGGTGATCGGGACCGCGTCGTGCACGGTGACCACGATGGGGATGTCCTCGTCGGGCGGGACCGCGGGAGACGGCGCGTGCACCACGTCGACCGGGGCCACCCGTCGCGCCGGGCCCGCGCGGCCGAGGAGGTGCCACGTGTCGTAGAGCACCGGCCGCGGGAGCGGGAGCACGGCCACATCCACGTCACGCAGTCCGTACGCCTCGAGCGCGGCGCCGACGTCTGTCCTGGGGTGGCGCGCGGTGAACGCGGACACGTCGACTGCGGGCACACGAGTCGGCAGCAGCCTCACGAGTTGCGCGGTGTACCGACCGATCCCGCCGGGCGCGGGCTGCAGCAGTTGTTCGATGTTCACGGCGACCCGCACGCAGTCGCGCACACTACCGTGACCGCGTGCGGCTCCTGCTCGACGTGTCGGCGGTGCCCGAGCAGCTCACCGGAGCCGGTGTGTACACCACCGAACTCGCACGCGCGCTGGCACGCTGCGACGGAGTCGACCTCGTGCTGGCATCACGTACCGACGACTCCGAACGCTGGCGGGTGATCGCGCCGACTGCCGACCTCCACGCCGTCGCGGCCCGCACGCGTCCGGCCCGGCTCGTGTGGGAACAGACCCTTGGACCGCGCCTGGCCGACAAACTGTCCGTCGACCTGTGGCACGGTCCTCACTACACGATGCCGGTGCGCGTCCGGGTCCCTGCGGTGGTCACCGTGCACGACCTCACGTTCTTCGACCATCCCGAGTGGCACGAACGCACCAAGGTGGCGTTCTTCCGGCGCGCGATCACGGAGTCGGGAAAGCGCGCCGCCGCCCTGGTGTGTGTGAGCGACGCCACCGCCGACCGTCTGCGTGATGCCATCAGGCCGCGAGGCGACGTGGTGGTCGTGCATCACGGCGTCGACACCGACCGGTTCACGCCGCACGGGGACGAATCCGACGACCGTCCGCAACTCGCCGCCCTCGGCGTGACCGAGCCCTACGTCGCGTTCGCGGGCACGATCGAACCTCGGAAGAACGTGCCGGCGCTCGTTGCTGCGTTCGCGCGCGTCGCCGGTGAGTACCCGAGCCTCCGCCTCGTGCTCGCAGGAAAGCCCGGCTGGCACACCGACGCGATCGACCGCGCGATCGCGGGCAGTGGCGCGGCCGAGCGAGTCGTGCGCACCGGCTACGTACCCGCCGACACGCTCCCCGCGTTGCTGCGTCGAGCGTCGGCCGTCGTGTACCCCTCGCACGAGGAGGGCTTCGGCCTCCCGCCGCTCGAGGCGATGGCGTGCGGCACACCCGTCCTCACGACCGCCGACGTCGCCGCCGCCCGGCTGCTGGGCGACGCCGTCGTCACCGCCGCCTCCGACCCCGAGGCCCTCGCCGACGGGCTCCGCGAGGTGCTCGAGCCGGCGACCGCCGCCCGCCTGCGGACGGCCGGCCCGGCCGCAGTGGCGGGGTTCTCGTGGGCGGAGGCGGCTCGGCGGCACGTGGCCGTGTACCGGGCGGCCCTGGAGCGCGGGCCGGGCGGCGGGCGCCGGGTGGCCCGGTAGCCTGGGCAAAGTTTCAGATGTGTCATCCGCGGGCATCACCGGCGACGAACCCCACCCGGGCATCCGCGAGGCAACCACCGTCGTATCCCCGTCATGGCAGGAGCAGGGAGGAGCCGATGAGGTCAGGCAACGTGTGGCTCGCTCCCGTGCGCAACCTCGTGTGGGTCGCCGCGCACTTCGGACACCGGTAGAGCGATGCCCGCCAGGTCCCGCTCACTCTCCCCCCACGACGTCCGGACGTTCGTCGACGAGCGGGTGTTCACACCCGGATGGGACGCGAAGGTCGGTATCGAGCTCGAGTGGGTGACGCGCCTCCCTGGGGTCACGGTGCCCGCACCCGACACCGTCCGCGCGCTGCTGCCACCCGCGCTCCCCGGTGGGAGTGCCATCACGTTCGAGCCCGGTGGCCAGCTCGAGCTCAGTGGACCGCCGTGCCAGGGCATCGCCGCCGCGTGCCGGCAGATGGCGCGTGACCTCGCGGTGGTGCGCGGCGCGCTCGACCCCGCGGGCATCGACCTCGTCGCGACCGGGCTCGACGACCGTGGCCCGCGCCGCCGCCTCGTCGACGCGCCGCGCTATCGCGCGATGGAGCACTACTTCGATGCGCACTGGCCCGAGGGGCGCACGATGATGTGCAACACCGCGTCGATCCAGGTGAACCTCGACATCGGCCGCGACACCGAGATCGAAACCCGTTGGCAGCGGGCGCACGACCTCGGGCCCGTCCTCGCCGCGGCCTTCGCCAACTCGCCGTTCGACGCCAACGGCAACGTCACCGGTTGGCGATCCACGCGACTCGCGGTGTGGCACGCCATCGACCCCGAACGAACGAATCCGGCGTACCGGCACGGCACCGATGCGCGGGGGTCGTGGACGCGGTACACACTCGACGCGCCGGTGATGATGATCCTCACCGACGCCGCCACGAGTGTCCCGCTCGACGTCCGTCTGACCTTTGCCGAGTGGATCGCGCACGGCCACGAGCTCGGCTGGCCCACCGTCGACGACCTGGCCTATCACCTCACCACGCTCTTCCCGCCCGTGCGGCCCCGCGGCTGGCTCGAGCTCCGCATGATCGACGCACTGCCCGACAAGTGGTGGCCGGTCGCCGTCGCGGTCGCGGCCACACTCCTCGACGACGCCGAGGCCGCCGACGATGTCTCCGGCGCGGTCGCGGCAACCCGCGGTGGATGGGCCGTGGCCGCCCGCGACGGCGTGGCCGATCCCACCCTCCGGGCCGCGGCCGATCGCTGCTTCACCGCGGTGCTCGACGCGCTCCCACGTCTCGGCACCGACGCGCGCACGATCGCCGCGGTCGCGGCGTTCCACGACCGCTACGTGGTGCGCGGGCAGTCGCCCGCCGACGACCGCCTGCGGGAGCTCCGCCGGCTCCAGGCCGCGACGGCGTAGCGCGCTCGTGCCGCTCGGACCCACGAAGCCGCAGATCGTCGCCGCGCTCGACGAGGCGCGACGCCGATCGCTGACGATGCTCGACCCCGTCCCCTTCCCAGATCAATTGCGGCAGGTGTCGGAGCTCATGTCGCCGCTGTGCTGGGATCTCGCGCACATCGGGCACTACGAGGAGCTGTGGCTCGTGCGGACGCTGAGCGGCGCCTCGCCCACCAACATCGCGTACGACGACATCTACGACGCGTTCAAGCACCCACGGCGCGAGCGCGTGTCCTTGCCGATCCTCGACCCTGCGGGCGCGCGGGAGTTCGTCGCCGACGTGCGCGGTCGTGCGCTCGCTGTCCTCGACGAGGTGTCACTCGACGCCGGCGATCCGTTGCTCGCTGGTGGCTTCGTCTACGGCATGGTCGTGCAGCACGAGCACCAGCACGACGAGACGATGCTGGCGACCGTCCAATTGATGGACGACTTCGCGCACCCCGCGGCCGACGGTGGCCCGGCAACACCCCGCCGTGAGGCCGACGCGCCCCGCCTCCCTGCCGACGTGCTGATCCCCGGCGGCACGTTCACGGTCGGCGTCGACGACGACGTGTGGGCCTACGACAACGAGCGCCCGGCGCACGACGTGACGCTCGCATCCTTTCGCATCGACACGGTGCCCGTCACCAACCGTGCGTACCGAGAGTTCGTCGAAGCCGGCGGCTACGAGGACGGGCGGCTGTGGACCGACGCCGGCTGGGCGTGGCGCGAGGAGGCAGGCCTGGTGGCGCCACAGTTCTGGCGACGCGAAGGCGAGGGCGCGTGGTCGCGCCGGCGCTTCGGGCGCGAGGAGGATCTCCCGCTCGACGAGGCGGTCCAGCACGTGTGCTGGTACGAGGCCGACGCCTACGCGCGCTGGTCGGGCGCGCGCCTCCCCACCGAGACGGAGTGGGAGGTGGCGGCCGCGGGCGCGGCCCTCGACGGCGCCAACCTGTGGCACGCCGGTCCGCACCGGTGGGCGCCGTCGCCCGCCGGGTCGGCGCCGCCGGCGACGGTCAGCAAGTGGGGCGTCCACCAACTCTTCGGCGACGTGTGGGAATGGACGGCCACCGACTTCGGCGGGTACCCCGGCTTCGGCGCGTTCCCCTACCGCGAGTACTCCGAGGTGTTCTTCGGGCCCGAGTACAAGGTTCTGCGGGGCGGGTCGTGGGCCACTCACCCGGCCGCGCTGCGGACGTCGTTCCGCAACTGGGACTTCCCGATCCGCCGCCAGATTTTCTCCGGCTTCCGCTGCGCGCGCGACGCTTGAGCCGCACATGTGCCGACATCTCGCCTACCTGGGTCAGCCCGTTGCACTGCACGAGTTGCTGTTCGGCGCGCCGCACTCGTTGTGCCGGCAGGCGAGCGCGCCGGTGCACCAGACGTCGGGTGACTCGAACCCCGACGGCTGGGGCGCGGGTTGGTACGTCGACGGCGACGTCGAGCCCCACCAGTACCGCACCACCACACCGATCTGGGACGACGCCGTCTTCGCCGACTCGTCGCGCGTGATCGAGAGCGGTGCCCTGCTCGCTGCGGCGCGGCTCGCGTCGGAGGGCGCGACCATCCACGAGAGCGGCAACGCACCGTTTCGAAGCGGTAGGTGGCTGTTCTCGCTCAACGGCTACGTGAAGAACTTCCACCGCGGCGTCGGCGATCGGCTCCGCTCACGCTTGAGCGCGAGCCGCCGCGCCGCCCTCGTTGGCGACTCCGACTCGGAGGTGCTGTTCGCGCTCGTCCTCGACCGACTCGACCTCGGCCGATCAGCGACCGCCGCCTTGTGCAGCGTGATCGAGGAGGTGAACGCGGTCAGCTCGGGCCGGCTCAACATGCTGCTCACCGACGGGCACCACGTCGTGGGCACGCGTCTCGGTAACTCGCTGTTCGTGCGAGAGGCGACGGTCGCGTCGGAGCCTCTCGACGACGCGCCGGGATGGCGCGAGGTGCCGGACGGGTCACTCGTGGAAGTGGCAGCCGCGCACGCCGTGGCTCCCACGATCACTGCGCTCTAGCACTCGCGCATGACCTCGAAGACCCGCGTCGACGTCCACCTCGAACCGAATGCCATGGCGCGCGCGCTGGAGACCGACGTGCGCGCCGGGTTCACGGCCGTACCGAAGACGCTGCCCCCGAAGTGGTTCTACGACGACCGCGGCAGCGCGCTGTTCGACGCCATCACGCGCCTGCCCGAGTACTACCCGACGCGCGCCGAGCGCGCGATCCTCGCCGAGCAAGCGCCCGTCATCGCGGCGCGCACGGGGGCCGACACGCTGGTCGAGCTCGGGTCCGGGACCTCCGAGAAGACGCGACTCCTCCTCGATGCGCTCGCCGCGGCCGGCACCCTGCGCCGCTTCGTGCCCTTCGACGTGAGCGAGGAGACCTTGCGCAGCGCAGCGGACGGCGTCGCCCGGGAGTACGGCGGCGTCGAGGTCCACGCCGTGGTCGGCGACTTCGAGCACCACCTCGACCAGCTCCCCGCGGGCGGCCGCCGCGTGGTCGCGTTCCTCGGCAGCACCATCGGGAACCTCGCGCCGGAGCCGCGCGCCAAGTTCCTGTCGGAGGTGGCGAGCGGCCTGTCGGCGGGTGACTGGCTGCTGCTCGGGACCGACCTCGTGAAGGACACCGAGCGGCTCGTGGCCGCGTACGACGACGCCGACGGCGTCACTGCCGACTTCAACCGCAACGTGCTGCATGTCGTCAACCGCGAGCTCGGCGCGAACTTCCCCGTCGACTCGTTCGCGCACGTTGCGCTCTGGGACGCCGACGAAGAATGGATCGAGATGCGGCTCCGGGCGGAACGCCCTCTTGTCGTCACGATCCCGCGGCTCTCCCTCGAGGTGCACTTCGCCGATGGCGAGGAGCTGCGCACCGAGATCAGCGCCAAGTTCCGAAGGGAGGGCGTGGCCCGTGAGCTCGACGCGGTTGGGCTCGACCTCGTGGAGTGGTGGACCGATCCGGCGGGCGACTTCGCGCTGTCGCTCGCAACGCCACGCCCGCCGGTTACATGATCGGGTCGCCGGAGGGCGACACCACGTGCCAGACGCCACCGAGACCGTGACCGTTCGTCCGCCCGTTGGCGCTTGCTGGGGACACGGGAAGAACTTCTCGAGAGATCAGCAGCGTCGGGTGATTGACTGAGGGCTCAACGCGGAAGGATGAAGGGCATGGAGCGACGCGAGGCGCGAACAGCCGCACTCGATCCCGAGGGTCGGTGGCTCAGCCCGTTCGGATGCTTCGTGCTCGGGAGCAGCTTTGCCGTGCTCGACGCGCTCACCACGTGGTACGCGCTGCGCTTCACGCACATTCCCGAAGGCAACCCCGTCTTGCGCTGGGCGTTCGGCGAGTTCGGGGTCACGCCCGCCCTCGTGCTCCGCGTGCTCGTGGGCTGCACGGCGCTGGCCGTCCTCGCGTGGGGCGTACGCGCGCGGCTGCCGCGTCACGCGCGCGTGTTCAACGCGGGGTGTCAGCTCCTCCTGTCGGGCGCGCTCGTCATCTGGGGCACGGTCGCGTTCAGCAACCTCTTGCAGATCCTCTACGTGGACATGCGCTGGGGCTGACCCCCTTCCGTTTTGGCGTCTTTGAGTGGGGCTATAGCCCCACTCAAAGACGCCAAAACGGGTGGGTCGGCATCACAACGTCGGCGGGCGGGGCTCGGGCACCAGGGTGAGGCCCGACGGGAGCTCCAGCACCTTGCACACGTCGCCCTCCACCTCGATCGACACGTGCCCACCCGCCAGCGGCACGCGCCCCAGCACGAGACGGCCGATCCACTGCGGCACGTCGGGCGCGAGGTGCAGCTTGCCGTTGCGGACGTCGGGGTCGAAGTGCAGCATCGACCGCAGGAACAGCAGCGGGGAGGCGGCCGCCCAGGCCTGGGGGGAGCACGACGTGGGATAGCCGACGGGAAACGGCAACTCCGTGCGTGAGAGCCCGGCGAACAGCTCGGGGAGCCGGTTGCCGAAGTACGCGGCGGCGGCGACGACACCCTCCATCACGCGGTGCGCGGCCTCGGTGAGGCCGTACCGCATCAGGCCGGCCGCGCACAACGCGTTGTCGTGCGGCCAGACGCTCCCGTTGTGATAGCTGACGGGGTTGTAGCCGACCATCGACGCACCGAGAGTGCGGATGCCCCACCCGGAGAAGAGGTCGGAGTCGACGAGACGCGCGCCCACCACCTGCGCCTTGTCCTCGTCGAGGATGCCGGTCCAGAGGCAGTGGCCCATGTTCGAGGTGAGCGCGTCGATCGGCGACTTGTCGCGGTCGAGCCCCATCGCCAGCCACCCGCGCTCGTCGATCCAGAAGTCCTCGTTGAATCGACGCTTGAGGTCGGCGGCGCGCGCGTACATCTCGGTGGCGAATTCGTCGTCTCCCTGCTCGGACGCGAAGAGCGCGCGCGCGATGTACGCGGCGTACACGTATGCCTGGACCTCGCAGAGGGCGATGGGCGGCTCGGCGAGTCGACCGTCGACAAAACGCACCGCGTCGTGCGAGTCCTTCCATCCCTGGTTCCGGAGTCCGCGATCGCTGGTGCGCAGGTACTCGACGTAGCCGTCGTCGTCGCGGTCGCCGAAGTCGGAGATCCACCCGAGCGCGCGGTCGGCCGCCGGCAGCAGCGCGTCGACCTCTGCGCGGTTTGTCCCCCATCGCCGCAATTCTCCGAGCAGCATGACGAAGAGCGGCGTGGCGTCGACGCTGCCGTAGTACACGCGCCCGCCGCCGAGTGAGAGCTGACTCGACTCGCCGAAGCGCATCTCGTGGAGGATGCGCCCGGGCTCCTCCTCCGTGAGCGGGTTCACGTCGACGCCCTGGAGGCTCGCCAGCGTCTGGAGGGTGCCGAGGGCGAGCCGGGAGTCGATCATCATCGCCATCCAGGACGTGATGAGGCTGTCTCGCCCGAAGACCGTCATGAACCACGGCGCGCCGGCCGCCACCACGGCGCGGTCGGGGTGCTGGGGATCGAACAGGCGGAGCGCGGCGAGGTCGTCGGCCGAACGTTCGAGCAGCGCGGCGAAGCTGTCGTGCTCGGTGGTGATCGTCGGCAGATTTCGCCGCCACGCGTCGAGGCGGGCTGCCGGCGTCGAGCGCTCCACCGGGCGGCCGCACTGGTACCGCGGCGCCACCTCGGTCCCGTCGATGACCGGCGTGAGCTGGAGGCACGCCTCCCACTTGCCCCCGGCCGGGACGATCAACTCGACATCGGCATGGTCTGCCAGGAGCTGGACGTCGACGGAGAAGTCGAGGTGGGCGCCCCGCGTGAACGGCCCCCTGCGATAGGTCCAGGCGAGCCGCCGGCCGGCGCGCTCCACCTCGCGGTCGCCGATCTTCTCGACCCGCCCTTCCTTCACCTCGAAGAGGTCGGCGAAATCGGCGTCGACGAGGAACTCGAGCGCGCAGAAGGTGGGCTCCGACCCGTAGTTGCGGACCACGACGTCCTCTCGCATGCCCCGCCCCACGTAGCGGTTGCGGAAGATGACCAGGTGCGAGTCGGCGACGCCGGCTGCCGGTGGGGCGCGCAGCACGAACGCGGCGCTGAAGGGATCGATCGGCGTCGCCGAGAGCGGCTCGGGCCACTGCCCGTTGACCCGGAGCCGGAACTCCGAGAGGAAGCGGGTGTCGCGGAAGAAGAGTCCGTGCGGGAATCCCGGCAGCATGTCTCCCGACGGGAGGGAGATCGCGAACGCGGGACCTTCGACGAGCGTGACCGTGTCGCCGCGCCCGCCGAGCGTCGCGCTCGCGCTCGTCGTCCACGGTTGTGACACGGTGACCAACGCTACCGGCGGTCACCCGGCCGCCCGCTCATATGCTCGACCCTGTGAGGATCGCGGAGATCGCACCGCCGTGGTTCACCGTGCCTCCCGCCGGTTACGGGGGCATCGAGCTCGTGGTGGCGCAACTCACCGATCACCTCGTCGAGCGCGGCCACGAGGTCACGCTCTACGCGAGCGGGGGCTCGTCCACGAAGGCGGTGCTCGTCACGCCGTTGCTGGACGCGCCCGACCCCGCGCTCGTCGGCAACTCCTGGTACGACGCCTACCACGCCGGGAGCTCGTATCTCGACATCGGCAACGACGTCGACGTCGTGCACGATCACAGTGGCATTGCCGGCCCCACACTCGGCGCGCTGCGGCGCGGCCATCCGCCAGTCGTGCACACGTTGCACGGGGCATGGACCGAGCCGAGCCGCCGGCTCTACCAGCTCCTCGCCGACCACGTGCATCTGGTCGCGATCAGCGCGGCGCAGCGCGCAGAGTTCCCCGAGATCCGCTACGCGGGTGTCGTGCACAACGGTGTCGACATCGACAGCTACCCGTTCGCCGAGACGAAGGACGACTTCCTCGTCTACATCGGGCGCTCGAACCCCGACAAAGGGCCGACGATCGCGATCGAGGTAGCGCGGCGCGCCGGTCTGCCGCTCGCGATGGTCGTGAAGCGCACCGAGCCCTTCGAACGTGCGTACTGGGACGAGATCGTCGCGCCCCTCCTGCACGACGAGGTCGAGGTGTACGAGGGCATCTCGCACGAACACAAAGTCGACCTGCTCGGGCGCGCCCGGGCGATGCTCTTCCCGATCCAGTGGCCCGAGCCCTTCGGGCTCGTGATGGTGGAAGCGATGGCCTGCGGGACTCCGGTCGTGGCGTGCCCGGCGGGCGCCGCCGTCGAGCTCGTCGAGGAAGGCGTCACCGGATACCTCCGGGACTCGATCGACGGTCTGGTGGAGGCCGTCGGCATGGTCGACGGCTGCTCACCGGCCGCGTGCCGCGAGCGGGTCGCGCTCCATTTCAGTGCGGAGGCCATGGTCAACGCCTACGAGCGCATCTACGCAGCGGTCGCGGTTCCGTGATCACGGCGGTCACCGGGGCAACCGGCCACGTCGGCGCCAACCTGGTGCGTGCGCTCCTCGACGACGGCCGGACGGTGCGGGCGATCAACCGGCAGCGCAGCCGCGCCCTCGACGGGCTCGACATCGAGTTCGTATCGGCCGACGTGCTCGACGCGGACGCGATGCGCCGCGCACTCGAAGGCGTCGACGTCGTCTACCACCTCGCAGCGTTGATCTCCATCGCCGGCGATCCCGACGGCACGGTCCGCGCCACGAACGTCGACGGCGTGCGGAACACCGCGACCGCCGCGCTCCACGCCGACGTGCGCCGGTTCGTGCACTGCAGCTCGATCCACGCCTTCGATCTCGAGCACCCGGGCGTGATCACCGAGAGCAGTGCGCGTGCGGTCCGCGCCGACCTCCCCGCGTACAGTCGCTCGAAGGCCGCCGGCGAGATCGAGCTGTTGAAGGCGGTCGACGCCGGGCTCGACGCGGTGATCACGAACCTCACGGGAGTCCTCGGGCCGTTCGACTTCGCGCCGTCACACATCGGAGCCGTGCTGCTCGCGCTCGCCCGGCGGCGGCTCCCTGCGCTCGTCGCCGGCGGGTTCGACTGGGTCGACGCGCGCGACGCCGCGGCGGGCATGATCGCCGCGGAGGTGAAGGGCCGCACCGGCGAGCGCTACCTGCTCGGCGGGTACCGTCAGTCGATGGTCGACCTCGCCGCGCTCGCGGAGCGCGCCACCGGGGTGCGCGCACCGCGCGGGGTCGTCCCGCTGTGGCTCGCCCGCGCCACGTCACCGGCCGGCTTGTGGTGGGCTCGTTGGCGCGGGAACGAGCCGCTCTTCACGCCGGAGTCGCTGCGGGCGCTGGCGGCGGACCCGACCGTCAGCTGGGTCAAGGCAACCCGGGAGCTCGGCTACGAGCCCCGCCCGACCCAGGAGACGGTGGACGACGTGTACGCATGGTTCCGCGAAACCGGCGCCCTCGCCCCCTGACGGGCCAGGTTTCGCCGACACCCCGGCGAGGGAACGACAGCCGCCGTGGACTCGTCCGCACGGGAGGAGCTGGAGCAGGTCGTGATCGGCCGCGCCAACCAGTACGACTTCATGCTGTTCCAGGTGGAGACCGACACCGGCCAGGTGGTCTTCGAGTGGCGCCTGAAGGGCCAGCGCCTGGGACTCCAGTTCGTCTCGCGCCGCGTGGCCGTCGACTGGATGGAAGGCTGGCTCGACGGCGAGACACCCGCCGGCGGTCTGACCCTCCCCCTCGACGAGTAGCCGGGGCCGCGGCGCACGTTTCCGTCCCCGGGGTTTCCACTACGGCGGTAGTGCTAATACACTGACGGG
>DASPTH010000334.1:0-5436 GCA_035623515.1 Acidimicrobiia bacterium
CCGGCGTCCCGACGAGGCCACGGCCAGCTTCGTCCTGGCCGAACGACTCGGTCTCGACGTCGGCAGCACCATCCGGCTCCACTTCGTGAAGGCGTCGAGCTTCCAGCGGACCGCCGCCATCCTGCTCAGCGAGTTCGGCGCTCGCCTCGCGGGCGACCCGGCCGCCAACGACACCACCATCGACAAGCTGGCCGACGGTCCCGACGTCACCTTCCACATCGTCGGGATCGAGGCGTCGCCGCTCGAGTTCCCGCCGCTCGGACCCGACCTGTCGCCGGCGCTCCACCTCACGCCCGCGTTCGGACACCGCTACGGAGCGTCGCTGGTCTCGAGCCCGCTCATGTACGCGCAGCTCAAGCGGCCCGACCTGCTCGACGCGTTCGCGAAGGGCGTCGAACGACTCGCGGAGGGGAGGCCCGTCGGCTTCATCGTCAGCCGGTCGCTCCAGGAGCCGAAGGTCGAGACCGCGATCCACGGGCAGGCCACCGCGCTCCGTTTGGTCGCGCTGCTCGTGTTCCTGGCGGTGCTCCTGATCGTCGCGCAGGCGCTCCTGCGACAGGCGTACTCGGAGGCGCGCGACGACGGCATTCTCCACGCCCTCGGGATGGAGCGCCGCGAGCTCTACCTCCTCGCCGGATTGCGCGGCCTGTTCATCGGAGGCGTCGCGGCCGTGATCGCCGTTGTCGTCGCGCTGGGGATCTCACCGTTCATGCCCATCGGGATCGCGCGCACCGCCGATCTCCACCCGGGCTTCGACGTCGACGTGATCGCGTGCGTGCTCGGTGCCCTGGCGGTGGCGGGCATCGTCGTCGGGCTGCGGCTTCTCGCCGCGCGTCGCGTCACGAGCGCATCCGCGAACGTGCGGGTTGGTCGGCGGACCCCGCTGCTGCTCCGCGTGTTCGACCGGTCGGGGCTGTCACCCACCGCGGACGCAGGCGTGCGGTTCGCGCTCGACCCCGGCCGCGGCGCGACCGCGGTGCCCGTGTGGGCGAGCGTCGCCGGGATCACTCTCACGCTCGCGCTTCTCGGCGGCGTCTGGTCGTTCCAGGCCAGCCTCCGGCACCTGCTCGACACGCCTCACCTCTACGGGTGGAACTGGAACGTCAAGAGCGGCGCGCCCGCGCTGCCCGAGCTGTCGGCGTCGTTGGTGCCGGCGTTCAAGCAGGACCCGTCGGTATCCGGGCTCGCGGCGGGAACGGTGACTCAAGCCGAGATCGGTTTGGAGCGCGTCGACGTCCTCGGCCTCCAGCAGGAGCTCGGCACCGTGGCCCCGACCGTCGTGGCCGGGCGCCTGCCGCGCCGCGCGAACGAAGTCCTGCTCGGCACGACCACCCTCGAGCACGCCCGTCTCCGCCTGGGTGACATCGCGGTGTTGCGGCTCGGGAACGTCGCGTACGGGCTCCACGTCGTCGGTCGCGGCGTGTTCCCCGAGTTCGGCGACAACGGTCGGCTCGGCAACGGCGCGTACGTCACGTACGCGGGCTTGCAGAAGCTGCTGCCCGAGGCCGAGCAGAACGTGTTCCTCGTGCGTTTCCGGAGCGGCACCGATGTCGGGGCAACCGTGCGCCACCTCCGCGTGGCGCTCGATCCCGTCCCCACCCGTTCCACTGGCCGACCTCGGGAGCTCCAAGAGCTCGAGGGCGTCACCGCGCTGCCCACCGTGCTCGGCGTCATCCTCGTGCTGCTCGCGGCGGCGACGCTCTCGCACACATTGCTCACGTCGGTACGCCGACGCCGCCACGAGCTCGCCCTCCTCGAGGCCCTCGGTTTCGTCCGGCGCCAGATCTGGCTGACGTTGTTGTGGGAGACGTTCACGCTCGTGGCCGTCGGCCTCCTGGTCGGCCTGCCGCTCGGCGCGCTGATCGGGCGCTTCGCGTGGAGCGTGTTCGCGGATGGCCTCGGCGCGGTGCCCGAGCCGCAGATCGCATGGGTCCCGCTCCTGCTCACGATCCCCGCCGCCTTCTGCGTGGCGGCCGTGGTCGCCGCGATCCCCGCATGGTTCGCGACGCGCGTGCGACCCGCTGTCGCGCTGCGCTCGGAGTGACGACGCCCGATACCACGAAGTTGCGTCACCAACCGACCCCCAACGACGTTCAGTGACGCAACTTCGCAGGGGTGAGGCTCCAGCTCGTGCCGAGGTAGGACTCGACGACGTGGGGGTCGGTGACGACGCGAGCGGCATCGCCGTCGCAGACGACTTGACCGAGGTCGAGGGCGACGATGCGATCGGCGATCGACAGGACGAGGGGGAGATCGTGCTCGATCACGACCAGGCTCGCGCCGGTCACGTCGCGAAGCCGGAGCAACATGGGCGCGAGCGCCTCGGTCTCGCGTTGCGCGATGCCCGCGGAGGGCTCGTCCAGGAGGATCACCGACGGTTGCGCGGCGATCTGGCACGCGAGGTCGACGATGCGCCGGCTTCCCGTCGACAGCTCCGACACGAACTTGTCGCGGAACTCGCCGAGCCCCATCTGGTCGATGACGTCGTCGGCGCGCCGTCCGAGCTGCTGCTCCGCCCGTGTCACGTTGGGGAGGTGCAGCGCCGCGGCGACCGGGTCGCGGAACGCGAGCTCGCGGTCGAGCGCGATGCACATCGTCTGGTGCACCGTGAGCGAGTCGAAGAGACGTGCGTTCTGGAACGAGCGCGCAATGCCCAGGCGCGCGCGGGCCTGCGGGCGCAGTCCCGTGACGTCGCGCCCGTCGAGGAGCACCCGCCCCTCGTCGGGCACGAGAAAGCCCGACACGAGGTCGAACACCGTGGTCTTGCCCGCGCCGTTCGGCCCGATCATGCCGAGGATCTCTCCCTCGCGCAGGTCGATCGACACGTCGTCCACCGCGGTGACGCCGGCGAAGCGCTTCGACAGGCCCTCGGTCGCGAGCACGACGCGCGAGCCGACGCTCCGCGCCGGCCGTTCGGGATGCCCGTCACGCTCGGCCGGCGCGCGCTCGCCGGCGCCTTCGAGGAAGATCGACCGCAGCAGGTCGGGTCGGTCGAGCAGGTCGGCGGTCAACCCGTGGAAGCGGACGCCGCCCTTCTCGAGGAAGTACGCGCGGTCGGCAGTGCTCAACGCGGTGTTCACGGACTGTTCGACGACCACCACGGTCACGCCCTGCGCGTGCAGCTGGCGCACCACGTCGAGCAACTGCTCGACGACCAGGGGACTCAGCCCGAGTGACAGCTCGTCGATCATGAGCACCCGCGGCTCGACGAGCAGCGACATGGCGATGGTGAGCATCTGTTGCTGGCCGCCCGACAGGCTCGCGGCAGGATCGCCGAGTCGATCGCGGAGAGAAGGGAACAGTCGCAGCACGCGTTCGGTCGCGTCGCGCACGTACGCACGGTCCCGGCGGCGTATCCACGAGCCGACGCGCAGGTTCTCGGCGACCGTGAGCGACGGGAAGACGCTGCGACCGCCCGGCACGTGGACGAGACCGAGCCGGGCGACCTTGTGCGGCGCCAGCCCGCTGATCTCGACACCCTCGAACACGATGCCCCCGCGGTACGGGGACAGCAGTCCCGACGCCGCGCGCAGCATCGTGGATTTCCCGGCGCCGTTCGTACCGAGCAGCGCGATCGTCTCCCCACGGAGCACCTCGAACGTCACCCCGAACAGCACCTGCAGTTGCCCGTACGCGACGTCGACGTCGCGAAAGGCGAGTGCCACCGGGACCGAGCCCGCCGCCTGCAACAGGCCCGACGGCGCGACGACACGCCGGTCGGCATCGGGTCGTGGGGCCCGGAGCCGGATGTGCACCGGCCGCACGAGGGGAGGGCGCGACACGCCCTCGTCGGTGACGAGCGCCGGCACCACGATGCCGCGCAAGCGCGCGACGAGGCGCAACCACGCGTCGCGCGCCGCGTAGAGCACGGACCCGAAGCCTCCTGGGAGGAGCCAGAGGACGAGGAGCAGGCCGACGCCGCTCCCCGCAAAGGTGAACAACCGCCGGAAGCGGATGGGCACGATCACGTTGAACCACTCGGTGCTCTTCACGAACACGGCCCCGACGACGGCTCCGGCCACGGAGCCGAGCCCTCCGACGACCACCATCGTGAGCGCGCGCAAACTCTCGACCGCCTCGAAGATCTGCTGACCGAGCGCCTGCTGGTGGAGCACGAGCAAGCCGCCGGCGAACGACGCGAAGAAGCCCGACAGCGCGAAGGCGAAGAGCTTCGCACGAGCGGGACTCAAACCGAACGCCTGCGCGCTCCGCTCGTTCTCGCGGGTGGCCACGATGTCGCGTTCGACGCGCGAGCGCTGCAGCCCGCGCACCGCGAGCAGGACGAGGAGCAGGCCGGCGGCGGCGACGTAGTAGTAGCGCCGTTCGGTGTCGATCGCGATCGACCCCAGCGGTGTCCACACCGGCCGCCGTACGACGCGGTCCGTGATCGAGTCGGGGAGGAACGAGAAGTAGTCGTGGTCGAGGAGGTACGAGGAGGTGGCGAGCGCGAACGCGAGCGTGGTCACCGACAGGAACAGGCCGCGGATCCTCAGTGCCGGGAGCCCGATGACCACCGAAGCGACCGCCCCGACGGCGCCGGCGAGGAGGAAGCTCGGCACCGGAGCCAGGTGCCAGTGCACGTTTGCGGCACCGGCTGCGGCCGACCCGATGGCGACGAACGCGACCTGCCCGAGGCTGATCTCGCCTGCCCAGCCGGTGAGGAGCACGAGCGACACCGCGATGATGGCGTAGATCAGCACCGCGGCCGCCAGGTTGGTGTAGCGCTCGTCGAGGAAGGCGGGGAGCGCGAGCATGCCCAGGACGCACAGGACCTTCAGGCCCCGGAACACCCAGCGCACCTCGGGCAGCCGCGCCAGCTCGCGCGGCACCGGCCGCACCGTCGCCGCGTGCGCCCACGTGGAGACGTTCTGGTCCTCGACCGGCGACTCGCGGTCGCGGCGTTGCAGGAGGAGCGCGACGAGTACGAGCACGAACAGCGCGGGGTCGATCAGCGTGGCCGACCCCTCGTTCCACAGCACTGCGACCTCGACGATCCCGATGCCGCAGGCGGCCACGAAGATCACCGCCAGGTTCTCCATCCGGCCGATCACCGCCGCGGCGAGCGCGCGGAGCAGGATCTCGGGACCGAACGCCGTCCCGAGCGGCAGGCCGAGAAACCCAGCGCGCAGGATCATGCCGATCGTCGCCAGCACGGTCGCGATCACCCACGCGAGGTTGTGCACGCGCCCGACGTTCACGCCGAGGAGCGAGGCGCGATCGGCGCTGCTCGCGCTGGCCCGGAGCGCGATGCCCGCGTCGGTGAAACGGAAGAACGCGTAGAGGAGCACGGTCACCACGAGCGTCGTGACGACCGCGAGCAGCTCGGGTGCGTGGAAGATGTACACGTCGACGGGGATGCGGACGTCGAAGGGCACCGGCAGGTCCTGTGGAGGGATCGCAGCGCCGAAGAAACTGGGGATCGCCGTGCCGATGCCG
>DASPTH010000336.1:0-25487 GCA_035623515.1 Acidimicrobiia bacterium
CCCGCCACCTCGACCAGTTCGGGCGGGTCACCGGCGCGCTGCTCCTCCACGGCGAGGAGATCCCGATCGACTGCTACGCGATGCGCGACCACTCGTGGTGGCACCTGCGACCCGAGCAGTGGAAGGACGGCGGCGGCGAGAGCACCTACATCACGGGCATGGCGTCACCCGACACCGCGTTCTTCGGCGCCGGACCGGGGGGGTTCGTGCTGCTCGACGGTGTGCGCCGCGACATGGTGCGCGGCACCAAGCGTCGCGAGCGCGACCCCGACCACGGCTTCGTCCGCCGCGTCTTCGTCGACGCCGTCGACACCGACGGGCGCGTGCTCGCAGTGGAGGGCGAGAGCGTGAGCCGGATGGCCATCCCGATCTCGGGCGTGCACGGCGTGTGCTGGCAGAGCCTCGTGCACTGGTCGATCAACGGTGTGGACGCGTGGGGAGACGACCAGGACGCGTGGCCTCTCCACCAGTGGGCGGCGTTCCGGCGCACAGGGATGGGCCTGGCCGACGCCCGCGCCCCCGCCAACTTGCGTCAACGACCGACGCTATAGGTCGCTTGCTGACGCAACTTCGTAGGGGGGGTGCGGTCTACAAGGCTGCTTCGCCCTGACCGTCGGCCTTGGCGACGAAGCCCTGCGCGCTCGAGGCACCGGCCTGGCCGTTCCCGGTCGCGATCGGGCAGTCGGCGCAGTCACCGGCGTAGACGGGAGTGGGTGTCTGGCGCGTGTCGAAGCCCACCACCGTGCCCGCGTGGTCGAACCACGCGAACTGCCGCTTCGGCCAGGTACCGGCGAGGTAGCGCTTTGCTCCGTCGACGTAGGTGACGACGCCCTTGCCCACGGCGCCGGTGCCGTTCGACGGGCCGGTCGTGTCCGGGTCCCACCACACGGGCGAGAAGTCGAGCCCGAGGTCCATGTACTCGTCGTACGGGAGGCCCGGGTTCTTCCCGTACCCGACGAGCGCGCCGGTGGTGTAGCCCTGCGCGGCGCCACCGGACGCGGGGATCGAGAACAACCCCTGCTGGAACGTCCGCGGGGTGAGCTTCGGGCCGGCGGTGTGGATGCCGCGCATCAGCCACACCAGGTCTCGCGGCACGACCGACGTCACCTGTGTCCCGACCGTGTCGCCCCAGTACCACGTGAGCGGGTTCGTGAGGACGCTGAGCGACTTCTGCGGCGGTGGCGGTGTCGGATCGGGTTGTGTGTAGGGCGAGAGGTTCGACAGGCCGAACATGCTCTTCGCCTGGTCCTGTGGGTAGCCGCGGGCGAAGATCGCGATGTCCTGGAAGACCGCCCCCGTGAGGAACCACTCGGGGAAGAAGTCCTGCTTCGTCGCCTGGGTCATCATCGCCTTGTTCATCGCGATGTCGGAGAACATGATCACCGTGGTCACGCCGGCGTTCTTCATCTTCGTGACCATCACCGGCGCCTGCTCCTGCGCGCTGGTGTCCTCGCCGAACGTGGTGCCGTTGCTCTGGTAGGCGAGGTCGGACGTGAGCGTTCCGCCGTACTTCCGCAACGCCGCCTTGAACCCGTTGATGTCGATCAGCGTCGGGATGTACACGGCTGCGAACTTGCGGGTCTGCTCCTTGATGTCGGCACTGCCGGCGAACCGGGCCTTCTTGCCGACGAGCTGCTTGCCGACGACCTCCGCCGCGTTGGCCGCCGCCGACTGCGCGTCACTCAGACCCCACCGGTAGGGCGCCTGGGCGGTGGCCTTCGCAGTGGTCGTCGCGTCGCCGTACACGAGGATCTTGGCCTTGGCCAACTCCTGGTCGAGCACGTCGAGCCCGACCGTGACCATGTCCATCACCGCGAACGGCTTCATCGCCTCGATGGTGACGGCATCAGCGCGCTGGGCTTGTTCGTCGCTCCCCGACGACGTCACGAACCGCACCTCGATGTCGCGGCCCCACGTCTCGTAGTAGCGCATGAGCGGCAGGAGGTAGTCGTGCGTCGCGTCGGCGTACGTGCCACCGACGCTCATGTCGACGCGCTTCACCGGCGCGGTACCGGCCGCGGCGGACGTGCCGCTGAGCTGCGTGTCGTTCGGGACGACGGCGACGGTGACGACCTTGTCCTTGGTGACGCCGGGCGCGGTCGCGCCGCCGTTGTCGTCACCCGCCGTCCACGGCTTCACGCAGATCGGTCCGCCACCCACGACCGTCGAGCTGAAGCGCCCGTAGACGCCGTACGCGGGGTTGTCGTGGTGACAGCGCGGATTGTCGAGCGCGGCGGCGGTGCCGATCCCGCTGGCCGCGACCGGCGGGCCGGCGCCCTTCGGCGGAGGCACGGTCGCGGCGCCCGCTCCCCGCGACACTGCGAACGCCAGCGTCGCCCCGACCGCGACGATCGCCAGCAGGAACCGGCTGCTCCGACGACCGGCCATGCGTTCCCCCCCGAGACACGCGCGAGTGGCGTTGGCGCGGATTGTACGGTCAGATCCTCCGCTCCGCCGCCTGCCAGTACCGGTCGCGGAGCTCGCGCTTCAACACCTTGCCGAGCGGGTCGCGCTGCAACTCGTCGGTGAACTCCACCGCGCGCGGGCACTTGTGGCTCGTGAGCCGTTCCCGGCAGTAGTCGACGAGCTCGTCGGCCGACACGGGCGCCGACGCCACGACGACCGCGAGCACCGACTCGCCCCACTCGGGGTCGGGGACTCCGATCACGGCGACGTCGGCGACGCTCGGGTGCGTGGCGAGCACGCGCTCGACCTCGGCCGGGTACACGTTGACGCCGCCGGTGATCACGACGTCCTTCTGCCGGTCGACGAGGAAGAGCAGCCCCTCCTCGTCGAGGTAACCGACGTCGCCGACGGTGAAGAGGTCGTCACGCCAGGCCGACGCCGTCGACTCCGTCTCGCCCGCGTACTCGAAGCGTTGCCCTCCCGGCGGCCGGATGTACACGAGCCCGGGTACGCCGGGCGGCACCTCGTTGCCATCGTCGTCGAGGATCACGACGCCGATCCCGAGCGCGCTCGCTGCCCGCCCGACCGTCCCGGGGTGCGCGAGCCAGTCCTCGGGCGAGCCGATCGTGGCCAGGCCCTCCATGCCGCCGTACGTCTCCCAGACGATCGGGCCGAACAGGTCGAACATGGCTTGCTTGGCCGCAATGGGGCACGGCGCCGAGCCGTGGAGCACGCGCTTCATCGACGACACGTCGTAGCGATCACGTACCTCCGGCTCGAGCGCGGCGATCCGGACGAACTGCGTGGGCACCATGTTCATGTACGTGACCTGCTCGGCCTCGATGAGGGCCAGGAGGTTCTCGGCGTCGAACCGCTCCATGAGCACGACGGTCTGCCCGCAGGCCAGCGCCTGCAGGGGGTACCCGTGTCCCGCGCCGTGGTGCAACGGCAGGCACGTGAGGTTCACCTCGTCCTCGCCGGTGAGACCCCAGAAGTCGAGCAACGACGAGTTCGGCCGCGCACCGTGGGTCCACGTGCCCGCGCTCTGCCCGCGGACGATCGCCTTGGGCCGGCCGGTGGTGCCCGACGTGTACACCCGGATGGCGACGAGATCGGGCGCAGTGGCGCCGGGAACGGCAGTGTCGGGCTGCTCGGCGAGGGCGCGCTCGTACTCGTCGCCCACGTGCAGCGTCGGCCCCACGTCGTCGGCACGCGCGCCGGGCTCGTTCACGAGGAGCGCAGCCCCCGAGTCGCGCACGAGGTAGTCGAGTTCGTCGGTCGTCGAGCGCCACGACGCCGGCACCAGCCGCGCGCCCAACCGCGCGGTGGCGAGCGCCAGCTCCACCCACTCGGGGCGGTTGCCGAGGACGGTGGCGACGAGCGAGTCGGGCGCGACACCTCGCGCCGCGAGCGCGTGCGCGAGCTCGTTCGCCCGGCGGTCGAGGTCCCCGTAGGACACGCGCCGGTCGCGCCAGACGAGCGCGGTCCGGCCGGGGTCGGTCGCCGCCACACCGGCCACGCCCGGAGGGCTGGTGCTCGCCATCGGCGGAGAATATCGTTCTGGCGTGGCGCGTGTCCCCGTCGCCGACCGGCTGGCGCCGGTGGAGGAACGGCAGAACCCCGTTCTGTCGATGGCCGCCTGGGCGGCCGAGCAGGAGGCCGCCGAGCGCGAGCGGCGGGTGCTCATGGACGCCGCGCTCTCGGTGATGTGCGAGGAGCCCGCGCGGAGCCCGCGGGTGAGCGACATCGTGGCGCGTGCCGGGCTCTCGAACAGCGCCTTCTACCGCCACTTCCGCGGCAAGGACGACCTCGTGCTCGCGATCCTCGACGACGGGCGGCGTACCCTGCTCGCCTACCTGGAGCACCTGATGGCCGGTGCGCCCACCGCGGAGGCGCAGGTGCGCCGATGGATCGAGGGGATGATGGCGCAGGCCGTCGACCCCGCCGCCGCGGCCGCCACCCGCGCGGTGCACCTCAACGCCGCGCGCATCGATGGAGGCGCCGGGGAGAAGGGGCGCCGCGCCGAGGCCGAGCTCCGCGCGTTGCTCGAAGCGGCGTTGCGTAAGGCGCGGAGCGTCGATCCTGCGCGCGACGCCTACGTGATCTGGGAGGCGGTCGTGGGCAGCATGACCGACTTCCTCGTGCGGCGCGTCGAGCCGTCGAGTGACGACGTCGGCCATCTCGCGCGCTTCTGTGTCGCGGGCGTCGGAGTGACCGATGGAACGTGAGGTGCTGTTCACCGGAGTGGGCGGGCAGGGCGTGCAGCTCGCGGCGCAGACGCTCGCACGCGCGGCTGCACTCGAGGGGCGCGAGGTGATGCTGTTCGGCGTCTACGGCGGCACGATGCGCGGGGGCAACACCGACTCGACGATCGTGATCGGTGACGCGCCCATCCAGGCCGCGCCGATCGTGTCGCGCGGCTGGTCGGCCGTCGTGATGAGCACCAAGTTCTGGGGACCCGGCGCGCGCAGCATGGGGATGGCGCGCAAGCTCGTGCCGGGTGGGCTCGTGCTGTTGAACTCGTCGCTCGCCGACGACGACGCCCGCCCCGACCCCGAGCGCTACCGGGTGGTCGAGGTGCCCGCCACCGACATCGCCGCGCGCGCCGGCCGTGAGCTCACCCAGACCATGGTGATGATCGGCGCGTACGCCAGGGTCACCGGCGTGGTCGCCGTCGACTCGCTGGTCGAGGGCATGACGCAGTCGCTGCCCGACTACCGCCGCCAGCACGCGACGGCCAACGGCGAGATGATCCGCACGGGCTACGACCTCGACGGCCTCGAGCCGGTGCCGTTCTGGGGCGTGAGCGCGGTGGAGGCCGTCACGTGAACGTGTTGACGCGCGGGACCGTCGTCATCGACGTCGACCGGTGCAAGGGCTGCGAGCTGTGCATCCCGGCGTGCCCTCCCGAGGTGCTGTCGATGTCGGACGACTTGAACCAGATGGGCTTCCGGTACCCGGTGCTGCACCCGGGGTGCACGGGGTGCCAGGCGTGCCAGGTGATCTGCCCCGACTGGGTGTTCACGGTGTTCCGGTACGACGAGCCGATCGAGTTGGAGGACCGGTGACCCGGCGTCTCATGGAGGGCTCGGAGGCGATGGCGGAGGCGGCGATCGCCGCCGGATGCCGGTTCTTCGCCGGCTACCCGATGACGCCGTTCACCGAGCTGCTCGAACACTTCGCCAAGCGGCTGCCCGAGGTCGGCGGGGTGTGCGTCAACGCGGAGAGCGAGCTCGAGGCCGTCGGCATGTGCTGGGGGGCGCTGTCCACCGGCGCCCGCGCGGCCACCGGTTCCACCGGGCAGGGCCTCTCGCTCATGCAGGAGTCGTTCGCCGAAGCCGCGCTCGCCGGCCTGCCGATGGTGATCTTCAACATGGCCCGCGGCCAGAGCGACTACTTCCAGGCCACGCGCGGCGGCGGCCACGGCGACTACCGCCACATCGTGCTCGCGCCGATGGACGTCGTCGAAGCGGTGGAGCTCACGCAGCTCGCGTTCCACCTCGCCGACAAGTGGCGCAATCCGGTGCTCGTCTACGGCGACTTCCTCATCGCGCACACGTACGCGGCGGTCGACGTCGAGCCGATCGGGTTCGAGTCGCTGCCGCCCAAGGACTGGGCGCTGCGCGGCACCACCAGCGCCACCGGGCGGGCGAAGATCGTCACGCCCCTCGGCATCGGGAAGGTGCACGACGTCGGCCCCGGGATCGAGGCGCACTTCCAGGCCGTCGGCCCGCACAACGACCAGATCGCCGCGGTGGAGCAGCGGTACGAGAGCGGCTTCCTCGACGACGCCGAGCACGTCGTCGTCGCGTTCGGGTCGGCGGCCAAGTTCGTGCGCAACGTCGTCGACGACCTGCGCGCCGACGGCGCGCGTGTGGGCTACGTGCGGCCGATCACGCTCTGGCCGTTCCCGTACGCGGCCGTGCACGCGGCCGCCGCGGCCGACGGGGTGCGCGGCGTGCTGGTGTTCGAGAACAGCGCCGGCCAGTTGATCGACGACGTCCGGATCGCGGTGGAGGGCGCGGCGCCGGTGACGGGCATCGGGGGTGTGTCCACCGACAGCTCCGGCTTCGGTGTGGGTGACCTCTACGACGTCGACGTGATCCGCGCCCGCGTCGAAGCCGGGATGGGAGACGCAGCGGAGGCGTGGCCGGAGGGTCGGGGCGCCGGAGCGGAGTCGACCCGGAATGTGGGAGACGCAGCGGAGGCGTGGCCGGAGGGCCGGGTCGCCGGAGCGGAGTCGACTCGGAGTGTGGGAGCGGAGTCGACCCGGAATGTGGGAGACGCAGCGGAGCCGTGGCCGGAGGGCCGGGGCGCCGGAGCGGAGTCGACCCCGAATTTGGGAGGAGTGAGGCGATGAGCACCGACCAACGACCGGTGGTGGCCACCGACGCGCCGCCCGTGGAGCCCGCGCACGAGATCGGCGTTCGCCGCCCGCCGCTCATGATGTCGGACTTCTCGAGCTTCTGTCCCGGGTGCGGCGAGCCCATCGCGGCGCGGGCGCTGCTCGAGAACCTCGTCGAGCTCGACGTCGCCGAGCGCACGATCGCGGTGCTCGGCATCGGGTGTTACACGGGCTTCTCAGCCGCGTTCGACCTCGAGACCGTCCAGGCGCTGCACGGGCGCGCGCCTTCCGTCGCGACCGGCGTCAAGCGCATGGAGCCCGACACCGTGGTGGTCGCGCTGCAGGGCGACGGCGACATGGTCAACGAAGGGCTCCAGGAGGTGCTGCACACCGCCGCCCGTGGCGAGCCGGTCACCGCGATCCTGCTGAACAACGGCGTCTTCGGCGAGACCGGCGGGCACATGACCGCGACGAGCGTGCTCGGACAACGCACGAAGAACTCGCTCGACGGGCGCGACGCGTCGTACCACGGCTACCCGATCCGGATCGCCGACCTGCTCGCGCAGCTCGACGGCGTCGCCTACGCCGCGCGCGGCTCCGTGCACAGCGCCGGCGCGGCGGCGAAGACCAAGAAGATGGTGCGCAGGGCGCTCGAGGCCCAACTCGAGCGGCGCGGGTTCTCCTTCGTCGAGATCCTCACCATGTGCCCCACCGGCTGGTTCATCGGCGCGCCCGAGGGCGCCGACTACATGGACGACACCCTCGGCCGTGTCCACACCATGGGCGAGCTCAAGGGCGCCTGAGGCAGGCCGGCGGGCTCCCCACCGAACTTGCGTCAGTTCGCCTCGTACACCAGGGCGAACTGACGCAAGTTGCGAGTCGGGCGGTCAGAGCGAGCTCTCGCCCTGGCCGTTGGCCTTGGCGATGAAGCCGGCGTTGCTCGGCGCGTCCGGCTGACCGGGGCCGCCCGTGGACGGGCAGCCCTGGCAGTCACCGGCGTAGGTGGGCGCCGGCGTCTGGCGGGTCGTGAAGTGGTACACGGACGTCTTCTTGTCGAACCAGTCGAACTGCTTCTTCGGCCAGGTGCCGCTCTTGTAGCGCTTGGCGCCGTCGGCGTACCAGCCGACGCCCTTGCCGATCTCACCCTGGCCGTTCGACGGCCCGGTCGTGCTCGGATCCCACCAGTACGGCGCGAAGTCGAGCCCGTTCTGCGCGTACTCGTCGTAGGGCAGGTTGGGTCCCTTGCCGTAGCCGCTCAGGAAGGAGCTGGTCTGGTTCTGCGCCGCTCCGCCCGACGCGGGGATCGCGAACAGCCCCTGCGCGAACGTCTTCGGCGTGAGGTCGGGCCCGGCGGCCTGGACGCCGTTCAGGACCCACTCGAGGTTCGAGGTGACCGCGCCTGCCTGGGTGGCGGCGTCGACGCCCCAGTACCAGTTCAGGTAGTCGTCCTTCGTCGACAGCGGCAGCTCCGGCGGCGGCGGAGTGGGGTCGGGCTCCGTGTACGGCGCGAGGAACGACAGGCCGAACGCGTGCACCGACTGGTCGGTGGGGTAGCTACGGGACAGGATCCCGATGTCGGCGTAGATCGCGCCGGTGAAGAACCATTCCGGGTGCCAGTCCTGCTTCGTGGCTTCCTTCATGAGCGCGGAGTTCATCGAGAAGTCGCTCAGCATGATGACGGTGGTGACGCCGGCGGCCTTCATGCGCGTGACCATGGTGGGTGCCAGCTCGTTCGACACCGAGGCGTCGCCGAAGGTCGAGCCGCTCGCGTCGTACGGGTTCGAGCTGGCGATCGTGCCTCCGTACTTCTTGAAGTAGGCCTGGAAGCTCGGGTAGTCGACGAGGGTCTTGATGTAGACCACGCCGAACTTGCGGGTCTGGTTCTTGACGTCGCTCCCGGCGTACTCCGCCTTCTTGTTGAGGAGCTGCTTGCCGATCACCTCGGCCGAGTTGATCGCCGAGGACTGCGCGTCGCTGAGGCCCCAGCGGTAGGGCGCCTGCGCGTTCGCCTTCGTCGCCGTGGTGGAGTAGCCCATCACCGGGATGTGGTCCTTGGCGAGCTCGGTCTCGAGCACGTCGAGGCCGGTGACGACGAGGTGGAAGACCGCGAACGGCTTCATCGCCTCGACCTTCACGACGTCGGCGCGCTGGGCGGTCTCGTCACTCCCCGACGACGTCACGAACCGGATCTCGATGTCGCGGCCCCACGTCTCGTAGAACTTCATGTACGGGAGCATGAGGTCGTGGACGGCGTTCTCGTACGTGCTCGGCGAGCTGTCGGCCTCGTGCTTGGGTGCCACGGGGTCGGACTGGAGCTGCTGGTCGTTGGGCAGCACCACCACGATGGTCACCTTGTCCTTGGTGACGCCCTGCCACGTGGCGCCGCCGTTGTTGGACCCGGCCGGCCACGCCTTCACGCACACGGGCCCGCCCCCGATGACGGTGTCGTCGAAGCGGCCGTACCCGCCCGCCAGGACCTGGCCCGCCGGGCTGGTCTTGTGGCACTTGGGGTTGGCCAGCGCCGCGCTGGTGCCCATGCCCGATGCCGGGACCGGCGGCCCCGCGCCCTCGGGCCGCGGCAGCGTGGCCGCCCCGGCCGGCGTCGACGCGACCGCCGGCACGAGGAGTCCGCCGACGGCGGCCGCGAGCGCGACGAGTGCCGCCATGAAGCGAGAAGACTTGCCCGGACGTCCGTTCATTCCTGATTCCCCCTCGGACACGAACTGCGCTAGTAGACCACGTCGACGACGACGATGTCGCGCGGGCCCTCCACTCCTGCGCACACCGAGACCTTCGCGTGATCCAGGCGGCGGGATCCTACGGTGAGGCGCCGGACGAGCGAAAGCTCACGCCCGGGGCACGGGTTCGGAACGGCGTTTCAGTCGTCGCACAGCACCCAGCGAGACGGCTCGCCGAAGATCTCGCGCACCACGCCGCGCACCTCGAGCGTGCGGAGGTGCGCGAGGGCCTCGCCGATCGCGGCCCGCCGGGTGAACTTGTCGACGTCGTCCCAGGGTCGCGACCACTCCATACGCGGCGTGATCTCCCACGCGGTGGAGTGCCCGTCGCGGATCGCCGCGATCACCTCCTGGAATCGCTGCTCGTGGTGCTCGCGCAGCTCGCGCGTCCGCTCGCGCAGGCTCCCGAACCGCCACTCGTGCGCCGGGAGCCCCTCACCGTCGTAGGTGCCGAGGCGCTCGAGCGAGCGCAGGTAGTCGCCGAGGGGGTCGTCGCCCGCCTGGGGGTTCAGGTTGACGTTGGGCGTGATCCGCGGGAGCACGCAGTCGCCCGTCAACATCAGCTGGTTGGCCGGTTCCCAGAAGCACAGGTGCCCGGGGGAGTGGCCCGGCGTCCACACCGCGGTGACGTCCCAGCCGGGGATCTCGGGCCGTTGGCGGTCGCGCAGCAACACGTCGGGCTTCGCGAACTCGACGAACGGGCGCACCGGCATCGACGCGTTGCGCAGCGCGTCGATCTCGCTCGCCGGCGCGCCGAGGCGGCGCAGGTACGCCGCCATCTGCTCGAGCAGGTCGTCGGGCTGTTCGTAGCGGTCGTGGATCAGCGCGGCGTCGGCCGGGTGGAGCGCGATCCACGCCCCCGACGTGTCGCGGATCCGGCCGGCGAGCCCGTAGTGGTCGGGGTGGATGTGGGTGACCATGACGCCGCGGACGTCCGTCATGTCGAAGCCCGCCTGCCGCAGGCCGTCGCCGAGCGCGTGGAACGCCTCGTCGGTGTTCCAGCCCGCGTCGACGATGTACGCGCCGCGGTCGGTCTCGAACGCATACACCAGCACGTAGCGCAACACGATCGGGAGCGGCACCGGGATGCTCCAGAGACCGGGGCGGACGCGCTCGACCGGTGGGAGCGGCTTGGCCTCGACGGGTTCCGCCTGCATGGGGAGAGGATGCTCTGCGCCGGTTCCTCAGCGCCAGACGAGCTCGAGGTTGAGCGGTGTGCGCGGGTTCCCGCTGTACGCCAGCTCCACGCCCGGCTTGATCCGGTAGTCGGGGATGCGGCGGTGGAACGCGTCGAGGGCGACGCGGAGCTCCATGCGCGCGAGGTGCGAGCCGAGGCACCGGTGGAACCCGCTCGCGAACGCGATGTGCGGGTTCGGTCTGCGGCCGAAGTCGACCGTGAGCGGGTCGGCGAAGTAGGCGGGGTCGAGGTTGGCGGCCGACCACGAGATGCTCATGTGCGTCCCCTCGGGGATGAACTCCCCGCTCGGCAGCACCATGTCGGCCATCGCGATGCGACCGCCGTCGGTCACGGGCGACTCGAACCGCATGAGCTCCTCGACCGCGTCGGGCCAGAGCGATGGGTCGGCGACGACGCGCGCGCGGTCGTCGGGATGGCGCGCGAAGTAGCTGAGCATGCACGCGAGCGATCCGGCGACCGTGTCGAGGCCCGCGATCATGAGCAGGCCGAGGATGTCGAGGATGTTCTCGCGCGTGAGGCGGTCGCCCTCGACCTCCGTCGTCATCAGCCAGCCGATCATGTCGTCGCCGGCGTCGCCGCTCGACTCGCGCGCGTCGAGGGAGTCGTTGAAGTACGCCTGGAGCCACTGCACGGCCTCGATGCGGAGCTGCATCATCTGCTCCATACTGAGGTCCTTCGGGAACCCGATGCCGAGGGTCATGTTCTTGAAGCGGATGAAGTCGTCGAGGTGCTCGCGCGGGAGACCGAGGATCGAGATGAAGATCGTCGACGGGAGCGGCTGGCACCAGCGGTCGTAGACGTTCGCCTCGCCGTCCTCGATGAACGTGTCGATCAACTCGTGGGCGAGGTCGCGGATCCTGGGCTCGAGCACCGCGATGCGGCGGGCGGTGAACACGGGGTCGAGGAGGCGGCGGTACTTCGTGTGCTCGGGGCCGTCGAGCCCCAGCGGGATCGCCTTGCGGTTGCTGCCCAGGTACTTGCTCGCCTGCTCGACGTCGCGGCTCCGGTTCACGGTGAGGATGTCCTCCATGCGGAGGAGTTGCACCGATCCGTTCTCGTTGCGGATCACCGGGCACTGCTGCATGCGGTCGAGGTACATCGCCTGGGGTTCCGCGCTGGCGCGCGCGGCCGTGGCCTCCTCGTCGGCGAAGGCGAGCCCGAGCTGCTCGAACTGCGCGGCCTGCTCGATGGCGGACTGGTCGACGTCGGTCATGGCTCCCCCCAAACGCGTCGGGTCCCGCGGAGATTGTTACAACGTACAGCCCCCGTACCGTTTTGGCGTCTTTGAGTGGGCCTATGGCCCCACTCAAAGACGCCAAAACGAGGCCGCGGGCTCAGCGGACGGTGCGGAAGAAGGCGCGGACGTCGGGGACGTAGAGGTCGGGGACCTGCATGGCGGCGAAGTGGCCGCCGCGGGGGAGGTCGACCCAGTACGTGATGTTGTAGCGGTGCTCGGCCCAGCTCCGCGGCGTGCGCGTGACCTCGCCGGGGTAGTTCGCCACGCCGGTGGGTACGCGCACGTAGTCGTGCGGGATCGCCGAGCGGCCCGCCTGGCGCATCTCGTAGTAGAGGCGCGCCGACGACGTGGCGGTCGCGGTGACCCAGTACGTCGTGATGTTCGTGAGCAGTTGGTCCTTCGTGAACGCGCGTTCCACGTCGCCGTCGCAGTCGGTCCACGCGGTGAACTTCTCGGTGATCCATGCGCACAGTCCCGCGGGCGAGTCCTCGAGCGCGTAGCCGAGCGTCTGCGGCTTCGTCCCCTGGATCTCCTGGTAGCCGGCGCCGGTCGTGCGGAACGCGATCACGTTCTCGCGCTCCTGTTGCTCCTCCGCTGTGAGCTCGGGCGCGTCCTTCGGCCGCGGCACGCTGATGAAGTTGAGGTGCAGCCCGCACACGTGGTCGGGGTCGAGGTCGCTCACGTTCTGCGACACGATCGACCCCCAGTCGCCGCCCTGCGCGCCGTACCGCTCGTACCCGAGCTCGGCCATGATCTGCGTGAACGCTGTCGCCATGCGCCGCGGGTGCCAACCCCGTTCCGTCGTGGGCCCGGAGAAGCCGTAGCCGGGGAGCGAGGGCGCGACCACGTGGAACGCGTCGGCCGGGTCACCGCCGTGCGCGCGCGGGTCGGACAACGGCGCGAGCACGTCGAGGAACTCGGCGACCGATCCCGGCCAGCCGTGGGAGACCAGGAGCGGGAGCGCGTCGGGCTCGGGCGAGCGCGCGTGCAGGAAGTGGACACGCTGACCGTCCACTTCGGTGACGGTGGGCTCGAACGCGTTGAAGCGCTCCTCCTGCGCACGCCAGTCGAACGTGTCCTCCCAGTACGCGAGCATCGACTCGAGGTACGCGCGCTCGGTTCCCATCTCCCACCCCACGCCCGCGAGCTGGTTCGGCAGGCGCGCCGCCGCCAGTCGCCGGCGCAGGTCGTCGAGCACGGGTTGCGGGACGGCGACGGGATCGGGGGCGAAGGAGAGGGTCATGGCGGGACGGTAGCCTCCGCCCGGCCATGATCCGCGAGCTGCTCGAGCTCTCGCCCCTCGGCGACGACCGGTTCGACGCGCTCGTGCCCACCTACGACTACCGGCCGAACCTCTTCGGTGGCCAGGTCGCCGGGCAGGCGTTGCGCGCCGCCGCGCTCACCGTTCCGGCCGATCGCCTGCCGCACTCGCTGCACTCCTACTTCGTGCGGCCGGGCCGGCTCGACGTGCCGCTCGCGATGCAGGTGGAGCGCGTGCGCGACGGCCGGTCGTTCACCGTGCGCGGCGTGGAGGCGTGGCAGCAGGACGAGGTGATCCTCGACATGGTCGCGTCGTTCCACGTGCCCGAGGACGGCGACCGGTACGCGCAGCCCTTTCCCGACGTGCCCGACCCGAACGACCTCGACCCCGACCCGTTCCACGGCACCGGGTTCGCCGCGCCCCCGATCGAGACCCGCATGGCGTCGGAGGTGCACGGGGATCCCGAAGCTCCGTTGGGGTCCGCGGTTCGCTACTGGGCGCGTTCGACGGAGTCGTGGGACGACGACGCCGGACTCGCGGCGGCGTACCTCGCGTACGTCGCCGACCTGCGAGCCGGCACCGCGCTCGTCGACCTCGGGCGGATGGCGTCGGGCGAGTGGATGATCGCCAGCCTCGACCAGCGGCTCTGGTTCCACGATCGTGTGTCGCCGGGCGACTGGATCCTCGTCGACCTGCGCCGGGTGTGGATGGGCGGCAACCGCGGCCTCGTGCTCGGCACCGTGCACGCCGCCGACCACCGGCACGTCGCGTCGTTCACCCAGGAGCTCGTGACCCGTCGCCGCGCCGGTCGACCTGAGTCGACCAGGTAGAGAGGAGACGAAGCGGAGCCGTGCTCGGAGGAGCGGGACGGTGGAGCGGAGTCGACCAGAAGAGAGGAGACGAAGCGAAGCCGTGCTCGGAGGAGCGGGCGGCGGAGCGGAGTCGACCAGAAGAGAGGAGACAACGTGACCACCTTCGGCATCCACCTCCCCCAGTTCGGTCGCGCCGCGGTACCCGGTGGCGTCGAGCGCGCGGCCCGACAGGCCGAGGAGCTCGGGTTCGACGACGTCTGGGTGAGCGACCACCTCGTGATCCCGGAGGGACAGTCGTACCCCGCGCCGCTGCTGTTCGACCCGCTCGTGTCGCTGTCGTTCGCGGCCGCCGCCACCGAACGCATCGGCATCGGCACGAGCGTGCTCGTGGGCCCGCAGTACACGAGCCCGCTCGCGCTCGCGAACTCCCTGGCGAGCCTCGACCACCTGAGCACCGGGCGGTTGACGGTCGGCATCGGGATCGGGTGGTCGCAGAAGGAGTACGAGGCGCTGCACGCACCCTTCGACCACCGCGGCGAGCGGCTCGACGAGATGATCGACTTGTTCCGTACGGCGTGGCGCGACGACCCCGCCACGCACGACGGCCGCTGGTACGCCTTCGAGAGCATCCACCTGCAGCCGAAGCCGGGGCACGAGATCCCGATCTGGATCGGTGGCGGGAGCGACGCCGCGTTCGCGCGCGCGTTCGCGAAGGGCGACGGCTATCACGGCATCGGCGTGAAGCCCGAGCACGCGGCCGCGCTGGTACAGCGCGTGCGCGACGCGCGCCCGGACGACGCCTTCACCATCTCGCTGCGGGTCGACTGGGATGCCCGGAACCACGACCCCGACGAGATCCGCGCCCAGCGCGACGCCTACGTGGAGGCGGGGATCCAGCACGTCATGGCGGCGCCCACGCGCGGCGGCATCGACGCGTGGCTCGAGGGCCAGGAGACGATCGCCACCGCGCTCGAGCTCACGCCAAGGGCGGGAGCATGAGCCGGTGCCGGTAGTCTGACTCGCTCATGCTTCTCCGCTCTCGGCAGCTGCGCTGCCGGGCCGCTCGGGCCACGCTCGCTGCTCGCCGGGATACCCGGCTCGCGACGCTCGCTCCGGCTCTCCGCTCTCGGCAGTTGCGCTGCCGGGCCGCTCGGGCCACGCTCGCTGCTCGCCCGGATACCGGGCTCGCTGACGCTCGCTCATGACCGATCGGCGACGACCCGCGACGGTGCTCCACACGTCCGACTGCCACCTCGCCGGTCAGGACGGCGGCCGCGAGGAACCCGCGTTCGCCAGCGCGATCGACCTCGCCGTCGGGGAGCGCGTCGACGCCCTCCTGATCACGGGCGACCTGTTCGACCACGCGCGCGTCCCCGACTGGCTCCTCGACTGGACCGTCGAGCAGCTCGACCGTCTCTTGTGCCCCGTCGTGATGATCCCCGGCAACCACGACGTGTTCGACGAGCGGTCGGTGCACCACCGCTTCACCGTCGCCGATCGGTGCGAGCACGTGCAGTTCATCGACGTGCCCGACGGCGCGCTCGTCGAGGTGCCGGGTACCGACATCGTCGTGTGGGGCCGCGCGATGCCCGAGCACGAGCCCGAGTTCCGCCCTCTCGTGGGCGTGCCCCCGGTGCCGCCCGACCGGTGGTCGATCGTCGCGGGCCACGGCCTGCTGATGGAGAACGACGAGCCCACCTTCCGGTCGTCGCCGATCTACGCGTCCGACCTCGAGGCCATCCGGTGGGACTATGTCGCGCTCGGTCACATCCACCGCTACTGGGAAGTTCGCAACCGTCCCACCCCGGCGCGCTACGCGGGCGCCACCGCGAACTCGCTCGATGGCCAGCCGGGTGTCGTGCTCGTCGACTTCGTGCCCGGCACCGGCGCACGGCCGCGCTGGGTGTCGCTGTCCGGCGTCACCGCGGGTTGAGGAGCGCCGCGAGCCGCTTCGGCGCCGTCAGCAGGTACGCGTCGGTCGCGAGCTCGCGCACCTCGTCCCAGTCGACCGTGCCCACGTCGAGGCGCAACGCGACCCACCCCCGCGGTCCCACGTACGACGGCAGGTAGTACCGGTCGGGGTCGGACGCGATCAGCGCCCGGTTCTCGCCCGGCGCGGCCCGGCAGCTCAGGGCGACGACGCCGTCGCCGTGGTGGTCGTCGAGGAAGTAGGCGAATTTCTTGCCGCGAACGCTGAACGACGCGTGCTGGCCGTTGTACTCGCGTGTCGCTTCGGGGAGCTGCGCCACGATCTTCGTGAGGCGGACGAGCCGCCGGTCCTCGGCCAGGAGCGCGATCCTCCTTCTATGGGCTTGGTCGGTACGTGTATGCGTTGCCGTGGTTGTCGACCGCGACGCAGACGTTCTGGTCGCGGCACGACACGCCGGAGATGTTCGAATTGTCGCCCGCGATCGTCGTGCCGGACCAAGTGCTCCCGTCGAAGGTGAAGACGCGACCGTTGTCGGCCCCGCTGACGCAGAACGTCTGGGTCGGACACGAGACCGCCCACAGCGTGCCGCCCTCGTGCGGGTTCACATAGGCAAGCGACTCTGAGGACCAGCTGACGCCCGTATAGACGAATGCGAGACCGCTCTCGTCGGCCGCGACGCAGAACGTGCGGTTGGCGCAGGACACCTGATTGAGGGTGATGCCCCCGGCCGCGGGGGTGTCGATCTTGGTCGGATCCGTCCAGACATCGCCGTAGTAGGTGGACGAGTAGCCGGTGAACGACGCACCGCTGCCGGCGGCGAGACAGAAGTCAGGAGTCGCGCACGACACACGACCGAGATTGGTGATGCCGGGTACGTCGGCGACCGGGGACCACGCGCCGTTCTTGTAGACGCTGACGGAGTTGCCGAGCACCGCCATGCAGAACACGTTGCTCGGGCACGAGACGTCCTCCGCCCTGAGCGAGGTTGGCGCCGACCACCCTCTCCCGTCGTAGGTGAACGCGCTGCTGCTGAACGGGTCGAGCGCGACGCACAGCACGCTCCTGTCGCCCGCGCAAGACACCTCGGTCAGCATCGGGGCCCCGTTGCCGGTCGTGTCGTCGATCTGGCGTGGTCGCGACCATGCATGGCCGTCGTAGGTGAGCGCGTAGCCCTTGTCGTCGACCGCGGCACAGAAGGTCGGTTTCGCGCACGACACCGCGTCCAGCGGATTGCCGTCGATCTTGGCCGCGGCCGACCACCCCCTCGGCGAGCCCGAGCCGGCCGACGAGGGAGGCGTCGACCCGGACGCGCGGGGTTTCGAGCCGTTCCCGGATCCTTGGAGCGCCACGACGGCGACGATGCCCGCCAGCACGACGATCACGACGATGCTCACCGGGACCAGCAGCCGCCGTTTCGATCGTGCGCTCGACGTCGGCGGTGGCGACGGCGCAGGAGCCGACGCGATCGTGACCGGTGACGGTGGCGGTGGCTCGGTCCCGGTTGCCGCCGCCACCGGACCCACCGGAGCACCCTCGACCACTGCGGTTGGAGAGTCGTCCGCCGGCGCCGGCGCGGTGAGATCGGAGCGGACCCGTTCCAAGACGTCGACCAACTCGCCCATGGTCGAACGCCAGTGGTCGTCGATCAACGACATCGCGTTGCGGCGGCACAACGGTGCGAGCGGTTCGGGGACCGAGTCGACCGCGGGCATCTCCGCGCCGCCCACGAGCACCGGAATCACACGCAGATCCCGCCGCGCCAGCGCAGTCTCGACCTCGAGCCGCACGTAGTCGTCAGCGTCGTCGAGGCGGCGAGCGCCCTGCGCGTCGACGACGTCGAGCCACGACGGGCCGATCACCACGAGCAGCACATCAGCCCGGCGCAGCGTGTCGTCGAGTACCTCGACGAAGTCGCGGCCCGGGGCGATGCTGTCGATGTCGTAGAAGACGCTGCCTTCGCCGAACTGCTGCGTCAACCCGTCGTAGAGATTGCGCGCGTACGGGCCACTGTCACCACGTCGGTAACTGATGAAGATCTGGAACGGACGCTGGAGCCGTCCGCGATCGTCAGGCGCCATCGGCGCTCCCCCGCCTCACCAAACCCGAATTGTCCCATACCCCTCGCCGGCAGGTATCGGCACCCGAACCTTCGTAGCCTGGCGTGATGGACCTCGACACGGTTGACCACCTGCTCTCCACGACGCGCTCGGTGCGGAAGCGCCTCGATCTGGCGCGGCCGGTGCCGCGTGAGGTGATCGTCGAGTGCCTCCGGTTGGCGATCCAGGCGCCCACGGGGTCGAACGCGCAGCGTTGGCGCTGGATCGTGGTGACCGATGCGGCGACGCGCGCGGCCCTCGCCGACCTCTACCGCAACCCGCCGCGCTCGGGGGCGGCCGCGACCGTGCCGAGCACCGAGCCGGCCGTGGAGGTCTCCGCGCAGCAGCGGCGCGTGATGGAGTCGGCGCGCTACCTGAGCGAGCACCTGCACGAGGTTCCGGTCCTCGTGGTCCCGTGCACCGAGGACGCCGGCGGCGCCGCGGGGTGGGCGCCGTCGATCTACCCCGCGGTGTGGAGCTTCATGCTCGCGTTGCGCAGCCGTGGCCTCGGTTCGTGCGTCACCACCGCGCACCTGTTCCGCAAGGACGAGGCCGCGGAGTTGCTCGGCATTCCCGACGGCTTCGTGCAGACGTGCCTCGTGCCCGTCGCCTACTACACCGGCGACGACTTCCGGCGCGCCGTCCGCCGTCCCGTCGAGGAGGTCACCTACTGGGACCGGTGGGGGAACCCGACGACCTGACGGAACTTGCGTCAGAGGGCGACCCTCTACGTCGCTGAGTGACGCAAGTTCGGTTCGGGTCAGGCGCCCCCGCGTTGACGGTCGCGGCGCGCGGTGCGCACGTCGTGCGGTCCGGTCATCCCCTTCAGGGTCTGGCCGCCGTCCACCACGAACACGCCGCCGGTCGCGTACGTTCCCCCAGGTGACGCGAGCCACACCGCGCACGACGCGATCTCGTCGGGCGTGCCCGGCCGGCCGAGGGGCGTCTGGCCGGTGCCGATCTCGCGCTCCTCGGCGTCGGACCACTCACCTTCCGGGTCCCACCCGCGGGAGGCGATGATCCCCGGCGCGATCGCGTTCACCCGGATGTTGTGCGGCCCGAGTTGGACGGCGAGGATGCGTGCGAGGTGCGAGAGCGCGGCCTTCGACGGCCCGTAGCCGAGGTAGTCCTCGAGCGCGGCGATCCCCGACGTCGACGACACGAAGATGATCGAGCCGCCGCCCTGCGCGCGCATGATCGGCGACACGAGCTGGACGAGGTATGCGTTGTTGGTGACGTTGCCCTCGAACCAGTCGGTGTAGTGCTCGACGTCGAGCTTCTCGATCCACGCCTGTTGTGAGCCCTCGACCAGCGCGTTCCCGACAACGCAGTCGATGCGGCCCCACTGCTCCATCGTGCGCTCGACCATGTGCGCGAGCTGCGGGCGCTGCATGGCGTCGCACGCGACGGCGATCGCGCGTTCTTCGCCGTACCGCTCGTTCACGGCGCCGGCGCGCGGCTGGCACGCCGCGAGCGTCCGGCTCGAGAACACCACGCGCGCGCCGTGCTCGGCCATGCGCTCGGCGATGGCGCGACCGATGCCCTGGCTCGACCCGGTGACGATCGCGACCTGTCCGCTGAGGTCGAAGAGCTCCATCGGCCCAGGTTCTACGTTGTCGGCGATGGGCGCGGCAAGCAGGTCGTCGTGACGGAGACCCGGGTCACCTACTGCCGGATCTGCTCGCCGCTGTGCGGGGTGCTGGTCGACGTCGAGGACGGTCGGGTCACCCACGTCGCGGGCGATCCCGACCACCCGCTCACCCGCGGCTTCACCTGCACGAAGGGGCGCCACCTCGGCGCGCTGCACCACGCGCCCGACCGGTTCCTCACCGCGCAGCGCAACGGTCCCGACGGCTTCGAGCCGCTTCCCACCGAGCAGGCCGTCGACGAGATCGCCGTCCGCATGCGGGCGATCCTCGACGAGCACGGCCCGGAGGCGATCGGGCTGTTCGTCGGCACGCAGACCTACACCGCGTCGCTCACGTTCAGTTTCGCGGGCGCGTGGCTGCGTGCGGTGGGTTCGCACAAGCGGTTCTCCACGATGACGATCGACCAGTCGGCCAAGTGGGTCGCGCAGGCCCGCCTCGGTACGTGGGCGGCGGGTCGCCAGCGTTTCGACGACTGCGACGTGTGGATGCTCGTGGGCACGAATCCGCTGGTGTCGATGCAGGGCGCCGACCTCACCGGCTTCCCCGTGCACGACGGGTTCCGTCGCCTCGACGAGGCGCGGCGACGCGGCTTGCGGTTGATCGTGGTGGACCCGCGTCGCACGGAGGTGGCCGCGCACGCCGACCTCCACCTCCAGTTGGTCCCCGGCACCGACGTGGCCCTGTTCGCGGCGATCCTGCGCACGATCCTGCACGAGGGCCTGCACGACGCCGCGTTCTGCGCGCAGTGGGTCGACGGCCTCGGCGAGCTGCGGGCCGCGGTCGACGGCATGACACCCGAACGCGCCGCCGCGGTCACGGGCGTCGAGGCGGCGGCGATCACCGAGGCGGCGCGCGTCTTCGGCAACGCCGCGCGCGGCATGGCGAAGACGGGCACCGGGCCCGACATGGGACCCCACGCCAATGTCGCCGAGCACCTCGTCCAAGCGCTGAACGTGGTGTGCGGCCGCTTCCCGCGCGAGGGCGACCGGTACGCGGGCTCGGGTGTGCTGAGCGGCCGCCGCAACCTGCCCGCGCAGGCGTCGGGCCCGGCCCGCACGTGGGACCGCGGCTACCGGAGCCGGCTCGGTGTCGGCACGTTGATGGGGGAGCTGCCGTCGCCCATCCTTCCCGACGAGATCCTCGAGCCCGGTCGCGACCGCCTGCGCGCGCTCGTGGTGTCGGGTGGCAACCCGGCGGCGGCGTTCCCGGACCAGACGCGCACCGTCGACGCGCTGCGCGCCCTCGAGCTGCTCGTCACCGTCGACCCGTTCCCCACCGAGACGGCACAGCTCGCCCACTACGTGATCGCGCCCACGATGGCGTTCGAGCGTGCCGACGACACGCGCGGCTACGAGCACTTCTTCTCGGAGCCGTTCGCGCAGTACACGCCGCCGATCCTCGAGCGGCCCGGTGACGTGATCGAGGACTGGGAGTTCTTCTACGAGCTCGCGTCGCGCATGGGGCTGCTGCTGAACATCGGCAGCCGGGTGTGGGAGCCCGGGACCCCGCGACCGTCGTCCGAGGAGCTGCTCGAGTCGTTCGCGCAGCGCGCGCAGGTTCGGTACGACGACGTCCGCGCGCGGCCGCACGGCGCCGAGTTCGACGTGGCGCCGGCCGTCGTGGGCCCGCCCGCACCCGACGCTCGCGCACGCTTCGACTTGCTCGCGGCCGACGTTGCCCGTGAGCTACACGACGCGCTCACGCGCGTCGCGAGTGCAGGTCCGCCGGCGCGCCCGTACCTGCTCGCCGTCCGCCGGAGCAAGCACGTCATGAACTCGCTCGGCCGGCGCGTGCCCATCGGCCTGCCGTACAACCCGTGTGGTGTGCACCCCGACGACCTCGACGCGCTCGGCGCCGACGAGGGCGCGCTGCTCACGCTCACGTCCGACCACGGGTCGGTCACCGTGGTCGCCGAGGCCGACGACACACTGCGCCGCGGCGTCCTGTCACTCACGCACTGCTACGGCGCGCTCCCCGGCGACGACGACCGCGACCCGCACGAGTTCGGCGCCAACCCCGCGCGCCTCCTCAGCCTCACCGACCACCGCCAGCCCGTCAGCCTCATGCCGTGGATGAGCGCGGTGCCGGTCTCCGCCGTTTTGGCGTCTTTGAGTGGGGCTATGGCCCCACTCAAAGACGCCAAAACGGAGTGGGGGTCAGCGGACGGCGATGGCGTTGGGGGGTGACGCCACGCCCTGGGGCATGTTGAGGGGGGCGGAGGTGAAGAAGGCGTCGTAGGTGCCGGCGGCGGAGCAGTCGTCGGCCAGATCGTCGAGGTCCCACAGCTCGCCGAGCGGGATGCCGAGCAGCGGCAGGAAGTGGACGTGCAGGTACTTCCCGCCGGGTGGTGGGAACACCTCGACGGCCGGGTTGTCGGCTGCGACCGCGGCGACGTGCAGGTCCCACAGCATGCGCACCGCGTCGATGCCCGAGAGTCCGGGGGCAGGGAGGGTCCGCTCCTTCACGCACTCCGCGCGTCCCTCGGTGTCGAGGCCGCGGTACCAACCGAGCCACCCGGTCCGCACGAGCAGGATGTCGCCGGTCTCGACCGTGGTGCCCTGGTCGCGGAGGCACGCGGCCAGCTCGTCGGCCGGGATCGGGTCGCCCTCGCCGTGCCGGATCGGGCGACCGGCCTGCTCGCGCCACCGCGCCACGTCGGCGAGCACCGCGCGGCCGACGATGCCCCGCTCGGCCCAGTAGTGGATGCCGTGCTCCTCGTCGGGCACGCCGCCGTAGTGGCCGAGCTCGCGGTGCGCGTAGTGGCGGAACCCGTCCCACTGCGCCGACGACTGCGTGTTCCAGTTGTGATACAGGTCGTCGTGGCCGCCGCCGAGCTCGCCCGTGACCTCGTGGCGCACCCGGGCCCGCCAGAAGAGCGGCGGGTCGGGGATGGTGAGCTCGGGGTTCAGCGAGAACACGCGCCCCGTGCGGATCGAACGCGCCGCTGCGAGCACCCGCTCGGGCGTGAGCAGGTTGAGCGTGCCGAAGAAGTCGCGATCGCCCCACAACCCCCACGACGAACCTGCGGGTGCGCCCTCCTGCACGGGGAGCTCGTCGTACGACGGCAGTCGGTCGGGCATCTCAGTCCTCCTCCACCGCGGGCTCGTGCACGCGTTGCCGGAGCGTGATCTTGTCGGGTTTGCCGCTCGGGAGCCAGGGCACGTCGTCGTACCCGACCACGCGGAACGTTGACGGCACCTTGTACGCCGAGAGCTCCTTGCGGGCACGCTCGCGTAGATCGGTCACGTCGAGCGCGACGCCGTCGTCGGCGACGAGAACCGCGATGACCTCCTCGCCGCGCTCGGCGTCCGGCACGCCGAACACGAGCGCGAGCCGCACGCCCGGGAAGGTCTGCAACACCGTTTCCACCTCGAGCGGCGCGACGTTGGCGCCGGCCGACTTGATCATGTCGGTGAAGCGCCCGGTGAAGTACACGCGGCCGTCCTCGAGGTACGAGCGGTCGCCGGTGTGGTACCAGCCCGCAGCGTCGAACACCTCCTCGCGCTCGCGTTTGTACATGCCGGCCATGAGGCCGTAGCCGCGCACGCAGAACTCGCCTTCGACACCGTCGGCGACGGGCGCGCCGGTGTCGGGGTCGACGACCTTGTAGTCGAAGTGGGGCGGCCAGAAGTGCGGCCCGAGGGTCTCGGTCATGCCGAGGTTCGGGGGGTCGCCGCGTGACGACGCGCGCAACCGGCTCCCGACCGTCGCGTCGGGCAGCGGCACGCTGCCGAGCGAGCTCAGGTCGCGGGCGGCGTCGCCCGCACCCTCGTCGATCGCCGCGAGGGTCGTCGCCCAGCCGAGCATGGTGGTGATGCGCTCGCGCTCGATGAGGTCGAGCGCGCCGGCGGCATCGAAGCGCTCCTGGCACACGATGGCGGAGCCACTGTGCAGCGCGCCCGCGAGCATCTGCACACCGCCGACCCAGAAGAACGGCATCGCGCACAGCACTCGGTGCCCGGGGTACGAGCCCTGGAGACCGACGTTCGACCCGGTCGACGTCTTGCGCACGACCGTGCCGTGTGTGTGCACGATCGCCTTGGGCTCGGCGGCGCTGCCCGACGTGAAGACGACGACCATCGGGTCGGCCGGCGCCACCTCGGCCTCGACCGCTTCGAGCAACTCGTCGGAGATCATCGCCCCCGCCCCTGCCGCCCCTGCCCCGGCCGCCGCCGTGAACTCCACCGGCGTCGCCCACGTGCGGTCGCTCCCGCCGACCATCCAGACCCGGCGCAGGAACGGCAGGGCGGGCAGGTACAGCGGTGGCGGTCCGTGCTCGCGCAGGTCCGGGACGGCGTCCTCGAGGAACGCCTCGTAGTCCTTGGCGAGCATGGTGCGCGGCGCGAGCAGCAGGTCGACGTCGCCGATGCGCAGCGCGTCCCGCAGCTCGCGGGGGCGCGACGTGCTGCTGAGCAGCATGGCGAGCGCGCCGATGCGCGCCGCCGCGATCCAGGCGAGCATCCAGTCCACACCCGACGGGAACCCGATACCCACCCGTGTGCCCTTGCGCACCCCGTCGGCGAGCATGCGTTTCGCGAGGGCGCGCGTGATCCGCTCCGCGTCTCGGAAGCTGCACCGTCGCTCGACGGTGACGACGAAGTCAGCGTCGCCGTGTCGCTCCACCGCGCGTCGCAGCAACTCCGGCATGGTCGGACGGAAGTCGAGCTCGGGCGCTCGCATTGGCCCGTACCCTACGGCCCGATCCAAACTTGCGTCAGCGGCCGACGTAGAGCGTCGGTTGCTGACGCAAGTTCGAGATCGGGGGAGCGCGATGGAGCGTGTCGAGTACGACGAGTTCGGGCTGTTCCACGAGAACGCGGAGGAGTTCGGGCTGCCCTACGAGGGTCCGCCGACGGTCCGGCGCGAGTTCGTCGCGTTGCCCGACGGCCGTCGCATCAGCGCGCTCGTGTGGGGCACCGACGACCCCGAGTACGTGTTCCTCCACGGCGGCGCCCAGAACGCCCACACCTGGGACACGGTCGCGATGGCGCTCGGTCGTCCGCTCGTCGCCGTCGACCTCCCCGGCCACGGTCACTCCGACGGCCCGAACGAGGCGGCCGGCGGCCAGCTCGCGCCCGTATCGCTCGCGGCCGACGTCGCCGTCGCCGTCCGAGAGCTTGCCCCCAACGCGCGCGGCGTGATCGGCATGTCCCTCGGAGGTCTCACGACGATCGCGCTCACGTCGGTGGCTCCCGAGCTGGTGCGTTCGGTGGTCCTGGTCGACGTCACGCCCGGCGTCGACGGGCCCAAGTCGAAGGTCATCGCCGACTTCATCAACGGGCCCGAGAGCTTCGACAGCTTCGACGACATCCTCGCCCGCACGGTCGAGTACAACCCGACGCGTACCGAGTCGTCGCTCCGGCGCGGCATCTTGCACAATGCGGTGCAGCGCGACGACGGCACCTGGGTCTGGCGTTACATGCGCTTCCGTCGCCCGCCGCCCGAGAGCGGCGCACCGGCCACGGACAGCACGGCCGACTTCCCGCAGTTCGGCGTGCTCTGGGACACGGTCGCGCAGATCAAGGTGCCGCTGATGCTCGCGCGCGGCATGCGGGAGCAGTCGGTGGTCGACGACGCCGACGAGGCGAAACTGCTCGAGGTGCTCCCCGACGCCGAGGTCGAGCACTTCGACGAGGCCGGCCACAGCCTGCAGGGTGACATGCCGGTGGAGCTCGCCCAGTCGGTGGCCGCGTTCGTGCCCTGAGCCGGGAGAACGGCCGGCGCGGCACCAGCAACTACCGTTTTGGCGCATGGCCGCCACGAACTCGCCGGCGAGACGATCCGCGAAGTTGCCCGCGGGGAACGGCAACGGCGG
>DASPTH010000340.1:0-6270 GCA_035623515.1 Acidimicrobiia bacterium
CGAGCTCGAGGGCCGGCGACTGGTGTTCGTCGGCGACGGCAACAACGTGGCGGCGTCACTGGCCTACGCCGCCGCGCTGTCGGGTGTCGAGCTCACCATCGCCTCGCCGCCCGGTTACGAGCTGGATGACGTGACCGTCGACCGCGCCCGCAACCTCGGTGCGGTGATCGACCTGACCGTCGATCCCTACGAAGCGGTGCAGGGTGCCGACGCGGTGTACACCGATGTGTGGACGTCGATGGGTCAGGAGGAGGAGACGGCCACCCGGCGCGCCGCCTTCGCCGGGTACCAGGTCGATGGGGCGCTGATGGCGGAGGCAGGGGACCAGGCGTGGTTCCTGCACTGCCTCCCCGCGCACCGCGGCGAAGAGGTCACCGACGACGTGATCGACGGGCCGCGCAGCGCGGTGTGGCAGCAGGCGGCAAACCGCATGCACGCGGCGCGCGCGGTGCTGGCTGCGTTGTTGGGCGGAGGCGCAGCGGAGGCGTGGGCGGATGCCCGGGACGCCGGAGCGGAGTCGATCGTGGTTGGTGGGGACGATGACGCTGTGGCACGGTCGCTTCGGCGACGACCCGGCCGACGAGCTGCTCGCCTTCACCGAGAGCCTCTCGTTCGACCGGCGGCTCGCGCCCGACGACCTCCGGGGATCGCGCGCGCACGTGGCCATGCTCGCCGGCGCCGGTCTGCTCTCGGCCGAGGAGGCGGCCGTGGTGACCGCTGCGCTCGACCGCGTCGAGATCGAGCTCGTCGACGGCACGTTCGCGTTCGCCCCGGGCGACGAGGACATCCACACAGCCATCGAACGCCGGGTGACGGAGCTGGCCGGCGACGCGGGCGCGAAGCTCCACACCGGGCGGAGCCGCAACGACCAGGTCGCCACCGCGCTGCGGCTGTTCCTGAAGCGGGAGGGGACGGACGCCGCCCGCCGCATCCACGCGCTCCAAAGCGTGCTGCTCGACCGCGCACGCGCCGCGAGCGGCGACGACTACCTGCCGGGCTACACGCATCTCCAGCGCGCCCAGCCCGTGTTGCTCGCGCACCACTTGCTCGCGCACTTCTGGGCGTTCGCGCGCGACGTCGACCGCTGGCGCGACGCGTTGGTGCGCGTCGACGTGTCGCCCCTCGGCGCCGGCGCGCTCGCCGGTTCGAGCCTGCCCCTCGATCCCGACCACGTCGCCGCGGCTCTCGGCTTCGCGCGCCGGTTCGACAACTCCCTCGACGTCGTGTCCGACCGTGACTTCGTCGCCGAGGCGCTGTTCGTGCTCGCGCTCACCCAGGTGCACCTGTCGCGGCTGGGTGAGGAAGTCGTGATCTGGTCGACGGAGGAGTTCGGCTTCCTCCGCCTCGCCGACGCGTACAGCACCGGCTCGTCGATGCTCCCGCAGAAGAAGAACCCCGACATCGCCGAGCTCGCGCGCGGCAAGGCCGGCCGGCTCATCGGTGACCTCACCGGGTTCCTGGCCACGCTGAAGGGCCTGCCGCTCGCCTACAACCGTGACCTCCAGGAGGACAAGGAGCCGCTGTTCGACGCCCTCGACCAGAACCGGCACGCGCTGGCCGCGATGACCGGTCTGCTCGCCACCGCGGAGCTCGTGCGCGCGCGGATGCAGGCCGCGGCCGACGCCCCGACGTCCGCCGCCGTCGACCTTGCCGAGTGGCTCGTCGAGCGCGGTGTCCCGTTCCGTGACGCGCACGCGCGCGTCGGCGCGCTGGTCCGGCAGTCGCAGGAGCGGGGCGTCCCGCTCGACGAGCTCGTCATCACCGAGCCCGACCTCGGGCCCGACGCGCTCGCGCTGCTCGAGCCCGGCGCCGCCGTCGCGCGCCGTGTCACCGCGGGTGGGACGGGCGCCGACGCGGTCGCCGCGCAGGTGCGCGTGGCGGCGGAGCGCCTCGCGGAGCAGGCCGTCTGGCTCGACGCTCGAGCGTGAGCCGGACCCTGCCGCGTTCGTTCTACCGGCGTGACGCGCGCGACCTCGCGCCGCTGCTCCTGAACAAGCTGCTCGTGCGCTCGGACGCGGACTCGCCCCGTCTGGCGGCGCGCATCGTGGAGGCCGAGGCCTACTCCGGCTCGGAAGATCCTGCGAGCCATGCGTATCGAGGGATGACCAGGCGCAACGCGACGATGTTCGGGCCGCCCGGTCACCTCTACGTGTACTTCACCTACGGGATGCACTGGTGCGCGAACGTCGTGGGCCACGTCGACGGCGACGCGTCGGCCGTGCTCCTCCGTGCTGCCGCTCCGGTCGCAGGGCTCGACGTGATGCGCGCGCGTCGCGTGAAAGCGCGCGCCGACCGCGACCTGTGCTCCGGCCCGGCGCGCCTGTGCCAGGCCTTCGGGTTGACCGGCGCGCACGACGGAGTGGACCTCACACGGGGACCGCTACGGATCGTCGACGACGGCGTGCGTCCGCCCGACGTCCCGGTCGTCACCACGCGGATCGGCCTGCGCGCAGGCGAGGGCGACGAGTCGCCGTGGCGCTTCCTCGTGCCCGGCGATCCCAATATCAGCCGTGGGCCGCGCCGGAACGCCGGGTAGCGTCGAGCGCCGTGACTCCCGACGAGCAGTTCGACGTCCTGAGCGCCGGCGCCGTCGACCTCGTCAGCGAGGTGGAGCTGAAACGCAAGCTCGCGTCGAGGCGGTCGCTGCGCGCCAAGCTCGGGCTCGACCCGTCGCGACCCGACATCCACATCGGGCACGCGGTGGTCCTGCGCCGGCTCCGCGACTTCCAGGAGCTCGGTCACACCGCGGTGCTCATCGTCGGCGACTTCACCGCGCAGGTGGGCGACCCGTCGGGCCGATCGTCCACGCGGCCTGCGCTCACCAAGGCCGAGGCCGACGAGAACGCCGCCACGTACTTCGAGCAGGCGCAGCGCGTGCTCCTGCCCGAGAACCTCGAGATCCGCTACAACTCCGAGTGGCTCGGCACGATGGGCATCGACGATGTGCTGCGACTGACGGCGCGTTCCACCCTGGCGCGCGTGCTCGAGCGCGACGACTTCGCCAAGCGCTACGCGAGCGGCGAGCCGATCTCGGTGATGGAGCTCCTCTACCCGCTGCTGCAGGCGTGGGACTCGGTGATGGTGCAGGCCGACGTCGAGCTCGGCGGCACCGACCAGCTCTTCAATTTCCTCGCCGCCCGCCCGATCCAGCAGCAGGAGGGCCAAGAGCCACAGGTCGTGCTCACGATGCCGTTGCTCGTCGGGCTCGACGGCAAGCAGAAGATGTCGAAGTCGCTCGACAACTATGTCGGCATCACCGAGCCGCCCGGGACGCAGTACGGGAAGCTGCTCTCACTGCCCGACGAGACGATGCCCGAGTACTTCGAGCTCGCGACCGGCTGGCCGGCCGTGCGCGTCGCCGAGGTGCAGGGCGACCTCCAGTCCGGGAAGCTGCGCCCGCGCGACGCGAAACGACTGCTGGCGCGGTCGGTCGTCGACCGCTACCACGGCGACGGCGCGGGCGCCGCCGCCGAAGCCGAGTTCGATCGCGTGTTCGTCGCCCACCAGGCCCCCTCCGACGTTCCCGAGGTGCAGGTGCCGGGGCCCACGATCCGGGTGGCGAGCCTGCTCCACCTCGCGTTCCCGACGGCCGTGCCGTCGAACAAGGAGGGTCGGCGCAAGATCGTGCAGGGTGGCGTGCACCTCGCGGGCGAGGTCGTCACCGATCCCGACCTCGAGGTCGCGCCGGCCGCCGTCGACGGCCAACTGCTCCGCCTCGGCCGCCGCAACTGGGCCCGCCTACGGGCCTGAGACCATTCGGCCTCAGAAGAAGAGGGCGAGCCCGAGGACGGCGAACAGGACGAGGGCGACGATGATGACGATCGCGCCCCAGAACAGCCAGCCCTTGCCCCCGACGCCCATCTGCGTGGCCACTGCGTGCTGCTCCTGGTGCATCGCGTACTGACGCTCGGGCTTCGTGCCCACCTTGGGCTGGTGCTTGCGCCCTTTCCGCTTCATACCGCTCGAACCCATGGAGCGGCACGATACTCCGGGCCCGCGCCCGCCCCGGCCGGCGGGAATGCCCGTGGGGGCCCGGGAGTTGGACCGGCGCACGACCGAATGGTCGAAGAGCGCGAGAAAGCCGTGGGAACGGCTTGCACGAACGCCTTTCGGCCCATAAGATCGCCAGTCCGTCCGGGTCTTGCCCGGCGGCTTGACACGAACGCCTCTCGCCGGCCCCACCTCGGGTGCGCGGCCGACCGAGGCGAGAGGTGGGTGTCGGCTCGACGCTCGTTGGAAACCCCACGACGCTTGGTTCGTGCTGTGGTCCGATCTGTCGAGCAGCGGCTCCTTGAAAACGGAATAGTTGACGCCAAAAGCCAGTGCGGGCGTGTCGCGAGACACGTCACCATCAATTCCGCGTGGGCGACCCTTCGGGGCGTCCGCGCAAGTTGCCGGAACGGGACAGTGCCCGATCCGGCGGCTCTCTTGGATCTGGTGGCTGGACCGGCCCGCCCATCGGGTGTGCCGGCGAGGCCCGTGATCTCGATGGAGAGTTTGATCCTGGCTCAGGACGAACGCTGGCGGCGCGCTTCAAGCATGCAAGTCGAACGAGAAACCCGGGCTTGCTCGGGTGGAGAGTGGCGAACGGGTGAGGAACACGTGAGGAACCTGCCCCGAAGACCGGGATAACGCCGGGAAACTGGTGCTAATACCGGATGCCTTCGCCGGATCGCATGATCCGGCGAAGAAATGGATTCCGCTTCGGGATGGCCTCGCGTCCTATCAGCTTGTTGGTGGGGTAATGGCCTACCAAGGCAGCGACGGGTAGCTGGTCTGAGAGGATGTCCAGCCACACTGGGACTGAGACACGGCCCAGACTCCTACGGGAGGCAGCAGCTAGGAATCTTGCGCAATGGACGAAAGTCTGACGCAGCGACGCCGCGTGCGGGATGAAGGCCCTAGGGTCGTAAACCGCTTTCAGCAGGGACGAAAATGACGGTACCTGCAGAAGAAGCCCCGGCCAACTACGTGCCAGCAGCCGCGGTAATACGTAGGGGGCGAGCGTTGTCCGGATTTATTGGGCGTAAAGAGCTCGTAGGCGGTTTGGTAAGTCGGATGTGAAATCTCCAGGCTCAACTTGGAGGGGTCATTCGATACTGCCATGACTAGAGTTCGGTAGGGGAGTGTGGAATTTCTGGTGGAGCGGTGAAATGCGCAGATATCAGAAGGAACACCCGTAGCGAAGGCGGCACTCTGGGCCGGAACTGACGCTGAGGAGCGAAAGCGTGGGGAGCGAACAGGATGAGGTGTCTTGTCCTCTTCAGCCGTGAGGCTGTCGCTTAAACCAGCTGTATCGGCGAACGTCCGTGTCACACCCCGTCGTCATGATGGGGAAGATGCACACGGATAACGCCGAGGGAAGTCGGTCACCCGACGTCGAATTCTCGCCCGACGAGGAGGCGGTGCTCACGGGCACCCTTCTCGGTGATGGCAACCTTGCGATGCACGGTCGCAACGCGAGGCTGTTCGTGAAGCACAAGGCGGCCCACCGGTCGCTGGCGGACTTCAAACGGCAGACCTTCTCGAGATTCGTCTCGATGGAGCTGCACGAGTTCGACCAGCTGCTCAACGGGAAGCGATACCCGAGCGTGCAGTTCGTGACGCGGACCCATCCGCTGTTCACGAGTTGGCGCGGGCGCTTCTACGTCCGAGGCCGCAAGATTGTGCCGAGCGAGGTCACCGAGCTCCTCACGCCGTTGGCGGCGGCTGTGTGGTTCATGGACGATGGGTCCGCGGACCGCACAGGCGTGACGCTCCAGACTCACTGCTTCGACGCAGAGGAGGTGGAGCTTCTGCGAGCGGCGCTGTCGGAACGATTCGGCATCGTGGCGACGATCCGAAGGAACAAGCAACGTCCGATCCTGTATGTCGGGAAGCGCGAGCTTCCGACGTTTGCAGCGATCATCGGGCCACACGTTCTCTCGGATCTCGAGTACAAGCTCGTGCCACGTCGGAAGACTTGACCCCGTAGAGACTGCACGCTGGCCCTGGGTGTGCGAGCACCCAGGTGAAGACACAGTCCGACCTCGCGGGTAACCGCGAGAGCGCGGTAGAAATGCCGTGCCGCCGCTTTCTGAAGAATGGAGCGGTCAGTAGCCCGAGATTTGGGCGAAAGTAACAGATGTGTAGATACCCTGGTAGTCCACGCCGTAAACGTTGGGCACTAGGTGTGGGGTTCTATCGACGGATTCCGTGCCGTAGCTAACGCATTAAGTGCCCCGCCTGGGGAGTACGGCCGCAAGGCTAAAACTCAAAGGAATTGACGGG
>DASPTH010000370.1:0-15879 GCA_035623515.1 Acidimicrobiia bacterium
ATCTGGCGCATCATCGCACGCGCGAGAACCGGTGCCGGGATCCGGTCTCCGGCGTTCGGTGTCTCGGCGAGCGAGTCGTCACCGTCGACACCCGGCGTCAGGTCGATCAGCGCCGGGTACACGAGGTGGAAGGCGACACCGCCGCCCCAGTGCTCCGTGGCGAGCGCCTCGAAGTACGTGGACAGCGCGGCCTTGGCGGCCGCGTACGCGGACTCGCCCGGCGACGACGCGACCGCCGCCATGGAGGAGACGACCACGACGTGACCCGAGGCGCGGGCGAGCATGTCGGGGAGGAGCGCCCGGGTCAGGCGCACGGGCGACAGGTAGTCGAGCCGCGTCAGGTACTCGACGTCGTCCCAGGGTGTGGTCAACGCGCCGCCGTGACCGCCGAGGGCGGCGTTGTGGACGAGCACGTCGACGCCGCCGAGTTGCTCCTCGACGTCGCGGGCGAAGGTGTCGACCTGGTCGAGCACCGAGAGGTCCACGGTCCAGGCGCGGCACTCGGGGACGTGCCGGCGGCAATCGGCGAGCACGGCGTGGAGCATCTCGGTGCGGCGCGCGCACATGCCGACGGTCGCGCCGGCCGACGCGAGCTCGCGCGCGAGGGCCGCCCCGATGCCCGAGGACGCGCCCGTCACGAGCACCCGCTGTCCGCTCCAGGTGTCCACCGCACTACCTCCACCGACGCGTCATCGAGCAACGACGTTACGCTCCGCGCCGTGCGCGTGGATCCCCGGGTATCGGTGAGCGCGGTGTCGTCGTGGAAGTGGACGCTCGACGAGGATCTGCGCTACTGGGACGCGGCGGGCATCGGGCACGTCGGTCTCTCGCTGCGCAAGCTCGAAGCGGCGGGCGTGCCCGGCGCCGCCCGCCGCGTGCGGGACGCAGGGCTCCGGGTGAGCAACATCGTGGAGCTCGGCTGGTGGGACCTCGACGACCGGGGGACCTGGGGGCGCCAACAGGAACGGGTCTTGGGCGCCCTGGACGCGGCGGCGACGACGGGTGCAGGTTGCCTCGTGCTCACGAGCGGCCCTGCGGGATCCCTCGACTGGGACGCCGCCCTTGCCGCGCTGGGCGACGCGCTCGCGCCGCTCGTGCCCGAAGCCGCCGCGCGCGACGTGCGGCTCACGTTGGAGAACACCGGGCCGCTGCGCTTGGACCTCAGCTTCGTCACGACGCTGCGCGACACGATCGACGCTGCCCGCCTCCTCGGCATCGACGCCTGCATGGAGGTCAACTCCTGCTTCGCCGAGCGCGCCCTCGACCGCACGATCGCCGCGGGCGCGGACGTGCTCGCCCACGTACAGGTGAACGACTTCGTGATCGGCAGCTTCCGCACACCCGACCGCGCCGTCCCGGGCGACGGTGACGTCCCGCTGGCGCGGATCCTGGGCGACCTCCTCGACGCCGGCTACGACGGCGCGTTCGAGCTGGAGATGGTCGGGCCGCGTATCGAGGCGGAGGGCTACGCGCCGGCCATCGAGCGCGGCGCCGCGTACGTGAGCGGCTTGTTGCACGCCGCGACTACGGGTTGAGCGGGAGCCCCTTCGCTCGCTCGGTCGTCGCGTACGTGATCTCGGGCGGGCCGGCGAGCAAGCCGTCGAGCCGCGGCACGACGGCGCGCACCGCGTCGCCCTCGCGATGCGCGGCGAGCGCGTCGTCGTCGGCGTACACCTCGTAGAACAGCACCGCGTCGGGGTCGTCCACCGCCGTGTGCATCACGAAGACGAGCGTGCCCGGCTCCCGCGCGACCGCGTCGTGCAGCTCGTCGAAGGCTGCGAGCAGCTCGTCACGCCGGCCGGGCACGGCGCGGAGCCGCGAGAAGAGCACCACCGGCGGCACGCGTCAGCTCCCCGCCTCGAAGTGCTCGATGGCGCCGCGCGTGATCTCGAGGTCCTCCTCGAGGCTGAGCAGCGGGATCACCTGCCACTCGGCCTGCGCGAACGCAGGCAGTGATGCCAGTGTGAGGTGCAGCGCGGTGTTCGACGGCACGTCGAGGCGGAAGCACATGCCGGACCGACCGCTGAACACTCCCGCGCCTTCGACGGCCCCCTGCTCCTGCAGCTCGAGCAGCCGGGCGAGCGTCGCCTCACCCGCTTCCAGTGTCGCCACCGACGCGGGTGGTGGCGTCCCGCGTTGTTCCGCGATCACCAGGTACAGCATCGCTGCTCCTCTCTACGAGCACGTCCAGGGCGCGGCGCGGCCAGCGACCGCAGTCTCGAGGTCGTTGGGCACGTCCGTGACCGCGCCCCTTGCGAAGTTGCGTCACCAACCGACGCTATGGGTCGGTCGCCGACGCAAGTTTGGCCGGGGTCCCGCCGATGTCAAGATGGGGACCATGAGCGAGCGCCGCGAGCCGGGTATCCCGGCGAGCAGTGAGCGGGGCCCGAGCGGCCCGGCGCCGCAGGTGCCGGGAGCGGAAGACATGAGCGAGCGGCTGATCCTGATCTCCGCGGACTGCCACGCGGGGCCGCGGCCCGAACGTGCGCGCGGCTACGTCGAGCCCGCCTTCCGGGACGCGTTCGACGCGTGGCTCGCCGACACCGACGGGTGGGCGCGCCGGCAGGCCGCGCACACCGGCCAGGCCATCTACGGCGACGAGGCACTCGACGACTTCAACGCCCTCGAGGCGGTCGCCGAGGGCGGCATGGACGGCGCCTGGGACTCGCCGCGCCGGCTGGCCGAGCTCGAGGCCGACGGCATCGCGGCGGAGGTGATCTATCCGGGCGGCGGCGGTCCGAGCATCTCGCCGTTCGACGTCGGCCTGATGACGTACCAGTATGCGCAGGACCCCGCGATCTGGGCGGCGGGCTGCCGTGCCTACAACCGCTGGCTCGGCGACTTCTGCAACGAGGCGCCCGGACGCCGTGCAGGCGTCGCGCTCGTCACGCTCGACGACGTCGACGCGACCGTGCGCGAGATCGACGGGTTGCGCGACCGCGGCGTGTTCGGCGGCATCCTGCTCCCGAGCGGCACCGGTGCGAACCCGCTCTACAACCACCCGCGTTACGAGCCGGTCTGGGCTGCGTGTGCCGCCAACAGTCTGCCCGTGCACACGCACAGCGGATGGACGCCCAACTACGGCGACTTCCCGGGTTCGCTCGGGATCTTCGTCACCGAGATCACGTGGTACGCGCACCGCGCGTTCTGGCACCTCGCGTGGTCCGGCGCGCTCGAGCGTCACTCTGCGCTCCGACTGGTGATGACCGAGCAGGGCGCGACCTGGATCATCGACACGCTGGCCGACATGGATCGGACCTACGAGATGCCGATGTTCCGGCACCTGCGCCGCCAGTTGCCGCTCTCGCCGTCGGAGTACTTCGCGCGCCAGTGCGCGATCTCGTCGTTCATCGGTCCCGAGGAGGCCGCGGCGCGCGACAACATCGGCGTGCGCAACCTGATGTGGGGAGCCGACTACCCGCACATCGAGGGCACGTGGCCGCACACCGAGGCGAAGCTGAAGGAAGGCTTCGCCGACGTGCCGCGAGCGGAGGTGGTGGCGATGGTCGGCGGAAACGCGCTCGACGTGTTCGGCTTCGACCGGGATCTGCTCGGCGAGCTCGCGCGGGCGATCGGGCCGCCCGGCGACCTCCTCGGCGTCCCGGGCTGACGCCCGCCGGTCGTCAGGCCTGGGCGGTGTCGGGCACGTAGTCGAGCTTGTACAAGCGCCGGCAGTTGTCGTGCAGCATCTTCTTGACTTCCGTCTTCGGGATGCCGCGGAAGTTGCGCTCGATCGTGATGCGGCTGTTCGGCCAGTCGGTGCCCGTGTGCGGGTAGTCGGTCGACCACATGATCTGGTCGATGTTGAGCCGGTGTCGGAGCTCCATGCCGACGCTGTCGACCATGAAGCTCGCCCAGAAGTTCCGGTGGAAGAGCCGGCTGGGCGTCTCCCGCATCGTGTCGCCGTTGGTGAAGAAGCGGTAGCGGTAGAACATGTCGTCGACCTGCTCGAGCAGCGTCGGGATCCACCCGATGTTCGACTCGACGAGCAGCAATTTCACCTCGGTGAAGCGCTCGAACACGCCCGAGAAGAGGAGCTGGCACACGACCGGCAACGTGTGCGATCCGGATTTCGTGGCGCCCGCGGAGCCCATGAACTGCGGCGTGTCCATCGACGGGCCCGTGCGCGACACGCCGGTGGTGGGGAGGAAGCTGCCGATGTGCACGGCCACCGGCGTGTCGGTGTCCTGCGCGAGAGCCCAGAACGGCTCGTCCTCGGCCGCGGGCTGGAGCGAACCGTTCGGGAAGGCCGAGATCACGACGCCGCGGTGACCGAGGTCGAGCGCGCGCTGCATCTCGGCGATCGTGTCGTCGACGCCCGTGGTGGGAAGGATCGCCTGGCCGACGAGGCGGCCGTCGGACCCCTCGCAGAACTCCGCGAGCCAGTCGTTGTAGGCGCGTACGCACGCGACCTGGAGCTCGGGCTCGTCGCCGTAGACCTTCGCGCCGAGGAGCGTGACGCTCGGGTACAGCACCTGGAGGTACATCCCGTCGATGTCCATGTCGGCGAGGCGCGCCTTCGTGTCGAAGCTCCCCGGCCGCATCGTGTCGTAGCTGATGCCGACGGGCGCGAACTCCAGGTACGACAGGCCGGCGGTCGCGGTGAGGCCGACGGGGCGGACGCTCTCACCGTCGTTGAACGACCAGTAGTCGCCCTCGTCGCGGTGGACGACCTTCGGGGCCCGGTCCTTGAACTTGGCCGGGACCCGTCCGACCCAGGTGTCCGGTGGCTCGTTCACGTGGGCGTCGCAGTCGAGGATCGGGTAGTCGATCGACGCGTGGTCGTAGAACAGGTCGCTCGTGTGCTCCATGCCGCCAACGGTGGCAGCTTCGGACCGCGCGCGCAACCGCAGGCGGTGGCTGTGTGGTCGAGGCGGTGTGGTCGACAGTCACCCGGCCCGGCGCGAAGCTGGTACGCATGAGCGAGTGTCGCGAGCCGGGTATCCCGGCGAGCAGCGAGCGGGGCCCGAGCGGCCCGGCGCGGAGCGCCGAGAGCGGGGAAGCATGACGACGAACGGCTGGAAGGTCGCCGACAGCGACATGCACATCATGGAGCCGCCCGACCTGTGGCAGCGCTACATCGACCCGGCGTGGCTCGACGTCGCGCCGGTCGGGCTGAGTGAGGTGCGGCGCGACATGCGGGTGCAGGTCAAGGACACCGTGCTGTCGATCTCGACTCGGCAGCGGGTCCCGCGAGGCTGGACCGGCGGGGTCGGCTGGCGGCCGAGCCAGGACACCTCGTACGCGCATGCCGAGGATCGCGCGTGGGACGCGACGTCACAGCTCGAGGCGATGGACGCCGAGGGCCTCGACGCTGCGGTGCTGTTCCCGAGCCGCGGGCTGTTCGTGCTCGGGCTCGACACCGTCGACCACGCCGGCGATGCTCCCGGCTACGAGCCCGGCCTCGCCGCCGCCGTCGCCTGCGCGTACAACGACTGGCTGCACGACTTCTGCGCCGAGGAGCCCACACGGCTCTTCGGCGCCGGTCTCCTCGCGCCGCACGACGTCGGTGCGGCGGCCGACGAGGTGAAGCGCGTCGTGCAGGACTACGGGTTCAAGACCGTGTTCCTCCACCCGGGTTGCGTGAACGGCATGCCGTGGCACCACCCCGACTACGACCCGATCTGGCGCGCGTGCGAGGAACTCGGCGTGCCGATCTGCTTCCATGGCGGCGGGCAGAACTACCTGCGTCCCGACTACACGCTCGAGGTGTTCGACAACCTCATGATGTGGCACACCTTCGGGCAGCCGCTCGGGATCATGGCGGTCATCGTCAGCTTCGCGAGCGGCGGCGTGATCCAGCGGTTCCCGAACCTGCGCGTCGGGCTGCTCGAAGGCAACTGCGGATGGGCGCCGTGGCTGCTGCACCGGCTCGACGAGCACTGGGAGTGGACGGGACCGACGGACGCACCCGATCTCGACCGGGCGCCGTCGGAGTTCTTCCGCTCGAACTGCTTCCTCAGCGTCGAGGCCGACGAGTGGCCGGTGAAGTACTACGTCGACGCGTTCGGCGACGACAACCTCGTGTTCTCCACCGACTACCCGCACGGCGACTCGAAGTACCCCGATTCGGTGAAGGGGTTCCTCGAGCTGCCGATCCCCGACGACACGAAGCGCAAGATCCTGTGGGACAACTGGTGCCGGCTCTACGACATGCCGGTGTGAGCGCGCGCGTCAGCGTTTGAGGGTGATCGCGCGGCGGCGCAGCCGCCACCCGTCCCCGCTGCGCACCCACTCGTCCTGGGTGCGTCCGACACCGACGGGCTTGCCGTCGTTCTGTACGAACAGGAAGTCGGTGGCCGCGCTCGCCTCGTCGCCGGCCACCCTGATGTCGGACGCTCCGAACAGGTGGGTCGACCCGCCGTCGCCGTACGACGAGCGGATGAACTCGAGGATCGCGGCGCGGCCCCGGAGCACGTGACCCGAGACGTCGAGCTCGGCGTCGTCCTCGAAGAGGTCGCCCCACTCGTCGAACTCGCCGTCGTCGACGAGCTGCCCGTACCGGCCGATCGCCGACCTGATGGCCTCCGCGTCACTCATCGGTTGCCCCCTTTTCGTTTTGGCGTCTTTGAGTGGGGCTATAGGCCCACTCAAAGACGCCAAAACGGGATCGTCAGTGGCGGGCGATGTGTTGGAGCTCGATCGAGAGCGGGAGCACGAAGCTGATGTAGACGCTCGTGAGCGTGTAGTCGGCCGCGGGGCCGTGGGTGGTGCGCGACCCGACCTCCGACACCCTCACGCGGTCGTCCTGCTCGGCTCGCGCGCGGGCGCGCGCCACGATCGCCTCGAGCTCCTCGACCGTCGCAACCTGCAAGCCGAAGTGGTCGACCGTCCCGGTCGTCGCGCCCGGCTCGCCCATGGCCAGGTACACGAACTGCCCGAACGTGCCCGTGTAGAGGATGAGTGGGTTGCCGCGTTCGCCGGTGTTGTCGCCCTCGGTCCACCCGAACACGTCGCCGTAGAAGTCGAGGATCTCGGCGCGGCCCCGTTCGTCGAGCTGCACGGGATCCATCCGGATCGCGACGTGGTTCAGGCGCGGCGTGAAGCTGTCGGGCTGGATCGCCGTCATGCTGACGCCTCCACTTCGGGTCGACTCCGCTGCGGCGGCCCGGGCGTCCGCCCACGCCTCCGCTTCGTCTCCTCCGGCGTCATGCTGACGCCTCCACTTCGGGTCGACTCCGCTGCGGCGTCCCGGGCGTCCGCCCACGCCTCCGCTTCGTCTCCTCCGGTGTCATGCTGACACCGGCATCTCGGGGTCGACTCCGCTCCGGCGTCCCGGGCGTCCGCCCACGCCTCCGCTTCGTCTCCTCCGGTGTCATCCCGACACCTCGGGCACGACCATCACCTTGCCCGCGAGCTCGCCGGCCGCGAGCCGGTGCAGCGTGGGGAGCAGGTCGTCGAGCGGCACGTCGGCGGGCTCGATGAGCAGGTCGAGCGGCATCTTCCCGGAGGCCAGCAGCTCGAGCGCGGCGTCGAAGCCGTCGGCGTCGTAGTTGTAGGCGCCGACGAGCGTGAGCTCGAGGATGATCATGCGGTTGTGGTTGATCCGGGGCGGTGGCGACCCGGTGCCGACGAACACGAGCGTGCTCGCGTAGTCGAGCTGGTCGAACGCCTGCTCGGTGGCGAGCGGGTTCCCGCTGCACTCGAACACGACGCTGTACGCGTCCGCGGGCGGTGGCGCGCCGCGGGGCGCGCTCGTCAGGTCGTCGGGCGTGATGGCGCGCGCGGCACCGAGCTCGAGCGCGCGGGCACGGCGCCTCTCGCCCGGTTCCGACACCGTGATGTCGTCGATCCCCTGCGCCCGCAGCACCGCGATCGTGAGCAGCCCGACGGGACCGGCACCGGTGACGAGCACGTGGTCGGCCGGTGTGGCGCCCGACAGCGTGACCGAGTGGATCGCCACCGCGGTCGGCTCCGTGAGCGCGGCGGCGCGGATCGGGAGCGAGTCGGGGATCCGGGAGAGCCGTGCCGCGGGCACCGCCTTGTACCGGCAGTACGCGCCGGTGGAGGGTGTGGTGGACGAGAAGGTGTCGGCGGGACGGTCGAGGCAGACCGACGGCCGACCGCTCCGGCAGGCACGGCACTTGCCGCAGCCGGGCGCGGGATTGCCGACGACCCGCGCCCCGGGCTCCCACCGGTCGGCGACCGCGTCGCCGGCCGCGACCACGGTCCCCGACCACTCGTGACCGAGGATCGATCCCGGCCGGGCGAAGTGCTCGAACACGAGGTGCAGGTCGGTGCCGCAGATCCCGCAGTGGGAGACCTCGACGAGCACGTCGTGCGGGCCGAGCTCCGGGACCGGGCGTTCCTCGACGGTGATCTGACTGTCGCCGACGTACACCGCCGCCGGCATCATGCTCGCGACCACGGCCGGATCGTACAGCGAAACGTCAGACGCCCGCTCCGACGAGGTCGCGGACCACGTCACCGCGGCGCGACAGCGCGATGAAATGGCCCTCGCCGTCGTAGGAGGTGCGCACCGCGCCCGCGATCGCACCCTCCATCGTCGCCGCCCACGCCGGTGGGACGAGCTCGTCGGCGGTGCCCTGGTAGAGGTGCACGGGCACGGCGATGTCGGCCAGCGTGAACCCCCACGGGGCCACGAACGCGCGGTACTCGTCGACGAGCCCGGCCGTCGAGCGGCCGCCCTCGGCGACGGCTTTCCCGAACCACTCCGCGTTCGCGGTGATCACGCCGCCGTCGGCAGCCGGGGAATGCTTCGCGGCGCGCCGGGCGTACCGCTCGGGCGAACGGCGCGCGAGCATCGCCGACACGGCGAACACCGCGCGAGCGACCGGCGCGGCGCGCGTCGAGAGGCGCGCGAACCGACGGTCGGTCTTGTTGAGTTGCGCGAACGTGCCGGCGTCGTCGAGCGGGAGGCAGCCGGCGATGATCGCGGCGCGGGTCACGCGATCACCGAGGCGGGCGGCTACGGCGGCGGCGTACTGGCCGCCGAGCGACCACCCCATCACCGCGCAGCGGTCGATGCCGAGCGCGTCGAGCAGCTCGCGCACGTCGTCGACCCAGTCGACCGTCGAGTGACCCGGATGCCGGTCGGACGATCCCACGCCCGGGCGGTCGGGTGACACCACCGACACGCCCAGGGCGTGGAACTCCTGTGCACACGGCTCGACGTCGAACCGGCAGAGCAGGCCGCCGTGGCAGTTGAGGATCGGGACGCCGTCCGGCGCGCCGAAGCGCGCGTACCCGAGCCGGCGGCCGTCACGCAGCCGCAACGTGTGGTCGGCGCCCGTGTCGTGCTCGAAGCTCACCACGGGCCGGAGTTACGCAGTCGCCGCGGCGCGGCGGCAGTACCGCAGGAAGAGGAAGCCTTCGTCGTCGACGAAGCCGTGATGCAACTCCCACGGCGCGGGGTCGGCGTTGTTGCCGTGGACCACCCGGCCCGAGCCGCCGGCCACGACGCGAGGCGCGAGCGTCAGGAAGAATTCGTCGATCAGGCCCTCCGACACCATCGCGCCGGCGAGCGACGGCCCGCCCTCGCAGAGCACCACCCTTCCGGCGAGGGCGCCCATCAGCGCGGCGAGGTCGACGTAGGGCCCGTGGCCGGCGCGGAGCACGGGCACGTCGCCCGGCGGCGCGTCGGCGCCGTGGGGCAGGACGATCGTGGCGCGGCCCGACTCGAACAGGCGGCGGTCTCCCGTGATGTCGGGGGTGCCGGAGACGACGTAGAGGTCGGGTCCGGTCTCGGGTGTGGGGCCGTACTGTTCCGCGACGACGGTGCTCATGCCGACGACGACCGCGTCGGCGACCGCGCGCAACGCCCCGAACACCGCATGGTCGCCGCGGTTCCCGAGGCCGCCCGACACGCCCGCGACCGTGCTCCCGCCGTCGGCCGACGAGATCATGTTCAACCGCGTGAACGCGCGGTCACGCGGACGATCGTCGGGAACGGCGACGTGCTGAAGCACGACGTCGTCCGACGCCGGCCCGCCCTCGTCGAGGATGCGCATCAGCCGAAGCGGTCGCGGTCGTGTGGCGCGTCCCAGTCGGCGACGGGTCCCGCGGGCACGATGCGTGACGTGCGGGCGCCCGCGCCGGTACGGAACGTGCCGGTCTTGATGTGCCCGAAGTCGGTCGCGTCACGGAACGCGCGCCGCTGGTAGAGGTCACGCGCGTACGGCCAGAGGTTCGGGTAGTCGACGAGTCGGTGGAGGTTCAGCCGACCCAGCGGGCCCGCGACCACGTCGAACCGCACCAGGTTCACGTAGAGCAGCAGATCGGCGTCGGTGACGTGGTCGCCGAGGAGGAACCGCCGGGACGCCAACCGCGTGTCGAAGCGATCGAGCGCGCCGAAGACGCGTGCGCTCACCGCGTCGTAGTCGGACTGCGAGCGGGCTCCGGACGCCGCGTACGTGCCACCGGCGAGGTCGCGCACGATCTCCTCGTCGAGGGCGTCGATCTCGGCGCGTTCGGTGCGGTCGTACAGGTGTACGCCGGGGTCGGCCCATGCCGCGAAGCACGTCTCGAGGTCGGCAGTCATGGTCGGGTAGTGATTGCTCACCAGCCGACCGGTCCGGCGGTCCCAGAGCGCGGGCACCGAGACGTGACCGTCGAAGTCGGGATCGGTGGCGAGGTACGCCTCACGGAGCAGCGTGAACCCGTTCACCGGGTCGGGTGTGTAGCCGCGCCCGTCGCGGAAGGCCCAGCCGCGGCCGTCGCGGACGGGATCGACCGAGGACCACGTGACCACACCCTCGAGCCCGCGCAACTTCAGTGCGGTCAGCGGGCGTTGCGCCCACGGGCAGTACAGCGAGACATAGAGGTGGTAGCGCCCCGGTTCCGCGGTGAAGCCGGTGGCGCCGTCGTCGGAGAGGCGGTCGTCGATCGGGTACACGAGTGACGCGAGGTTGCCCTCGCGCCGGTACGCGTTCGGCGGTGGCGCGTAGTCACCGTAGGTCTCGAAGTCGACGGGGCTCGCGACCACGGGCGCGGTGGTTCCGACCATCGCCGAACCATACTGCGGGCAGGATTGGTACGATCCCACGCCCGCGCGCTGACTCACCCGGAGGGGCTGCCGCATGGACGTCGACGCGACCATCGACCCCGAGATCGCCGCCGCGCTCGCCGAGTCGCCGATCGGCCAGATCGACTTCGGCTCGTGGGACGTCACGACGGTTCCCACGATGCGCGCCGCGATGGAGAACATGCCGCGACCCGAGTTGCCGCCACCCACCGTGTCGTCCAGGGACGTCGTGGTCGACACGACCGACGACGGTGCCGAGCCGGCACTGCGCATCTACGGGGAGGGCGGTGCGGGCGGACGTGCGTGCATCTACTGGATCCACGGTGGCGGCTACATGTTCGGCTCCGGTCTGATGCGCGACGCGCGCCTCGAACGGTGGGCCGAGGAGTACGACTGCGTGGTCGTCTCCGTCGAGTACCGCCTCGCGCCCGAGCACCCCTACCCGGCACCGCTCGACGACTGTTACGCGGGCCTCGCGTGGACCGCGCGCAACGCCGGTGATCTCGGCATCGACCCGGGCCGGATCGCGGTCGTCGGCGCGAGCGCCGGCGGCGGGCTCGCGGCCGGGCTCGCGCTCCTCGCCCGCGACCGCGGCGAGGTTGCCGTCGACTACCAGCTCCTCATCTACCCGATGATCGACGACCGCAACCGCACCGCGTCGAGCCGGATCGTCGGGGCGCCGGTGTGGAGCCGCGACGCCAACCTGCTCGGATGGCGCGCGTACCTCGGCACGGATCCCGGCGGCGATGACGTGCCGGTCTACGCCGCGCCGGCCCGCGCGACCGACCTCGCCGGCCTGCCCCCGACGTTCATCGGTGTGGGCACGCTCGACGTGTTCCGCGATGAGAACCTCGACTACGCGCTGCGCCTCCTCGCGGCCGGTGTCCCCACCGAGGTGCACGTGTACCCCGGCGCATGCCACGGGTTCGAGATGATCATGCCCTTCGCCGACGTGTCGCAGCGGTGCCAGCGCGACATCGACGACGCGCTCGGTCGCGCGCTGCAGCCGCGCGCGACGGACGTCAGATCATCGTGAGTCCGCCGCTCACGGAGATCACCTGCCCGGTCATGTAGCCGGAGTCGTCGCTGGCGAGGAACGCGACGACCGACGCGATGTCGGACGGCTCCGCGACCCGCCGCATCGGGATCGAGCGCTCGAGCGCGTCGCGCAGCTTGGGGCTCACGTCCTGCACCTGGCCGAGCAGCTCGGTGTCGGTGGGTCCCGGCGACACGCAGTTCACCCGGATGCCGTAACGCACGACCTCGCGGGCGATCGTCTTCGAGAACGCGATGACGCCGCCCTTGGTCGCCGAGTAGACCGCCTCGCCCGAGGAGCCGACCCGGCCTGCCTCCGAACCGGTGTTGACGATCACCCCACCCTTCTCGCGCTCGATCATCTGCGGGAGGACGACGTGGCACGTGTTGATCGTGCCGCGCAGGTTGACGGCGATGATGCGGTCCCAGTCGGCCTCGTCGCTCTCGACGAACGGGCCGATCACATCGATGCCCGCGTTGTTCACGAGGACGTCGATTGCGCCGAGCTCCTGGTCGACCGTCTCGACCGCCTGCACCACGGATCTCCGGTCGGACACGTCGACCTCGACCGCGAGCGCGCCGACCGAGTACCTCGACGCGGTCTCGTCGGCGACCTTGCGCGCGCCCTCCACGTCGACGTCGCACACCGCCACGGTGGCACCCTCGTACGCCAGGATCTCGACGATCGCGGCGCCGATCCCGCGCGCCCCGCCGGTGACGAATGCAGTTTTTCCTCGCAGTCTCACGGCAGGTCCTCGCTCGTCGGTCCGGTGAAGGTCGGTGTGCGCTTCTCGCGGTGGGCCGCGAGCCCCTCGGCGGCGTCGGGGCCGCCGAAGCCGTAGAACTCGTACGCGATCGACGCGTCGAACGCGGGGCCGAGCAGCCGGTACGCGTGGTTGAGGGTGTGCTTCGTCCACCGGATGGCGCTCTGCGCGCCGCTCGCGAGCTCGAGCGCGATGCCCATCGCCTCGTCGAGCACGCGCTCGTCGTCGACACACACGGAGACCAGGCCGATCCGCTCGGCTTCCTCGCCCGAGAGTGGACGGTTGGTCAAGAGGTAGTACTTCGCCTTCGCCATGCCGCACAGCAACGGCCAGCAGATCGCGGCGTGGTCGCCGGCGGCGACGCCGAGGCGGGTGTGACCGTCGATGATGCGCGCGGTGCGCCCGGCGACCGAGACGTCGGCGAGGATCGCGACCACGAGGCCGGCGCCGACGGCAGGACCGTGGATCGCCGACACGATCGGTTTCGAGCAGTTCACGACGTTGAGCACCAGGTCGCGCGCCTCTCGCATGATCCGCGTGCGGAAGGCGTAGTCGGTGACGATCTCGTCGAGGAAGTCGAAGCTGCCGCCGGCGGAGAAGGCGCGCCCTTCACCGGAGATCACCGCCACCCGCGTGTCGGGATCGCGGTCGACGGTCAGCCAGACGTCGGCGAGCTGGCGGTGCGCGTCGGCGTCGACCGCGTTCAAGCCGGGTGCGTCGAGGACGACGTGGAGCACACCGGGATGCGGTCGCTCCAGCCGGAGCTTCGTGAACGAGGCGTAGAGGTCGCTCGTGCTTTCCGCTCTCGGCGGCTGCGCCGCCGGGCCGCGCTGCTCGCCCTTCGGCGACCGCTCGCTGCTCGCCGGGTTACCCGGCTCGCGACGCTCGCTCATGTTCCCCTCGCGATGGTGCGGCGGCGGAGCTCCGCGGCGACGGCTGCCCACCGTTCCGCCGCCTCGGGCGACGTCGGCCACGCGCCCGTGCCCAGGTACGAGAGCACGCGATCGGCGACGCCGCCGTAGCGCGCGAGCAGCGCGTCGGGCAGCTCCTCCCACGTGGCGGTCACCGTGTACGGCGCGAGCATGTCATCGGTGAGCACCGACGCCATCGCGGCGAGGTCACCGGTGCGCATCAGCCGGCGCAACTCGTCGGCGGCCTCGCCGAAGCCGTGGTGCGCGAGGACGGGCTCGTAGGTCGGGGTGCTCGCGTAGAACGCGAGCTGCTGGCGCGCCGCGTCGCGGAGGGCGGCCCGCTCGAGCTCGGTGTTGCCGACGACGATGAACACGGGCGCGATGAACGTGACGTCGTCGATCGAGCGACCCGTCTTGCGTGCGCCTTCCTCGACCGCGGGTCGGATCACTTCCGTGAGGTACTCGCGCGAATGGAACGGGTGCACGTGGAACCCGTCGCAGACCTCGCCGGCGAGGCGCGCGAGGCCGGTGTTCACACCGGCGATCTGGATCGGGACGTCGGGGAACTCGATCGGGCCGCCCGAGAAGAAGTCGGTGAGCAACGAGAACGAGTAGAAGTCGCCCGAGAAGGCGAGCTGTTCCTCGCCCTGGAAGGCGCGAAAGATCGCCCGCAGCGCGAGCACGTACTCGCGCATCCGGGCGACCGGGCGCGAGAACTCGGTCGAGAACCGGCGCACGATGTGCGCCTTCACCTGCGTCCCGAGGCCGAGCTGGAAGTTGCCGTCCGACTGGTCGGCGAGGTCCCACGCGAGCTGTGCGGTGACCATCGGGCTCCGCGGGAAGGCCACTGCGATCGACGTGCCGACCCCGACCGCCCCGTCGGTGGCGTCGGTGGCCACCGCGCACGGCAGGTACGGGTTGTGCCCGGCCTCGGTGAACCAGATCGTCGAGAAGCCGAGCCGCCGGGCCTCGCGCGCCATGCCCGCGATGTCGTTCAGGCGGCGACCGAAGCCGTACGTGTCGAACTCCATCGGGCGAGATCGTAATGTCGGCCACCGCGACGTCGACTCGACGTGAGGGGGACTGGTCGTGACGAGCGAATTCGAGGGCCGGGTCGCACTGGTGACGGGAGCGGCGGGTCAGGGCCTCGGTCAGGCGACGGCGCGGCGACTCGCCGAGGGCGGTGCCACCGTCGTCGTGACCGACATCCACGAGCGCCGCACTCGCGAGGTCGCGGACTCGATCGCGCGGGACCATCCCGGCACTCGCGTGGCGGGGTTTGCGATGGACGCAGGGGACCGCGAGCAGATCGACGCCGTGATCGAGGAGGTCACCCGCACGCTCGGCCCGGTCCGAGTCCTCGTGAACAACGCGGCGGTCAACGTCGTCGGCAGCATCTTCGACTACGACCCGGAGAACTGGGACTGGTGCATCCGGGTGAACCTGTCGGGGCCGTGGTACCTGTGCCGCGCCGTGATGCCGCTCATGCGTGACGCGGGTGGGGGCGTCATCGTCAACGTGTCGAGCTACGCGGCCGACGTCGGCGGCGCCGGGACAGAAGCGCCGTACGCGATCAGCAAGGGCGGGCTCAACGTTCTCACGCGGAGCTGCGCGCACGAAGGCGGCCCGTTCAACATCCGCTCGGTCGCCGTGTGCCTTGGCGTCGTCGAGGGCACGAAGTTCATCGACGACCACCCCGAGATCCTCGAGCGGGCCGACACGCTGGGTCCGCTCGGCTCGTTCCCCAACGCGACGGAGGTCGCGGAGGCGATCGCGTTCCTCGCGTCAGACCGGGCGCGCCACATCACCGGCGACATCCTGAACATCGCCGGCGGCGCGTACATGCGGAACTAGCGGAGCGGGGTCGGGTGAGCGAGCACGCCGTCCGGGTCGAGACGCGAACCGTCGATCTGGGGACGGTCGCGGATCTCCCCGGTCGCCAGCACACGGCGGTGACGGTCTTCACCCCCGATCCGCTCCCCGACGAGCTGGTCGTCGCGTTCGGCTTCCCGGGCGGCGGCTACAACCGCCGCTACTTCGACCTACCAGTGGCTCTTGACGGCGAGCTTGCGGCCGAGCTCCCGGGCCCCGGCGGTTCGAGCGAGGCGCGCTGGCACGCGGCGCGCGGCTGGTGCTTCGTCGCGTGTGACCACCTGGGCGTGGGTGACAGCAGCCGTCCCGATCC
>DASPTH010000373.1:0-21155 GCA_035623515.1 Acidimicrobiia bacterium
TGCGCATCGCGGTCGAGGGCCGCGAGTTCAAGGCGTCGTTCGTGGTCGTGGCGCTCGTGTTCATCGGCGCGTGCATGCTCGGCTGGCGGGCGGTCCTGGTCGGCGTGCGGTCGCGGGCGGCGAGGCGGGAACCTCGCTCACGCGGCTCGGTGCGCCAGAGGTAGAGCGCCGCCGAGCCGAACGCGACCATCGCGCAGAGCAGCACGGTGGCGCTGGAGGCGACGATCGCCTTCAGGTCGGTGCCCGCGGTGATCATGTGGATGGTCGCGGTGCCGAAAAGGAAGTAGCTGAGCAGGTGCACGGCGCGCCAGGTGCGTGCGCTCAGGCGGTCACGCACGAGCGACGTGATCTCGACCGCGAGCAGCAGGTACATGGCGATGATGCCGAACGCCACTGCCGCCGGATGCCAGGTGCCGGTGAACGGCACCAGCACGTTCACGAGGCTGAAGCTCGTGTAGTTGTCGACGAGGATGGCGCCGACGTGCACGCCGACGAAGGCGAGCGCGAGGCCGCCGAGGAAGCGGTGGAGGCTGAGCGTCCACGCGGGCGACGGCTTGCGGCCGAGCGCCCGGGTGGCGAGCAGCAGCCCCCACACCATCGACCCGAGCAGCAGCGCCCACGCGACGAGGCCGCTGCCGCGGGTGAGGTACCAGGTGATGCGCGTCGCCACGGCTCAGCTCCCGCCCGTGCTGGTGTGCGGCGTGACCGTGGTGGTGTTCGACGACGTCGAGCTCGAGGAGCTCGACCCGGTCGACGTCGACGAGCTGGTCGAGCTGGAGCCGCCGTCGTCGGACGAGTAGCCGTCGTCGCCCGACGAGCCGCTGCTCCGCGTGCTGGTGGCGCTCGAGGCCGAGGAGGCCGTCGCGGTCTTCGTGGTCGTGGCGTGCGCGTCGTTCCACGCCATCACGCCGCCGAGCGACAGCACCGCGGCCACGCTCGCCGCGCCGACGGCCCGGCGGGTGCGCTGGGCTCGGGGCTTCCGGCGTTGGGGGTTCATGGGGACTCCTCCCGGGTGTGGCGGGGTGGCTCGTTCTCCTTCGGATCTGGACCGAAAGTACGGACCCCGGGTAAGACTGGGGTAAGTGGCCCTGTAGAAGTGCGTGATGAAGCGGAGGAGCCGGTGGCCGTCGACCGATTCCCGATCGAGGCGGGGCACATCATGATGTTCGCCCGCTCGATCGGCGACCCCAACCCGATCTACTCGGACCCGGAGTACGCCGCCGGCACCGAGGTCGGCAGCATCGTCGCTCCCCCCACGTTCGCCCAGGCGAGCGCCCAGTACGACCCCGACTACATCCTGCGCCCGAAGATCGGCGAGCCCTGGTTCGGGTCCGGGCGGGAGGCGACCGGCATCCGCCGCCAGGGCGGGGGAGCCTCGGGGGGTGGCAGCGGCGGCGGCCGCCTCGGCGCGGGCCTCCACGCCGAGCAGCACTTCGAGTACCACCGCCACCTGAAGCCCGGCGACGTGCTGTCGGCCACCACCCGGGCCGGCGACCGCTGGGAGCGGGAGGGGCGCTCGGGGAAGCTCCTCTTCTCCGAGACGATCACCGAGTACCGCGACCAGGACGGCGAGCTCGTGATCACCGCTCGCGGCGTCGGCGTGGTCACCCAGGGGCCGGTCACGAAGAAGGACGGTGACTGAGTGGGGGTCTCGGCGAAGGACCTGTCGGTCGGCGACTCGCGCGAGATGGTGCTCGTCGACGACCTCAGCCGCACGCAGATCGTCCAGTACGCGGGCGCCTCGGGCGACTACAACCCGCTGCACACCGACGAGAAGTTCGCCACCGAGGCGGCCGGCTATCCCGGCGTGTTCGCGCACGGGATGCTCACGATGGGCATGACCGGCCGGCTGCTCACCGACTGGATGGGCGACGGCCGCCTCACCAAGTACGGCGTGCGCTTCTCGAAGCAGGTCTGGCCGGGCGACACGCTCACCGCGACCGCGGTCGTCGAGGCGATCCGGGAAGAGAACGGCGAGTGGTTCGCCGACCTCTCCGTGGAGACCGTCAACCAGGACGGCGACCCCGTCGTCCGCGGCAGCGCCACCGCGAGACTGGACCCGTAGCCGCGCCGCGCCACCCCCTTCGAACTTGCGTCAGCAACCGACGCTCTACGTCGGTGGCTGACGCAGGTTCGGGGTTCTCGGCGCCCTCAGCTCAGGTGCTTGCCGAAGAAGTCCCGGATCTTCTGCCAGCCGTCGGCGGCGGCGGCGACGTTGAAGTTGGGGCGGTCGACCGAGAAGAAGGCGTGGCCGGCGCCCTCGTAGGTGTGGAACTCGTAGTCCTTGTCGTTGGCCCGGAGCGCGGCCTCGATCTGCGCCACCATCTCGGGCGACGGGTTGCCGTCCTCGGCGCCGAACAGCCCGAGCAACGGGCACCCGAGGTCGGGTGTCATGTCGATCGGCGCCACGGGCTGCCGGTCGGTGAGCTCGTCCGCCGAGGCCACCACGCGACCGCCGTAGCAGTCGACGGCGGCGTCGAAGGGCAGGTTGCACGCGACGACGTACGCCTGGCGCCCACCGGAGCAGTAGCCGATCACGCCGACCTTCCCGCTCGCGTACGGCAGCGACTGCAAGTACTTCATCGCGCCGGCGACGTCGCCGATGCACTGCGCGTCGGGCACCCCGCCGGCCTCCCGGGTGGCCATCGCGGCGGGCCCGGGCTCGGCGCCGGGCGCGAACCGGTGGTGCAGGTTCGGGCAGAGCGCGAGGTAGCCCTCGGTGGCGAACGTGCGGGCGATCTCCTTCGTCGACGGGTCGTAGCCCGGCATGTGGTGGATCACCACGACCCCCGGGTACGGGCCGGGACCGAGCGGCCGGGCGAAGTACGCGGGGATGTCGTCGCCACCGTCGCCCTCGATGGTGATGGTCTCGGCGAGGATTCCGTCGTACATGGATCGCCTCCTGGTGCCGTCGAGCCACGATGCGTCGCCATTCGACCACACCACCGGCGGCGCCCGCTTCCCGGCACCGGCGCCGAGGCGAGCGATCGCGAGGCGGGCATCGCCGCGAGCCGCGAGTCGTTCGCCGAAAGGGAGCAGAGCGGCCCGGGAGCGAAGCAATCGCGAGCGGAAGCTAGATTCCGCCGATGCCACGTGAATCGGACAACGTCAGCGTGTCGATCGTCGTCAACGGCGAGTCGACCGCCAACCAGGTGGAGGCACGGACTCTCCTGGTGCACTACCTCCGGGAGGTCGTCGGCCTCACCGGAACGAACATCGGGTGCGACACGACGTCGTGCGGCGCGTGCACGGTGCTGCTCGACGGCGAGTCGGCGAAGTCGTGCACCGTGCTCGCCGCCCAGGCCGACGGGCACGCCGTCACCACCATCGAGGGCCTCGCCGACGGCGACACGTTCCACCCGATGCAGGAGGCGTTCCGCGAGCACCACGGGCTCCAGTGCGGCTACTGCACGCCGGGCATGGTGATGGCGGCGGTGTCCCTCGCTCAGGAAGGCGGCAAGCTCACGGAGGAGCAGGTGCGCATCGGGCTCGAGGGCAACCTCTGCCGCTGCACCGGCTACCACAACATCGTCAAGGCGGTCATCGCCGGCTCCGAGGCCATGAGCGGAGCGTCGAAGTGATCCCCGCCAAGTTCGCGTACGCGCGGGCCGAGTCGGTGGACGACGCCGTCGGCCTGCTCGCCGAGCACGGCGACGAGGCCAAGCTGCTCGCCGGCGGCCACTCGCTCCTGCCGCTGATGAAGTTGCGCCTGGCCACACCGGCCGTGCTCGTCGACCTCGGCGGCCTGCGCGACCTCTCGTACGTCCGCGACGCCGGCGACCACGTGGCCGTCGGCGGACTCACCCGCCATCACGACCTCGAGCACAGCGACCTGCTCGGTGAGCACGTTCCGCTGCTGCGTGAGGCGGCGGGGCACGTGGGCGACCCCCAGGTGCGCCACCGCGGCACGATCGGCGGTTCGCTCGCGCACGGGGACCCCGCGTCCGACCTCCCCGCCGTCGTGCTCGCGCTCGGCGGCACGCTCGTCGCGCGCGGTCCCGGCGGTGAGCGCACGATCGCGGCTGCCGACTTCTTCGAAGGATTCCTCGAGACCGCGTTGGCGCCCGACGAGGTGCTCACCGAAGTGCGCGTCCGCAAGACGAACGGCGCAGGCTGGGCGTTCGAGAAGTTCAACCGGCGCGCGCAGGACTGGGCGATCGTCGGCGTGGCCGCCGTCACCGGTGACGACCCCGGCGTCGCGCTCGTGAACATGGGCTCCACGCCCGTGCGCGCGTCCGCGGTCGAGCAGCGTCTGGCCGGTGGCGCGTCGGCCACCGACGCCGCGCAGGCGGCCGACGAGGGCACCGACCCGCCGTCGGACCTCAACGCGAGCCCCGAGTTCCGCCGTCATCTCGCGCGTGTGCTCACCCGACGCGCGCTCGAACGTGCAGGAGTGCAGCTGTGACCGTGAACGTCACCACCTTCGCCGCCGGCTCCCTGGTCGGCGCGCCGGTGCGCCGCGTGGAAGACCCCGACCTGCTCACCGGGCGCGGTACCTACATCGACAACCTCGAGATCGACGGCATGCTCGAGCTCGCGTTCGTGCGCTCCACCGTCGCGCACGCGCGGCTCGAGGGCACCGACACCTCGGAGGCGCGCACCATGCCGGGCGTCGTCGGCGTGTGGACCGCGGACGACCTCGACGTGCCCGAGTACTTCCAGTTCATGAAGTTGAACCCGGTGGTGACGCGACCCGCGCTGGCGCAGGACCGGGTGCGGTTCGTGGGCGACATCGTGGCGGTCGTGGCCGCCGACACTCGCGCGCAGGCGGTCGACGCCGCCGAGACCGTCGTCGTGGACTACGACCCGCTCCCCGCGGTCTCCGACCCCGACGCGGCGTTGCGTCCCGGTGCGCCGATCCTCTTCGACGAGCTGGGCAGCAACGTCGTGAGCGGCAACCGCGGTGCGCCCGGTGACCCCCTCGAAGACGCCGAGGTCGTGGTGCGGGGCCGGTTCGAGAACCAGCGCGTCGCGGTCGTGCCGATGGAGGGGCACGCGATCGCGGTCGTTCCCGGCGACGACGGCCTCGGCAACGAGGTCACGCTGCACCTCACGTGCCAGATGCCCCACATGGTGCGCATGCTCGTCGCCGGCGCGGTCGGTGTCGACATGAACAAGCTACGCGTGATCGCGCCGCACGTCGGCGGTTCGTTCGGTGCCAAGCACTGGAACGCCGAGAGCCTGATCGCGGCGCGCATCGCGGGAGAGCTGCAGCGGCCGGTGCGGTGGGTCGAGACACGCTCCGAGAACATGATCGCGATGACGCACGGGCGCGCGCAGGTGCAGTACGTGGAGCTCGGGTTGAAGCGTGACGGCACGATCACCGGCATGCGGTGCCGCGTGATCGGCGACGCCGGCGCGTACGGCGGCTTCGGCGGGACGCTCGCGATGGGTTCGACGCGCACGATGGCACAAGCCGTGTACCACATCCCGAAGATCGGGTTCGACGTGGTCGTCGCGCTCACGAACACCACGCCGCTCGGCGCGTACCGAGGGGCGGGCCGCCCCGAGGCGGCGGCGCTGGTGGAGCGCATCCTCGACATGGCCGCCGACGAGCTCGGCATGGACCCGGTGGAGCTCAGGCGCAAGAACCTGATCCAGCCCGACGAGTTCCCCTACACCACCGTCACCGGCGTCACCTACGACAGCGGCGACTACGAAGCCCCGCTGCGCGAGGCGCTGCGCGTCGCCGACTACGACGCGCTGCTCGCCGAGCAGGCGGCGCGTCGTGAGCGCGGCGACTCCAAGCAGCTCGGCATCGGGATCTGCCTCTACGTGGAGGTCACCGGAGGCGCCGGCGGGGAGTTCTCCGAGATCGAAGTGCACGACGACGGCACCGCCACGCTCAAGGCGGGCACGTCGGCGCACGGGCAGGGCCACGCGACCGCGTACTCCGCCATCGTGTCCGACCAGCTCGGCATCCCGATCGAGAACATCCGCTTCGTGCAGTCCGATACCGCGCTCGTGGCACGCGGCGGCGGCACCGGCGGCTCGCGGTCGCTCCAGCTCGGTGGCAGCGCGGTGCTCGAGACCGCGCAGATCGTCGCCGAGCGCGCCAAGGAGCTGGCCGCGGAGCTGCTCGAGGCGGCACCGGACGACATCGTGATCGCGATGGACGGCAGGGTCGGCGTCACTGGTGTTCCGGCCAAGGCGCTCGGCTGGGGTGAGCTCGCGGTCGCGGCGCGCGACAAGGGAGAGCCGCTGCTCGTGCAGCACGACTTCTCGTCGTCGGGCTCGTCGTTCCCGTTCGGCGCGCACGTGTCGGTGGTGGAGGTCGACATGGAGACCGGGCGCGTCGTCCCGATCCGCCACGTCGCGGTCGACGACTGCGGCACGATCCTCAACCCGCTGCTCGTCGACGGGCAGGTGCACGGCGGACTGGCCTCGGGCATCTCGCAGGCGCTGTGGGAGCACTTCGTCTACGACGACGACGGGAACCCGCTCACGTCGACGCTCGCCGACTACGCGATGCCGAGCGCCGCCGAGTTCCCGTCGTTCGAGGCGTCGCACACCGAGACGCCCTCGCCGCTCAACCCGCTCGGGGCGAAGGGCATCGGCGAGTCGGCCACCGTCGGGTCGACGCCGGCCGTGCAGAACGCCGTCGTCGACGCACTGAGCCACCTCGGTGTGCGTCACATCGACATGCCCACTACACCCGAGCGCGTGTGGCGTGCGATCCAGGACGCGCGTGCGGGGACCCTGCGCGACTCGTGGCGCGAGCCGCCGCCCGCGTTCGAGGAGCTCCCGCGCCAGGACGGTGCCGACACCGGCGAGCAGATCAACTTGTGACGCCCCCCCACGCCCCCCCCGCAACTTGCGTCAACAACCGACGCCATACGTCGGTGGGTGACGCAACTTCGGCGCGGGGTCAGCGGCGGGCCCAGAAGAGCACGCGCTTGAAGGCGTAGAAGTAGGGGCGTTGGTCGCCGAGGACGGCGAGCAGGCGCGTGCGGTAGCGGTCGAGGAACTCGGCGTAGTGCTCCGGCGAGAGGCGGCGCTCGAAGCGCGTGAGGTTGGTGCCCTTCACCCACTCCACGACGTCGGCGCTCGACGCCAGCCGCGCCGGGTACACCTGCACGCGCACGTGCTGGCGCCCGAACCCGAGCCGGTCGAGCAGCACCGCGTAGTCCTCGGGCGGCATGACGCGGAGCACGGGGTCCTCGGGCGGGTCGCCGTCGAACGCGCTGAGGAACGGCTCCTCCGCCGCGACCGCGCGCGCGGTGACGTGCGACGGGTGGTCGGCGTTCGTGGGCATCTGCACCGCGAGCTGACCCCCGTCCGCCAACGCGTCACGCCAGCGCGCCAACACGCGCTCGTGGTCGGGTACCCAGTGGAGCGCGGCGTTGGAGATGATCACGTCGAACCCGTCGGGGTCGGAGAACTCGCCGATGTCACCCTCGGCGAACGTGAGCCCGGGCACGTCGAGGCGCGCGGCCTGCCCGAGCATGGCGGGCGAGTTGTCGATCCCGACGGTGGCACGCGCCGCCAGGGCGGTGTGCGCCTCCGCAGTCAGCTCGCCGGTGCCGCAGCCGAGGTCGGCGACGCGTGGGCGGTCGACGTCGCGCTCGACCAGCGCGAGCAGGTCGAAGTAGGGCTGCGACCGTTCGTCGCGGAACCGGTGGTACTGCTCCGGGCTCCAGCTGTCGCCGACGGGATTCACCCGGGCGCGGTTACGAACGGGGCGTGAAGTCGAGATCGGGCGGCGGCTCCGACGGGATCTTCCAGCGCAGGAATTCCTTGTCGTAGACCTCGTGGTACGCGTTGGCGGCGCCGACCATCTCGTGGAACGACGCCTCGAAGGCGTCCCAGTCCTCCGACTCGATCGCCTTGCGCACGGAGGCGACCTCTTCGTTGATGAACTTCTCCATGTTCTCCGCGTACTTCGGGCGGAGGAACGCGCCTTTCTCCATGAGGTTGACGGCCTCGCTGAGCTGGAAGCGCGCGAGCGCCCTGTTCTGGGCCTTGCCCGCGTAATAGCACTTCCAGATCCGGCCGCCGACGAGCGGCATGATCTCCGCCATGCCCGGCATGAGGTGTCCGAGCTCCGACAGCGCGAACTCGCCCTTGCCGGTGTCGATGATGTGATCGTGGTCTGCGTCAGCCATGAGCCGGAATCTACCCGGTCGAGGAAACGCGCGTCAGCGGGCCTGCTCCCGGCCCCGCGCCATCACTGCGTGGCGCCGTTCCTCGATGCCGGCCGCGGCGCCCTTGCCCGCTTCGTGCCACTCGCGGAAGCGTTCGAGCTCCATCGCCGCGCGCGGTCCGTCGACCAGTTCCCGCTCGTCGTCGTACGTGGTGAGGATGGCGCGCGCGGTCGCACTGTCGTTCGACGCGATGTCGGCGCCGAGCTGGCGGCAGAACGGCAACAGTTCCTCGTGCGGCACCACGTGGTTCACGAGTCCCCAGAGGAGCGCGGTCGGCGCGTCGACGAAGTTACCGGTCGCGCTCATCTCCTTCGCGCGCCGGTAGCCGATGGCCTCGGGCAGCTCGACCGAGAGCCGCCACCCGGGCACCACGCCGACGCGTGCGTGCGTGTCGGCGAAGCGCGCCCGCTCCGACGCCACGAGGAAGTCACATCCGAGCGCGAGCTCGAGCCCGCCGGTGACCGCGGCCCCGTTGATCGCGCCGATGATCGGCTTCGTGTGCGGCGGCACCGGGTGGTCGGGGAACACGACCGGCGCGCCGTCGACCTCGCGCTGCACGCGGTCGCCGAGGTACCCGAGATCGAGGCCGGCGCAGAACACGGGATCGGTGCCGGTGAGGACGATCGCGTCGACGGCACCCGAGTCGTCGCACTCCCGGAGCCGGTCGCGGACCGCGTCGATCAGCTCGGCATTCAGCGCGTTCCGCACCTCGGGACGGTTCAGCGTGACCGTGGCGACGCGGTCGGCGGTCTCCACGAGCACGATCTCGGTGGACATCACTCCTCCAGTTGCACGTAGAGGTGGTCGGGGAGGTCGACGTAGATGCCAGCGCTACCGGCACCGTCGAGCAGGAGCTCGGTGCCGTTGCACAGCCGCGACTCGTCGGACGCGAAGTACACCGCGGCGGGCGCTACGGCCGACGGTCCACGGTTCAGGCGGTCCGGGTCCTCGAACGTGGGTCGTTGCAGGTCCTCCCACCCGACGATCGGCGGGTGCATCTCGGGATTGCCGGCAGCCGGGCACACGACGTTGGCGCGGATGCCGAAACGCTTGTTCTCGAGCGCGATCACCTTGGTGAAGCCGCGGATGCCGAACTTCGACGTGGTGTAGGCCGCAGTGAGCGACGTGCCGGTGATGGAGTCGATCGAACCGATGTTCACGATCGACCCGCCGCCGCCGGCGCGCATCAGCGGCAGCACGGCGCGGACGCCGAGGAACGGGCCGAGGCAGTTGACGCGCAGCACGCGTTCCCAAGCGTCGACGGTCGTCATGTCGATCGTCGCGAGGTGCAACACCGCGGCGTTGTTCACGAGCACGTCGATGCGGCCGTGGCGGGCGCGGAGCTCGTCGACGGCCTCTTGCCAGTCGCGTTCGCTGGTCACGTCGAGGTGCCGGTACGTCGCGCGGTCGCTGAGCTCCTTCGCGACTCCTTCGCCACGGTCGTCGAGCACGTCCACGAGCACGGTGTCCGCGCCCTCGGCGTCGAAGTGCCGGGCGATCTCGGCGCCGGTTCCGCGCGCCGCACCGGTGACGATCGCAACCTTGCCCTCCAACCGTCCCACGGGGTTCCCCTCTCTCGCGTGTCCGTCTAGTCGAACACCCACTGGCGGCGGCCCCGGCCGGAGAGCACCCGCCCGAACTTCAGGCCGGGGAAGTGCGCGGCGGCGACGGGCACGTCGGTGCCCTCGAGCTCGCGGGCGAGCGCGTTGCGCGCGCGTTGCGCCATGTCGGGATCCACGTCGGCGACGCCGCCCCATTCGTCGTCGAGTAGCTCGACCGCGCAGTGCACCACGTCGCCGAGCAACATCGCCCGCTGTTCACCCGACGACAGCACGATGAGCGTGCTCCCGGGAGTGTGGCCCGCGCACAGCCTCGCGTCGATGCCCGGCGCGATGGTGGTGTCGCCGTCCCAGGTCTCGAGCCGGTCCTCCACTGGCCGCAGTCGCTCCGTGGCGAAGTTGTCGGAGCCCACGAAGTGATCCCAGTCGCGGACGTCGCAGCGATACGTCGCGCGCGGGAACACCGGAACGCCGTCGGTCGACGCCCAGCCGATGTGGTCGAAGTGGAGATGCGTGAACAGGACGTCGGTCACGTCGTCGGCGGAGAGGTCCGCGGCCGCGAGGCTGGCGAGCAACTGACCGCCGTTCATCCCGTGCGGCGGCTCCTCGACCGCGCCGATCCCACCGTCGACGAGGAGCACGCGATCGCCCGCACCCCGGATCACGAAGCCGCCGAACACGAACTCGACGGTGCCGTCGTCGAGGAGGTCGCGGTGCGGCTCCCAATCGGCGTCGTCGCCGCCCTTCGTGCCGGGCGGGCCCATCTGGTAGGCCGCGGTCGCCGGCACCTTCGCCGCGCCGTCGAACACCGACAGAACCTCGAGGTCACCGATGCGGAGCGTGTTGGGCGCGGAAGAGGTCATGGTTCGATCACCACCTTGATCGCGCCGTGGGCGCGGTCGGCTGCGACACGGAATGCCTCCGGCGCGTCGTCGAGCGGGAAGCGGTGCGTCACGATCGTGTCGGCGAGCTCGGGGTGCGCGGCGAGGACTTCGACCGCTTCGTCGAACTCGCGCACGCCGCGGTGATGGCCGTAGGTGTACGACGGCAGGAGTCGAGCCTCCTTCATGAGGAAGGACGTGCCCATCTGCACGGGGTCGAACCACGTGCCCGGCACCACGATCGTTCCTCCGGGCCGGACGTGCCCGATCGCGGTGTCGAGCGACGACTGGCTCCCGGCGCAGTCGAGGACGACGTCGTACTCGTCGCCCACGGCGAGACTCGCGCCGAGCCGCTCGCCGGCGTCGCGCTGGGCGGGGTGGCGCGCGACGAGGTCGACGTCGGCCCCGTGGTGGCGCGCCACCGTCACGAGCGCCAGGCCGATGCTGCCGGCGCCGATCACGAGCACGCGCCCGGGCGGGGCGTCGCCGTGCAGCCCGGCGCGGTGCGCGGCGCGGACCGCCACCGCGACGGGCTCCGCGAGTGCGCCCACGTCGGTGCCGACGCCCTGTGGGAGCACCGCGAGGTCCTTGCGGTCGACGACGACCGCGTCGGCCAGGCCGCCGTCGCTGAAGATGCCGAGGACGCGCTCGCCGCTCGCGCGGCACAGGTTGTCGTTCCCTGCGAGACACTGGTCGCACTCGCCGCACGGAACGCTCGGCTGGACCGCGACGGGCGTCCCGTCGTCGAGGACGCCTGCGAACTCGTGGCCCATCGTCGCCGGGAGGTTCCACGACAGCAACTTGAGATCCGACCCGCAGATGCTCGCCGACGTGACCCGTACGTGCACCGGGTCGGATGCGTAGTCGGGTTCGACGAGGTCCACGTCGACGACGGCGACGCCGCCGTTCCCGTCGCTCCGCACCGCTCGCACCATCCCGGGAGCCTACCGACGTGCGTTACGCTCCGCGGCGTGACCGACTTCCCGCGGGACGAAGTCGAGCAAGCGTTCGCGCACTGGTTCGCCACCGGACCGGTCGGGGAGGACTGGGCCACGTGGGTCGATCTCTACACCGACGACGTGTACTACTGCGACCACTTCTGGGGACCTCTGTACGGCAAGGACGAGATGAAGGTGTGGATCGCGGCGTCGATGGGCGGCGTCCCGGAGATCTACACCGTCCTCGACTGGTACACGATCGACGACGAGAAGGTCTGCTTCCACATGCAGAACCGGCGTGACAACCCCGACCCGGACGGCCCCGCCTACTTCGACTTCCCCGGCCTGTCGACCCTCTGGTACGCGGGCGACGGGAAGTGGTCGGCCGAGGAGGACTTCTGGGACCTGAGCGGGGCGCGCCGCACCGCCAAGCTGTACGACGAGGCGTGCGCCAAGATGGGCGTCACCTCGCCGGCCGACCGCATGACGCGCAAGCACTGGCCCGCCTCGCCGGAGTGGGCGCGCACCGACGCGGTCCCGGAGCCCTCGTGGGTGGCGGGCGCGGTGCCGGGCGTCACGCGGCCGAGCCAGTTGGCGGCGCTCCTCGCGCCGTTGCGTGAACGGCCGCGTTGACGACGTCTCGTCAGTCACCATCTGCCCACGCGTGAGCGGCGAGCCGTCGTCCTGGGGGATCGCCAAGCGCGCGGTCCGCATCGCGTTCGGCGTGTACGGCCGTCATCCGATCGTGATCGCGGGGATCGCGATCGTGGTGTTCGCGCCGATCGCGCTCATCGACGCCGCCGCCTCGGAGGAAGCCGCGCACCTGGTGTCGCGCGGTGGCCGCGACGCGTTCGTCGGCGTCGTGGTGTTCCTCGCGACCGCGGTGGTGACGGCGGGAACGGCGGTCGGCGCGGGCATGATGCACCGGTTCGTGGCCACCGACTTCGGGGGCCCGGTGATGACGGTGGGCCAGGCGCTGCGGAGCCTCCCCAAGGCGCGCATCCTCGGCGTCGACCTCGCGGTGTCGGGGTTGGTCGCGATCGCCTCGGTGGTCGGCGCGATCCCGGGGCTCCTGGTCTACACGCTGTTCTGTCTCGCCGGCGCGCTGCTCGTCGACGAGAACCTGCGCGTACGCGAAGCGATGGCGCGCTCCGTGGCGCTCACGCGACGGCACTTCTTCGTGACCGTGATGGTGGTGACCGTCCCGGTCGTGCTCGAGCACGAAGTGATCAATGCGCTCGAGGTCCTCTGGGACTTCCCGTTCGCGGTGCTCTTCGGCGCGCACCTGGTGGCGGCCGTGCTCGTGCTCGCGCCGGTCGTGCTCGTCGAGATCGCGCTCGCGCTCACCCTGAAGGACGACAAGGACGACACGGACGACAAGGAGGTTGGCGATGCCAGCACGGAACCTGTACCTCTATGAGGTCGTCGACATCGTCGGCCAGGGCCAGTACGCGTACATGGAGCACCTCTGGCAGGACCCCGTGTTGCGCATGCCGGAGATGTTCGGGCTGCAGGGCTCCTTCTACATCTGCGCGGCCGGCGGTGGCCGCTGGCCGCAGGTCGTGAACATCTGGGACGTGGGGACCAAGGGGTGGATGGGGTGGGCGGCCAACGTCGACCGCCTGAACCTCAAGCGGCGCAAGGCCTTCTACGGCGATTGGTGGGACCAGGCGGCGGAGTGGCGCCGCGGCGGCTTCGACCGGCTGTGCGGCGGCGTGCCGGGGAGCCCCACCACCGACGAACTGGCGGCCGCCGGTGTGCGGGGCACGCTGTTCGTGAACGAGATCCTCACTGTGCGCCCGGGCACGCAACTCGAGTTCCTCGCCGCCGTCGTCGCCGAGCGCGTGCCGCTCATGCGCGAGTACGGCCACGAGCCCACCGGCCTGTACGAGGTGCTGTCGAACCAGCACGAGGTCGTGATGGTGTGGGCGACGGACGTCCCGGCGCAGGTGCGGCTGCGCCAGAACCGCGACACCGCGCGCGGGCTGTGCGACGAGGGCGAGGCCGATGACCGGTTGGTGGCCTGGGACCGGCGCGCCGCGCAATTCGTCACGGGTGGGGACACCCACGTGATGACGCCGCTCCCTCGCACGGTCTACGGGCCACCCGACTGGGAGGACGCGTCGCTCGACGAGTGGCTGGCGGGGTCGTGATCAGGCTTCGAGGTACTCGCGCAGCTCGCAGGCGGGGCAGCGGGTGCCGTTGTCGGCGTGGGTGAAGGGGTGCGCGATCGGCCGGGCGGGGGGAGCGGGCGCCAGGGTCCGGCGCACCGGCCGGGGGATCCTGGGAAGCCGCGGCTTCGCCTTCGTCGTGGTGGGCATGCGGGTCTCCTGAGCGGGGGAGCTTCGGGGGGCTGACGACGAAGATAGCGAGCCTCTGTGAACGGAGGAAGTCGCGGCGCCGGCGGGAACGTGAACGGTTCGGGTCAACCCGCGAGGGGGAACGCGTCGATGGGCAGGTCGGCGTCGTCGGCGGCTTCGGCGACCGCGTACACGGCACTCGCCCGGAAGTCCATGGGGAAGTCGACCGAGTCGGCGACCGCGTTGACGAGCTCGTGGAGCTGCTGCCGGTTGAGCCCGGTGAACGTGCCCCCGAGCAGCACCACCGGTGAGGCGACGTCGCCCGACCGGGGCACGAAGCCGGCCGTGCTGAGCGCGCTGCCGAGGGCGTGCTGGAGGTCGGACACCGCGTCGCCGACCGGAGCGAGGCACACCATGCGGTCGTCGAGGAGCTCGGGCGGGCGGAGTCGCACCGTGAAGGGTCGCCACGCGCTCGTGACCTGCTCCACTGCGACCCGCCACGCGCGCTCGTCCTGCATGCTGAGGCCGTTGCGGAGGGTCAGCCGCGGTGGCACCGCGTAGGGCGCGCCGGCGTGCCCGAGCGCGTCGCGGATCGCCGCGCACTGCTCGGAGCCGGGGATGAGGGCGAGCAGCGCGACCGACGAGCGCGCGGTCGTGACCTTCGGCGCCGCCTCCTCGAGTTGCGGGAGCCCCCGGCCCCGGCGCCACCGGAAGCGGCGGACCGACGGCCGCTCGATGCGGCCGAGCGCGTCGAGGTCGAAGGGTGGCGGCTTCTCGGGAAGCGGCGGGTACTCCCGGTGGAGCGGGTCGTCGGGCGCCATCGTCGACAGCATCGCGCTTGCCGTCGGCCGGCCGCGGCGCCCCTTCGCCGGTCACCGACCCGCGCTTCGACGTGCGATTTGGCGGTACCGTGGCGCGGCAGCGACGCCGACGAGGCCGGAGGCCCGAAGCATGGTTGACACCGTCACGCCGCAGACCGACGTCGTCGACGTGGTCACGCGCTGGCTCGAGGAGAACTGGGATCCGGAGATCACGGTCGGCGAGTGGTGGGACCGGCTCGGCTCGTCGGGTTGGGCGTTCCCCGCGCTCCCCGAGGCGTGGTACGGCAAGGGCATGACCCGCGAAGACGGCATCCGCGTCCAGCAGACGGTCGGGAAGTTCGGCGCGCTCGGGCCCCCGATGGGGCTCGGCACGCTGCTCGCCGCGCCGACCATCGCCGTGCACGGCAACGACGAGCAGCGCGACCGCTACATCCTCGACACCGTGACCGGCCGCAAGGCGTGGTGCCAGTTCTTCAGCGAGCCCGGCGCCGGCTCCGACCTCGCCGGCCTCACCACCTCCGCGGTGCGCGACGGCGACGAATGGGTCGTCAACGGGCAGAAGGTGTGGACGTCCGGCGCGCAGGTCGCCGACCTCGGCATGCTGCTCGCGCGCACCGACCCCGACGTCCCGAAGCACCAGGGCATCACCTACTTCGTGTGTGACGTCCACCAGCCGGGCGTCGACATCCGGCCGCTCCGGGAGATGACCGGCCGGGCGATGTTCAACGAGGTGTTCCTCGCCGACGTGCGCGTGCGTGACGACGACGCGATCGGCGGCGTCAACAACGGATGGGCCGTCGCCAACACCACGCTCGCGTTCGAGCGTGCCGGGCTGTCGGCGGGCGCCGGCGGCGCCGCGGGCACCGCCAGCCCCGGCACGGTGGCCGGCGATCTCGGCCGCCGGGTCGGCGACTTCGTGGGGCGCCGCGTCGAGACGCGTGGGCGCGGCGGCGCGGGCGCGAACGTGCTGATCGAGCTGGCGAAGGCGAACGGCAAGATCGACGACCCCGTGATCCGCCAGGACCTCATGCGGCTCCACATCCTCAACGAGATCGCGCGCCAGACGAACCAGCGGGCCAAGGCGCTCCGCGCCCGTGGCAAGGAGATCCCCGGCATGGGGAACATGGGGAAGCTCGCCATGAGCCAGATCCTGCGCCTGTCGCGCGACGTCGGGCTCCGCATCGTCGGGCCGTACGGCACGTTGCACGCGTACACCGACGACGGCCGCGCCGCGCTGGGCGAGGTCACCGGCCAGCCGTACCTCGCCCTGGTCACCGAGGGCGCGCTGGCGGCGTCGGGGCCGTCGATCTACGGCGGCACCGACGAGATCCAGCACAACATCCTCGGCGAGCGCGTGCTCGGGCTGCCGAAGGAGCCCAACAACGACAAGACCACGCCGTTCCGCGACCTGCCCCGCAACTGACCCGCGCCGAAGGTGCCGAGAGCGGAGCGCCGGAGTCGAGCGTCCGCGCCGCGGGTGCCCTGCGGCGTAGCGAGGCGTGGCCCGAGCGGCCCGGCGCCGAAGGCGCCTAGAGCGGAACAGTCGCGCGGTACTGGTCGCGCAGCTTGCGCTTGAAGATCTTGCCGGTGTCCTCGCGCGGGAGCGCGTCCACGAAGTCGACGGTCCGCGGGCACTTGTAGTGCGCGAGGCGCTCGCGCGTGTAGTCGAGCAGCTCCTGCGCGAGCTCGGGTGACGGCGTCACGCCGTCCTGGAGCTCCACGACGGCCTTGACCGCCTCGCCCCACTCGGGGTCGGGCACGCCGATGGTGGCGACGTCGCGGACGGCGGGGTGCTCGATCAGCACCGCGTCGACCTCGGCCGGGTAGATGTTGACGCCGCCGGAGATGATCAGGTTGGCGCTGCGGTCGGTGAGGTAGAGGTAGCCGTCGTCGTCGACGTAACCGACGTCCCCGAGCGTGAAGTAATCGCCCCGGTACGCGGACGACGTCTTGTCGGGATCCTTGTAGTACTCGAAGCGGCCGACGTCGGGGGCCTTGAGGAACACGAGGCCGACCTCGCCGCGCGGGACCTCGTTGCCGTCCTCGTCGGCGATCTTGATGTGCTGGGGCGGGTCGACGAGCCCGACGGTGCCGGGGTGCTCGAGCCACACGTCGGGACCGACGACGGTGCCGGCGCCCTCGGTGGCCGCGTAGTACTCGTAGACGATCGGCCCGAGCCAGTCGATGAGCGCCTGCTTCACGTTCGGCGGGCACGGAGCGGCGCCGTGCAGCACGTTGCGGAGCGTCGAGAGGTCGTACCCCTCCCGCACGTGGTCGGGCAGCTTGAGGAGCCGTACGAACATCGTCGGGACCATGTGCGTGTGCGTGATGCCGTGCGCGTCGATCAGGCGCAACGTCTCCTGGGCGTCCCAGTCGTCCATGAGCACGATGCCGACGCCACTCGCCAGCGGGAGCGACAGCGAGAACGCGAGCGGGGCTGCGTGGTAGAGGGGACCGGTACAGAGGTGCAGGTCGTCGCCGGGCACGTACGCGTTGATCAGCGCGAGCCGGGTGGTGGCGACGGCGGCGCTCGCGCTCGCCGGCGACGCGGCCGCGCTCGCCATCGCCGCCGTGTTCCGCGTGACGCCCTTTGGTCGCCCGGTCGTGCCCGACGTGTAGAGCATCTGTCCCCCGGGCGTCGGGTCGTCGATGTCGGCGGGGTCCTCGTCGGCCAGCGCGTCGTCGTAGGACTCGAAGCCGTCGATCTCGCCACCGACGGCCAGCCGGACGGTGGCGCCGGGCGCGCACGCCGCCGCGCCCATTGCCGTGGATGCGAAGCGCGCGTCGGCCACGATCACGCGCGCGTCGCAGTCGTCGACGATGTACCCCGCCTCCTCGCCCGTGAGGTGCCAGTTGATCGGCGTGAGGCGAAAGCCGCCGCGCGTGCACGCGCCCCACACCTCGGCGAACTCGGGGCGGTTGCTGCACAGCAGCGCGACTCCCGCGCCCACCTCCACGCCACGCCGCCGCAGCGCGCGCACGAGCCGGTTGGCGCGCGCGTTCAGCTCGGCGAAGGTGCGGTTGCCCCGGTCGCTCAGCACCGCGAGCCGGTCGGGCTGCTCACCGGCCCAGTACGTGAGCATCGTGCCCCGGGCGAGGTGCACCAGCCGCGGATCCGGCGGTGGGCTCGTCGTGGTGTCGGTCATCGCACCCCCCGGTCGGCATGGCCGCGGCGCGTCACGCTACCAAGATGCGCGTGCACGACCGCTCGCGCGGAACGGTAGCGTCGCCCCGAACGGAGGTCGACCGAGCCGGCCGGTCCCAGGAGGACGATATGGAGCACGAGATCCAATACGGTCCCGCGTACGCGCTGGCGACGCTCACCCTCGACCCGGGAGAGAGTGTGCGCGCCGAGGCGGGCGCGATGGTGTCGATGGGGCCGCAGCTCGAGGTGGAGACGAGCGCCAGCGGCGCCGGCGGCTTGCTGAAGGGGCTGAAGCGCGCCGCGCTCGGTGGTGAGAGCTTCTTCATGAACGCCTACACCGCGAAGGAACGCACCCAATTGGCGCTGGCCCCGCCGCTCCCCGGCGACATCGTGCACCGCACGCTCGGCGCCGAGACCGTGTACCTCACCTCGGGCTGCTACCTGGCGAGCGAAGCGGCCGTGGACGTCGACACGAAATGGGGAGGCGCGAAGACCTTCTTCTCGCGCGAGGGGCTCTTCCTGCTGAAGGTCACCGGGCCCGGCTACGTGTTCGTGTCGAGCTACGGCGCGATCGCCGAGATCCCCCTCGACGACGGCCAGGTCCACACCGTCGACTCGGGTCACATCGTGGGCTTCACCGACGGCGTCGGCTACCAGGTCCGCAAGTTCGCGGGTTGGAAGAGCACGTTCCTCGGCGGCGAGGGGCTCGTGGTCGAGTTGACCGGCCCGGGGACCGCGTGGATGCAGACGCGCAGCGCCGACGCGTTCATCGACTGGATCGCGCCGAAGCTGCCCCAGAAGAACAACACGTCATGACGGTGCCCGGAGCCGCCGCCTGAGCCGGCCCGCGGCACGGCGCGCGTCGCTCCACCAGCGTCGTGCCGACGCCGCCGCGACCGTCACCTCGAGGGCGGCCCGGCCCGCCGACCCCGGCCGCAACCAGGCCGGCGCGTACTCGGTGGCGGGCGGTCGCCGGGCCAGGAGCTCGCGGAGGCACAGCACGTAGGCGGTGCGGCGCAGGGCGGGCTGGGCCTCGCGCTGCCAGGGCTTGGGGTTGCCGATCGCGTGCAGCAACACGGTCGCGTGTCCTTCGTAGCGGCATGCCAACCGCCGGCGGTCGACGACGCGCGTGCGCGCCAAGCGGGTCCTGCCCTGGATGGCGGTCTCGGCGGCGAGGAACGACAGCCGCTCGGCACCGACCTCCGACATCAAGAGCGCGTTCAGCGCGTCCTGGTCGAGGAGGCTGCGCGGATCGCTCCGCGGCATCCCCACCTCCGCGCGGCCGACGAGCCCGTCGCAGCACTTCCACCACCGCGCGAGCAGGTCGGGATGATGCGCGGTGTCGAAGGCGACGAAACCCGCGTTCACGTAGACCTGTCGCCGCAGCGGCGCGCCCAGCTCGAAGAGCGACTCCCACTCGGCGAACCAGCGGTCGGGGAGGCGGTCGGGCGCCGCGCACACCTGGCCCCGTTGCGCGTCCGCGAGCACCGGCGCGAGCGACGCGGTGACGATCACGTCGGAGTCGATGACCACGACCGTCCCGCGGTGGTCGAGCAATGCCGCGAACGGTGACAGCAAGAACGGATGCCGCCCGTCGGCCTCGGTGCGATGCACCGCGTGCACGCCGGCCGGCAGCGCGCGCCGCTGCTCCGCGGTGAGGCCGACGTCGAGCACGGTCAGCGCGTCGCGGTGGCCCTGGAGCCGCAGCGACCGCACCATCGCCACGAGGCCGAGGTAGTGCTCGGCGTCGGTGACGCTGAAGAAGCGGACGCCGCCTCGCTCGTCAACCACCGCGTGCGGGCGCGGGCGCGAAGAGGAACCCGCGCGTCTCCTGCTGCTCGGGCGCGCCGACAACGACCGGCCGGTACGCGAGCAGGTACTCGCGACGCAGCGTCATGCCGTGATCGCACGCGCACTCCACCAGCTCGTCGCGGTTGAACACCCAGCTCGGGTACTCGACGCCCGGCCATTGCCGCGGGCGCTGCACCACGACGAAGGCCGGGCTCGCGAACACGACGGGCACGCGTGTGAGGAAGAGGTACCGCGCGGCGGCGTGCGCCAGCCGCGCCACCAGCGCTTTCCAGTCCGGCTCGTACTGGATCGAGCTGCTCGCGACCACGAGGTCGAACGTGCGGTCGAGTCCCGTGTCGTCCTCATGGAAGTGGACCTCGGGCAGCGCGGCGCGACCCACCGCGCACACGCAGGGTACGTCCCGCACGTGGTACTCGACGTGCACGCCGTCGGGGAGGAATGCGCGCGCGAGGAGCGCGTACAGCCCGATGCCGCCGCCCCAATCGAGGACCGAGACGGTGTCGCGGTCCCGGCTGGCGAGGGTCAGCGCGTAGGCAAAGGCGAGGAGCGTGTTCTGCTCGCCCACGCTCTCGGCGTGGCCGAGCGCACTCGGCGACGTCGAAACCGCGAGCGGTCGGGTCCCGTCGACGACGGCGCGGTACGAGGCCAGCTTGGCCCGGTACGCGGCGGGGATGGTCGGCGAGTCCCAGCCGCCTCCCCTCGCCACGGTGCGCCCCCCGGCCCACCCGTCGGGGACGTACTCCCACTCCGGCTGGCCCGCGCCACCGGCGAGTCGCTCCCGCGCGCGCCGCCAGCCGGTCACCACGATCGGCGGTGTGACGCTCCGCAGGACGCTGCGGAACGTCACAACTTCACCGCGACCCACGCGGCGAAGTTGAGGGACCGCCAGAAGCACTCCGCGTCGTGCCAGCCCGACTGCTCGAGCAACTCGACGTTCTCGGCGGGCGTGAGCGGCACGAGGACCCCGTCGAGGCTCAGGCGCTTGCGCTCGATGTCGGCGTCGGAGTACCCGTTCGCGCGCTTCATCGCTTCGTAGAGCGCGGTGAGGAGCGCGTCGCTCTCCGCCGAACCGCCCCGCACCTTCTCGACGACGACGATCGCGCCACCGGGCCGCGCGTGCTCGTACGCGTCGCGCACGACCCGCGGGCGCACTTCCGGCTGCACGAACTGGAGCGTGAGGACGGCGAGCGTGAGACTCGGGTGCGCCGCCGGGTAGGCCTCGTCGAGGTCGAGCGCCTCGAGGCGAACCCGTCCCTGCGCGACCTCCTCGCCGAACCGGTCACGGCAGGCCGCCAGCATCGGCGCGGAGCGGTCGACGCCGACGAACGTCGCGTCCGGGCACCCGTCGACGAACCGGGCCAGCGAGCCGCCGCGGCTGCAGCCGAGGTCGACCACGGCCGATCCCGGCCGCACGAAGGCGCTGCCCACGCGGAACACCAGCTCGCGCATCACGTCGAGTTGCGGGATCGACCGCGCCAGCATGTCGTCGAACACACGCGTCACGCCGTCGTCGAACGTCCACGTACCGTCCGGACGGTGGCCGACCGAGCTGACC
>DASPTH010000062.1:0-27725 GCA_035623515.1 Acidimicrobiia bacterium
CTCGACCTCGTGGGGATCCCGGGCCCGCGGCAGCGCCTCGACGAGTACCCGCACCAACTCTCGGGAGGGATGCGCCAACGGGCGATGATCGCCATCGCGCTCGTGTGCGAGCCGCAGCTCTTGATCGCCGACGAACCCACGACGGCGCTCGACGTCACCGTTCAGGCGCAGATTCTCGACCTCTTCCGCAAGCTCCGCGACGAGTTGCACCTGAGTGTGCTCTTCGTCACCCACGACCTCGGTGTGGTCGCAGAGATCTGTGACCGCGTCGTCGTCATGTATGCCGGGCAGATCGTGGAGCAGGGAACGATCGACGCGATCTTCTCGGCGCCCGCGCACCCGTACACCGAGGGGTTGCTCCGCGCCACCCCGCACGCGGGAGCACGCGGCGAGGAGCTGTTCGTCATCCCCGGCACCGTGCCCCCTGCGTATCTCTTCCCCGCCGGGTGCCGTTTCGCGCCGCGTTGTCCGTACGCGCGTGACGAGTGTGCGTCCGCGCCGATACCGCTGGTGCCGGTCTCCGGCGACGGCGTGCTCAGCCGCTGTCTGCGCGTCGGCGACCTCCACCTCGAAGGTGCGCGTTGACGGTGGGAGCGGAGTACCCGGGTGTTGGCACGGGAAGCAACGGCGACGCGCCGCCGGCGCCGCTCGTCCGGACGGTCGGCGTCACCAAGGCGTTCCCCATCGAGAGCCAGTTGTTGCGCCGCACCGTCGGGACGGTCCTCGCGGTCGACCGCGTCGACTTCGAGCTCGCGGCCGGTCGCACGGTCGGGCTCGTCGGCGAGTCCGGATCGGGCAAGTCGACGTTCGCACGCCTCGTCCTGCGCATCATCGAGCCGACCGCGGGCCAGGTCTGGGTGGACGGTGTCGACATCACGAAGCTGCAGGGCAAGGCCCTGCGGAGTGTGCGCCGGAACGTGCAGGCCGTGTTCCAGGACCCGTACTCGTCGTTCGATCCCTCGGCGACGGTCGGCGACAGCATGCGTGAACCGCTCGAAGCCCACCTCGGACTGACACGCGCCGCCCAGCGTGTCCGCGTCGCCGAACTGCTCGACCTCGTCGGGCTCCCGGTCGAGTTCGCCGAGCGCTTCCCGAACGAGGTGTCGGGCGGCCAGCTCCAGCGCGCGGCCATCGCGCGCGCGCTCGGGGTGAGCCCGAAGCTGCTCGTGCTCGACGAGCCCGTCACGGCCCTCGACATGTCCACCCAGGCGCAGATCGTGAACCTGCTCGCCGACCTCCAGCGTGAGCTCGGCGTGGCCTACCTCCTGATCGCGCACGACCTCGCGATCGTGGCCCACGTCAGCGACACGATCGCGGTGATGTATCTCGGGCGCATCGTCGAGGTGGGACCGGCGGCCTCGGTCGAGGGAACGCCACGACATCCCTACACCGAGGCACTGCTCTCGGCCATCCCGGTCCCCAACCCGGCGCGCCAACGGGAGCGGCGCCGGATCATCCTCGAGGGCGACGTCCCGTCGCCGGCGAATCCCCCGACGGGGTGCCACTTCCACACCCGTTGCCCGTACGCGATGGACGTGTGCCGTCAGGAAGAGCCGCCGGCATTCGAGTGCGCCGACGGGACGACCGTCTTCTGCCATCTCCACACGAGCGGCCCGCAGCTCGCGGGCGCGTCGGTGGCCGAGGCGCGCGTTCGGCTCGGGAGTTGCGGCTGAATCGCCGCAACTCCTTTCCACATTCCCGCTCATGGCGGCTTCGCCGCCGGGCCGCTCGGGCCCCGCCTCACTGCTCGGCGGGTTACCCGCCTCGCAGCCGTTCGGCTCAGGTCGACGTCATGAACAGCTTCCAGATGAGGAGCGTGCCGCCCGGGTCGACGGACACGCCGCGCACCTGCGTGGCGTGAGCCAGCAGGACCGGGGTGCGGACCACGACGACCCACGGGAGCTGGTCCTGGACCACCTGCTGGACCACCTGCCACGGGGCTTTCGCCTCGGGCGACGTGCCGCCGACCTGGTCCAGTGTGCTCAGCGCCTGGTTGAACTGCGGAGTCCCGAAATGGCACCACGGGACGACCGCGTCCGACGGCAGGAAGTACTTGATGTTGCCGGCGTCACTCGGCAGCAGCAGCAGATCGGGGTTGTTGCGCTGCAAATCGGTGATGAAGTCGTCCTGCGACGAGGGGATGATCTGGACGTCGAAGCCCAGCGCCTTCAACTCCGACTGGATGATCTGTGACATCCGGTCGAGCCCCGGTCCCGCGGTGGTCACCATCAGCTTGACCTTGGTGCCCGGGGTGATGCCCGCGGCCTTGGCGAGCTGCTTCGCCTTGGCCTGGCTGTAGGGGTACTTGTTGTCGTAGGCCGCCGAGTAGAACGGCGACGACGTCGGGAACAGGCTCTCGGTGGGGAAGCCGGTACCGGACAGGCCGGCCTGGTTGATCGCCTTGCGGTCGATCCCGGTGGTGAGCGCCTTGCGCGCGCCGAGCGAGGCGAACGGGCCGTTCGTCGTGCACGGGAGGAGCACGTCCGAGTCGGTTGCCGGGAACGACGACACGGTGATGCCGGACGCGTTCTTGAGCGGCGGGTACTCCGCAAAGGAGATCTGGGCCATGTTGATCTGGCTCGTCTGAAGGCTCGCGACCGTCGGCGCGCCGGCTCCGGTCTGGATGAGGTCGATGCCGCCGAGTTGCTGCGTCTTCGGTTCCCAGTACCCGCTCCATCGGCGGAGTGAGATCTTCTGGTCGGGTGCGAACGACTTGAACGCGTACGGCCCGGCGCCGACCGGGTGCTCGTCGTACTGGTCGCCGTACTTCGCGACCGCCGCCGGTGACGGCACGGCACCCCACAGGGAGGTGAGGATGTTGTTCACGAAGCTGCCGGCCACGGCCGCCGACAGGTTCACCTGCACCTGGTTGGTGCCGACGGTCTGCACCGATGCAACCTTGCCCCACGTGGGCTCGGTCACGAGGGTCGTGGTCCGGGACCGGTCCCATCCTTCCTTCACCGCCTCGGGCGTGAAGTCGGTCCCGTCCTGGAACTTCACGCCGGACCGGATCGTGACGAGCACCGTCTTCGGATCGGGCGTGGTCCACTTGGTCGCGAGCCCGGGAATCAGCTTCCCGTTCTCGTCGGTGCGGATGAAGAAGTCGTAGATCCCGAACATCCAGATCGGTGCCGAGAGATCTCCCAGGGATCCGCCGCCCGAGGCCACGTCGAAGCGCGGCCCGCCCTGCGATCCCAGATCCGCGCCGTACTGCAGGATGCCCGACTTGTCCACGCCGCGGGGAGCCTGGCGTGGCGCCGCCATCGCCGGTTGGGTCGCCAGCGCCAAGGCGGCGGCCACGACGGCGACGGCCACCGCGCGCGTTGCCCGGATGTGCTGCCTCATGTGTTCCCCCTCGGTCGCGCCCCGGTGCTCTCGGTGCAGGAGTACAGCACGTCGAGCCGTTTTGGGGCGATCGCCCAATCTATCGGTCCGAGCGGCGCCGGTGCGGTCGCCTCCCCGGTGCGCCCCGGGCATCGCCGAGGGCACGCGAGTCGCCATGGGGCGAGTGGAAAAATGAGCGTCGTGAGTCGGCGTCGCCGGTTCATGCTGGCGAGGTGCACGACGTCTCGTTCGGTCGAAGCTCAGTCGTGTACGACGTGCTGTGCGCCGCGGCCGGAAAGGATTACGCGGCCGAGGCCGCAGATCTCGATCGGGTGATCCAGGAGCTACGACCGGGGAGTCGCACGCTGTTGGATGTCGGGTGCGGAACCGGCACGCACCTCAGGTACCTGGCCGACGCCTACGACGTTGCGGGCCTCGACTGCTCGCCGCACATGCTCGCCGAAGCCGCGGCGCTCCTACCCGGGGTCCCCTTCGTCGCCGCGGACATGCGCAGCTTCGACCTCGGTCGTCGTTTCGACGCGGTGACGTGTCTCTTCAGCGCGATCGGCTACATGCCCTCGACCGACGACCTCGCCGACGCGATTCGGACGATGGCGCGCCACCTGAACCATCGCGGAGTCCTGGTGATCGACGGTTGGGTGCGTCCCGAGGCGTGGAACGATCCGGGCACGGTCCAGGCGGTGTCGGGACACGCGCCCGGAATCGCGGCAGCTCGAGTGATCCGCTCCTCTCGCGAAGACCGTCGAACGACCCTCGAGTTGCACTTCCTGATCGGGACGACCACCGGCGTCGAGCATCTCAGCGAGACCCACACACTCACGTTGTTCTCCGACGACGAGTACCGCGCCGCGCTCGACCGCGCGGGGCTGACGACAGTGGATGTCGTCCCGAGCCCGCACCGAGACCGCGATCGGTACCTCGCGATGCTCGTCGACGGAGACGCTGCCGTGTCGAGCGAGCCGGGGTAACGTCGCGTTCGTCTCGGAGATGGCCGATCGCGGTCTCGGGGGCTGGCGGGAGGGCCGCCGTGGGGGAGACGTCGTTCGGTTTCCCCGACGACGACCTCGGCAACATCGCCTACGCACTGGTGGAACTGTCCGAACCGACGTCGGACGACGCGCTGTTCGCGCACCTGCATGAGCGACTCGCCGCCTACAAGCTTCCGCGAAGGATCGAACGGGTCGACGAGCCCCTCCGCGACGACGCCGGAAAGGTCCGGCGATCCGCGCTGCGAGCAGCCCGGCTCACCTGACGGAACCGGGTGCCGGCGACAACCGCCCGTGACGAGAGGGACACCCCGCTACCGTCGAGTCGGGCATCGGGTCGTGCCGGGTCTCGTCGAACGCGACGTGCCAGTGCGGGGACGGCTCGGGCGGAAGCTCGAGGGCCGCGGGCTGATGACGGGGCGCTGCTCGAGCGTCAGGCCCGGTGCTCGATGCCAGCTCGCCAGGCGCTGATCGAGTTTCGATTCGAGGCGATGACGGACGAGCGCCGAGTCGGCGTACGCCGTCCGGAACTCTGCGCCCGCGATGACGTCGATGCTCATCTCCGTGCGGGCGACGATCGTGGCTGGTTCGCGGACCCGTCGGATCAGCCCGATCTCGCCGAAGGAATCACCGGCGGTGATCTGATCGATCTGCCGACCGCCGCGCCACACGTCCGCCACTCCGCCGAACACGATGACGAACTGCCCCTGACGCTGGCCCTCGCGCACGAGCACGGTCCCTGCGGCGACGCTGAGCCTGGCTGCCCCGCTGGAGACGCGGCGCAGTTCGGAGGGCGAACAGCCCTCGAACAGCGACAGCGCCCGGTACTCCGCGATTCGACTGTCCCCACGACCCCACATGCTGCGTTCCTCCGTACGGGCTCGGTGGTATGCTCAAATGGTTAGCCCGACCATTGGGTGACCCAACCATTGATACTACCACAGGAGCGCGCGATGTCCAGTCGTGAAGACGACGATCTGACGCGCGATGTGCTGCGCCACCTCAACGGCGTCGTTCGCGTCATGAAAGAGCACATCTCGGCACTGGCATCCGAGTTCGACCTGACGCTGTCGCAACTCGACGCGCTCAAGCACCTCGAGGAGCCGTGCTCGCAACGTGAGCTCGCGCACTGCCTGCACTTCGACGCCTCGAACGTCACCGACATCGTCGACCGGCTCGAGGAACGCGACTTGGTGAGTCGAACGATCGACCCTGACGATCGCCGCGTGCGGCGACTCGTGCTGACCGACAAAGGGGAGGCGGTGCGCCGCGAGCTCTTCGAGCGGGTCATCAGCCAGGCTCCACTCAACGCACTGAGCACGAACGACCAGGTCAGGCTGCGCAACCTGCTCGCCAAGATCGCACCGCCCCTCGAGCTGCCGTTCTGAGGCCCTGTACGCGCCTTCTGTCGTCCGGCGACGGGCGCCCTCGCCAGAGTCGGGTCCGGGCCGTCAGGTGCAGCCTCGTCGGTTGACGCGTGCCATCCGCCTCGAAGGCAGCGGCGAGTTACGGTCGGGCGGTGTCGGGGGACGACGTCAAACCACCAGCTGACCTCGACCGCAGCCGACATCTCGCCGCGCTGCACCAGGGATGGGCAACACAGCCGAGCGTCGTGGCGGCGGCGGTCGGCGAGGTCGCGAAGGCGCCGGTCCTGGCCGTCCGCCGGATTGTCGCGGGGGAGCAGAACGAGGTCTACGACGTCACGTTGGAGCGCGCTCCGTCCTTGATCGTGCGCATTTCGCATCGGGGGCCCGAGGCGCACGAGCGGGAGGCGTGGGTGATCGACCAGTGCGCCTCTCGGGGCATTCGCGCACCACGTGTCCAGGCTCTCCGTCGCGTCGAGGTCGGGAACGAGCGGCGATCCATCATCGTGATGGAGAAGCTGCCGGGCGAGCGACTCTGCGACGTCAACCCCGACGAGCTCGACGTTCGCCGGGTGCTCGGAGAGGTTGGGGCTTGGTTGACGGAGCTGCACTCGATCCCGGTGCGAGGCTTCGGCTATCTCGACGGCTCCGGAGTAGGCAAGGTGGCGACGCTGGACGACTGGCTGGCCGGACTGACAACTGCGGGGCATGTGTTCGAGGAAGCTGGACGTTCCGTCGGACTCGGGGCGGCGACGATCCGAGGCTGGCTGGGTGAGATCGTCGATTCGTTCCGGGCGGCGCCCCCTCGCGTCGCCCTGATCCACAACGATCTGTTGGCCGATCACGTCTTGGTGCACGACGGGCACCTGTCGGGGATCATCGACTTCGGCGAGGTCGCGGCCGAACCCGCAGCGAGCGACTTCGCCAAGTGGGACTTCTCGGAAGGCGAGCGCTTCCCGGTCGAGTGGATACAGGCCGGCTATGGCGACCCCTCGTTGTTCGACGCCACCAATGACCGCACCTACCGGGCGCTCTGGCTCGCGAACGGGCTCTGGCGCATGCGCTGGTACTACGAGACCGGCTTCCAGCCCGGCGTCGAAGCCGGCCGAAACCGACTCTTGAGCGAACCACGTCTGCAGCGGAGATCTGGTTCCGGCCATCGCGAAGACGGCGGCGGCTGTTGACGCGATCGGCGTCACCAGTCGAGCTCGACACGTACTGACGACGAGGATCGCCACGATCGAGTCATGTGCCCCTTACGGCGTCTGTCAGAAGCAAACCGGCACCCTCGCGCAGGTCATCGCGTACTTCGGCGAGCCGAACGTCTGCAACGGGGTCGAGATCGACGGCGTGGGGATCGCCGGCAGTGACGAGAACAGCGTGTCGCTCCACTTCTGCGGAACGTGCGGTTCCACCGTGTACCGGCTCCTCCGCCGAAGGGCGAAGCGCGAGCCGATATCGGGCATCGAAGGACACGGACGACGTTCCGACGATTCTGACTGGGTCGCGGGCACCGACAACGTCAGGAGTAGCACGTGGCCAAGCTGATCTACGTGTCGAACGTGTCGCTCGACGGGTTCATCGAGGACGAGCACGGCGGCTTCGGGTGGACCAATCCGGACGACGAGCAATTCGCGTTCATCACTGACCTCGTGCGCCCGGTCGGCACCTACCTCTACGGGCGGCGCTTGTACGAGACGATGGCCGTCTGGGAGACCGATCCCGCCCTGGCGGCTCAATCGGACCTCAGGGCTGAATTCGCAGACGTCTGGCAGGCGGCGGACAAGGTCGTCTACTCCACCTCTCTGGATGCAGTCTCGACCGCCAGGACTCGGCTCGAACGTTGTTTCGATCTGGACTCCATCCGTCGGATGAAGGACGCGGCCAGTCGTGACCTGACGGTGGGTGGCGCGAACCTCGCGGCGCACGCGTTCAGAGCCAGGCTGATCGATGAGTGCCACCTCTTCATCTGCCCCTCCGTCGTCGGTCGAGGCAAGCCATCGCTCCCGAGCCAACTGCGCGCCGAGCTCGAGCTACTCGACGAGCGCCGGTTCGACAACGGTGTCGTGTACGTCCGCCATCGCATCCTGATCTGACCACTCGGCGGCGCGCCACACGCCCACCTCGAAACTCCCGGGCGACGAGCGCAACAGACCGACGGCGCGGGTTGCAGGACGATGACGGACAATCGCTACCCGAACACGCGGACATGTCGGCGCGGGACATCGAACCTCGCCCCGGCGTCTCTCGCAGTCCTCACACCGGCTGGAGATCCAGCCGTCTTCGCAGCGCGTTCGCGATCAGCGCAAGATCGTCGGGATCGCTGGTTACCACGAGGTCGCCTCGGGTGACCGCCCCGACGACGACGGTCGCGTCGACGATGTCATCGAGCCCTGCCCGGCCACACGCTGCACCCGCGGCACGGCTGCGCACTTCGGTCAGGTCCTCGATCGCGCATCCGGCGAGCAGTTGGGACAGCTGGGGCTGGGGACCGCCGCGCCATGCCTGACCGAGCACACCGGCGGGCACGGTTGGCGAGACGCCTCGCTCGAGCGCTCGGCGATGGAGCGCCCATACCCGTCGGTTGCCACGCTCGGCCGTGAGCAGCGCCCCCGTGTCGTAGGTGATACCCGTCATCGGCCGACTCGGCGAACACGTCGCCCGAGCACCCGATTCAGCACCACGTCGGCGTCGGCCAGCTCGGCGTCGGTGAGTGCCCCTTTCTCGCGTTCCCAAGCGCGGACGGCTTCGAGTCCCCGCTCGATCGTCAAGGCGCGTTCAGCCGCACGACTCAGCCACGCCGACAAGCTCAGCCCCTCACGCGCGGCGGCATCGACGGCCGCGTCCGCAACGGACTGGTCGAGGGCCACAGACAACTTTCGAACCGTCATCCTCCAATGGTACTACCACGTTCCTACCTCACCTCCCCTCGACTGGACGCCCGATCGGAGAGGCGAAGGACGCCCCAAGTCCGTCGTCGAGTGTTCCGGGCGCGCGAGCTCGGTGGGCTGCGAGCGCACGGCGGACCAATCTGTGCGATCCTGCGTTCCTTCGCAGAGACTCGAGTGAACGTCGATGCTGAAGATCGCCGGGGCGGCGGCGCTGCGACGTCCGCGCCCGGCACGAGGAGTGCGACGCAGTGAACGCCCGGTCCGTTGAAGCCATGTTCGACGAGGAGTTCCAGGCTTCTCTCGAGCTCGCCAATCGCCTCACCGAGGAGCAATGGACCACACCGTCGCTCTGTCCCGGCTGGACGGTTCGCGACGTCGTCGTGCACTTGGCGTACCACACACATCGATCGGGGCTGAAGGAGGGATTGGGCAATCTCCACAAGACCACCGCCAAGATGGTCGAACGCGAAGGCGCCTCCTCGCGCGACGGGTTGCTCCGCTGGTTGAGCTCTCGCCCCGCGCCCGTCGAACGCAAGTCGCGTGGCACGCTCGCCGAGCTCGTCATCCACCAACAGGACATGCGTCGACCGCTCGATCTGCCGCGTGACTACCCGGCGGATGCACTCCGTTCGAGTCTTGATCTGTGCACAACCCGATACGGCAACGTCTTCGTCATCGATCGCCGGTTCCGGCTCGGCCGCGGCGTACGCCTGGTGGCCGCAGACCTGGCTTGGACGAAGGGCAAAGGACCGGACGTACGCGGCACGGCCGAGGCAGTGCTCATGGCGATTGCAGGTCGTCGAGCTGTCCTCCCCGACCTCGACGGCGACGGCGTGCGCGTCATCGACCGTCGTCTCCGGGCACAACCAGCGGCCGTGAGAAGCGAATGACCGCGCTACGTTCGCCTGGTCGCTGGTCGAGCTCGTGCCCGAAGGCGACGTACCGAGGCCTGGGTACCGGCGGTCAGAGCGACTCCTGCACGCTGCTCGCGACGATCGGCTCGACCGGTTCGCGAATCAGAGAAGCGAAGTGCGCCGCGACCAGGGCCGAGACAGCCGTTGTGACATCGACAACGGACGAGCGGAGGGAGTGGGATTCGAACCCACGGTGAGTTGCCCCACACACGCTTTCCCAGCGTGCCGATTCGGCCGCTCTCGCATCCCTCCAAGGGCCGACGATGGTACTCGGGTTCAGGCGGGCTCGACCGTGCGACTTCCGACCGCGAAGAACACGGCGATCAGCCCGTAGAGAGCGAGCGCGACGTACGGCGCGAACACAGCGACGAGCGTCGTGACCGAGTACGTGATGGGTCCGATCGCCGAGATCCTCGCGGCGCGCTTCACGCCCTCGAGACGCACGCCGGGTTTCAGGAGCCACGGTCGGTGGCGCAGGTACTCGATCATCAGGGTGAAGAACAGACCGATCACGATCATCGTGAGTCCGTAGACGACGGCGGCCGTCGACGCGTTGTCCGCATCCCTGATGTAGCGCGCCAGGACCGCGGTCGGGAACGGAAGGAACGCGATGCCTGCCAGCAGCCCGAGATTCAGATAGAGGAGACCGCGGTCGATGTGCGCGATGCGCTCGAACATCCCGTGGTGGTTCACCCACATGATGCCGATGGTCAGGAAGCTGACGAGGTAGGCAACGTACGACGGCCACTCGTGACCGAGCGCATGCCAGAGTCCCTGCTTGCCGGCAACCGGGACGTGCACCTCGATGATCAGCAGCGTGATCGCGATCGCGAGCACACCGTCGCTGAACATCTCCAGCCGATCCGTGGAAGGCAACGCGTCGCGTTGCAGCTCGGTCATGCTCGCAGGAGGTAGCAAACCTGGGTCTCGAGCTTGGAGGGATCGTCGTCCCAGTCGCCGTAGATCTCCCAGCTCGAGCCGGCCATCTCGTGGTGTTGCTCGTTGCACCAGGCCTGCACGGCCGCATGCGCGTCGCCGAGTGCGCCGTACGGGCCGACGTGGAGAGCGGTCGCGATGGTCCCGCCCGGTATCTCCACGCACTCGACGTGCTCGGCGGCGTCGTCGAATCGATCGCCGACCTGTACGCAGAACTGCACGAGCGGAGGTGGGCCGTGGTCGTACAGGAAGACGTTGTGGTTCGTGGTGAGCCCGGCGGAACGGACGAATTGCCACACGACGTCGAGTGAAGGCCCGTACCGGGCGCCGATCTCCGACAGCGCGACCCGGTCGCGGTTCGCGGCGACGAACTGCGGCGCGACCGTCCGGAGCGTGCAGTCGTACTCCATCGGGGTAGCCTGCCATCCGGACCGTGCTAAGCGGGGAGCTCGTGGTGCCCTGTACCCCAAACCCACGTACGGGGGGCTGAATCCCCGCCCGAGGCTCGGGCCGCCGTGAGGTACGGCTCGATAACGAGGCGTCGAGGGTCGGGTCCTGCGCAACGGGATCCTGTGAACCGAGTCAGGTCCGGAAGGAAGCAGCTCTCAGCGGGCCCTCCCGTGTGCCGCAGGGGCGCCTGGCCCGAGCCCACGCCGAGTATCGGCCTCATGGCGCCGGGGTCGACGGCGGGTGCACGGTCCTACTTCATGCGCTCGTTCGCTGCGGCGCAGGGTACCTGCGCCGCGGTCGCTCTCTCGCTTGCGAGCTCCTCGGTTCGCCGCGTCCGCCGGATCGATTCTTCGATCATCCGTCAGTAGGGACCCGTATGAGGACCTGTTCTGACGGATGATCGCGGACGGGTGTCACCGGCGGTCGTTCTCACGCTCGCTGCTCGGCGGGATACCCGCCTCGCGGGCGCTCGCTCCTGACGGGGCGCAGCGATTCATTGCTCCGTGGCTTTCGCACAGCGAAAGGGAATCGGCAGAGAATGCGCGGTCCGGGCCGCCGCCGCGCGCGCTCGGGCCAGTAGCCGCTCACTAGCGTCGCCGGATGCGTCGTGGGGTTTCGTTCGTCTGTGCGGTCGCGCTCGCGCTGCCCGTCCTGCTCGCTGCGCCTGCCGTCGCCGCGTCGGGCACCCCGGCGACGCTCCGGATCCTCGTCACGAACGACGACGGCGTGAAGGCACCCGGCATCGACGCACTCGTGCAGGCGGTGCGCGAGCTGCCGAACGTCGCGGTCACCGTGGCGGCACCGGCCGACAACCAGACCGGTGCCGGCGACCGCGCCAACCCTGACCCCGGCAGCATCACGGCGACGACGAGCAACACCGCGAGCGGCTATCGGGCCACCGCGGTGAACGGCTCGCCCGCCGACTCGGTCGTGTGGGCGCTCCGGAACGGCACCGGCGGCCGTCCCGACGTCGTGCTCTCCGGCGTCAACGCCGGCGAGAACCTCGGGATCACGATCCAGGTGTCGGGAACCGTCGGCGCCGCCCGGACCGCAGCCCGGCACGGCATCCGCGCCCTCGCGGTGAGTCAGGGGAACGGGAACCCGCCCGACTTCGCCGCAGGCGCCGCGCAGGCCGTCGCCTGGGTGCGCGCGCATCGCGCCGAGCTCCTCGCCGCCCGCTCGGCTCCACCGCGCGATCTCGTCGGTGTCGACATCCTCAACGTGCCCACTTGCGCGGTGGGCTCGGTGCGCGGTCTGGTGAAGGTGCCGGTCGCGTCGGCCGGCAGCACGGGAGCCGACTGCGCATCGCGAGCCCCGCGCCCGAACACCGACGTCGCCGCCTTCGCCGCCGGGTTCGCCACGCTGTCCGAGACGCAGTCGAGCGCGGTGTGCACGCGCATGTCACCGGCGCCTGGTACGCCCCCGACGCTCCAGGATCCGGTCCTCACGGAGGTGTCGGGCGTCGCCGCGAGTCGCAGCCACCCGACCGTGCTGTGGGTCCACAACGACTCCGGCGGCGCACCCGCGGCGTACGCGATCACGCCCGACGGCAAGCTGCTCGGCATGTACCCGGTACAGGGCGCGCGTGCCGTCGACTGGGAGGACATCGCCGTGGGACCCGGCCCGAAGGCCGGAGTGAACTACCTCTATCTCGGCGACATCGGCGACGACAGGTCCAACCGCCCCTCGATCGTCGTCTACCGCGTGCCCGAGCCGGAGGCCGCGCCCGACGGGACCGGTACGACACTCACCGGCACCGAGAAGTTCACGTTGCACTATCCCGACCATCCCGTCGACGCCGAGTCGCTCCTCGTCGATCCGCGCAGCGGCGACCTGTTCGTGATCGACAAGGAGTACACGAGCGGTGTCGGCAATGTGTTCCGTGTCCGCAGGCGGCAACTCGTCGACGGCGCCGATGTCACGATGCGGCAGGTGGCATCGTTCACGATGTCGTCCGACGACGCCGTGAGCCCCGAGGGCACTCTCCCGGGCAACATCGTCACCGGTGCCGACGTGTCGCCGGACGGTTCGCTCGTGCTCGTCCGCACCTACCGGCGCGTGTTGGCGTTCGTCCGGCCGCCGGGCGCGTCACTCGCCGCCGCGTTCGGCGTGGACCCGTGCTACGCGCCGCAAACCGACGAGCCACAGGGTGAGGCGGTCGGCTTCTCCGCCGACGGCAAGTCGTACTTCACGATCAGTGAAGGCGTGCACGCCGCCATCAACAAGTTCGCGATCCACTGACCCGCGAGTCCGTGTTCGTGGGGAGTACTCACGAGACCTTGGCGGTCTCCTCCTCGCGGAGTTGCTCGAGCTCTTCTTCGAGTGAGCGCGCCGCCTCGACGTGCACGCGCGGCAGGATGCGGTCGAGCCACTTCGGGATCCACCAGTTCCAGTCGCCGAGCAGCTCCATCGTCGACGGCACGAGCACGAGCCGGACGATGGTGGCGTCGACGAGCACCGCCACCGCGAGTCCGAGCCCCATCGTCTTGAGCGACACCTCCGGACCGAACACGAAGCTGCCGAAGACGCACACCATGATCGCCGCGGCCGCGGTGATCACTCGCGCCGTCAGCGCGAGGCCATCGGCCACCGCGGTCGCGTTGTCGCCGGTGCGGTCGTACTCCTCCCGGATGCGCGAGAGCAGGAACACCTCGTAGTCCATCGAGAGGCCGAAGACGATCGCGAAGATGAACACGGGCGCCCACGCCTCGATGGGCGTGGCCCGATCGACGTTGATGAGCTGCGCGCCCCACCCCCACTGGAACACCGCGACGATGACGCCGAACGCCGCGCCGATCGACAGCAGGTTCATGATCACCGCCTTCAGCGGCACCAGCAAGCTGCGGAAGACCAGCATGAGCAGCAGGAACGAGAGCAGGAGCACCGCACCCATGAACAGCGGGAGCCGCGACGCGGTGTAGCTGGCGAAGTCGTCGGCGGCGGCGGTGAGCCCGCCGACCTCGACGGCGACCTGCCGGCCGACTGTCGACGGGATCACATGGTCGCGCAGACGCGTCACGAGATCAGCCGTCGCCTTCGCCTGTGGGTCGGAGGTCGGGATGACGCGCAGGATGGCGACGTCACCCGCCGTCAACGGCGGGGACGCGAAGGCGACGCCGGGCGTGTGGTTCAGCGTGTCGCTCAGCTTCTGGAGCGCGGCGACGTCGCTCTTCGGGTCCGGCATCCGCGCCGCGAGCAGTAGCGGGCCGTTGAACCCCGGTCCGAAACCCTGCGACATCAGGTCGTAGGCACGTCGCGTGGTGTCGTTGGTCGGGCGGTTGCCGGCATCGGCGAAGCCGAGCCGCATCGAGAACAACGGCAGCGTGAGCAGCAGGAGGACGACGAGGCCGCCGATCAAGGGTGGCCAGGGGCGCCGCTGGATCACACGGCTCCAGCGGTACCAGCCGGAGTCGCGGTCGCCGGTCTCCGCGTGCCGGTGTCGCCCGATCTTGAACTTGTCGATGTTGCGGCCCACGAACCCGAGGAGCGCCGGGAGCAGCGTGATCGACGCCAGCATCGTGGTGAGCACACCGATGGCGATGGCGATCGACACGCCGCGCATGATCGACGTCTTCATGAGCCACAGGCCCAGCACCGAGATCACGACGGTGGAGCCGGCGAACAGCACGGCACGACCGGCCGTGTCGATCGAGCGTACGACGCTCCGCTCCGGATCGAGGCCGGCGGCGAGGTTCTCGCGGTAGCGGGTGACGATGAAGAGCGCGTAGTCGATACCCACGCCGATGCCCACCATGGCGACGGCTGCCGTCGTGAAGTCGGGCATGTCGAGGAAGTTGCGCATCATCAGCACGATCGCGATCCCTGTGCCGATGCCGAACAGCGCGGTGCCGATCGGGAGACCCATGGCCAGCACCGATCCGAAGGCCAAGAGCAGGATGATCATCGCCGCGAGGATCCCGATGGCCTCGGTGCCCCCATTGATCGGGTTGGTCGCGAACATGTCGCCGCCGAACTCGACCTCGAGCCCGGGAACGTGGATCGTGCTGCCGAGATCCTTGATCGTCTGCCCGTCGTCCGCGAACTGCTCGTTCGAGCGGTCGGCGAAGTTGAGCTCGGCGTACGCGATGTCGGGGTTGCTGGCGCCGATCTGGCGCGCGCCGGCCTGTGAGTACGGGCTCACGATGGTGACGTTCGGGATCTGCGACTTGATCTCCCCGAACAGCTTCTTCATCGCCTGCTCGACGGCCGCGTCGTTGACGCCGTGGTCGGCCTTGAACACGATCTGGGCCTGCACCTGCCGGTCGCGGAAGCTCGACTTCTGGAGCAGGTCGAAGACGGCCTGGCTCTCGGTGCCGGGCAGCTTGAACTCGGTGTGGAACGCTCCACCGATCGCGTTGGAGAGCGTGAACGTGCCGATCAGGAGCGCGATCCAGGCGACGAGCACGAGTCGCCGGCGGCGGTACATGGTGCGCGCGATTCGCTCGAGCATGGGAGGCGACACCTCGTCGGGGGGCGGGGCGGGGTGGCCCCGAGCCTAGGAGCCTGCGCTCGCCGGATACCCAGAATCGGCTCGCTACAGTCGCAAGCCGTGGCATACCAGTCCCTGTACCGCAAGTACCGGCCCCAGCGGTTCGCGGAGGTCGTCGGCCAGTCGCACGTGACCACGGCCGTCCGCAATGCCGTGCGCGACGGCCGCGTGGGGCACGCGTACCTCTTCTCCGGTCCTCGCGGCACGGGCAAGACGACGATGGCGCGATTGCTCGCGAAGGCGCTGAACTGCACCAATCGCACACCCGACGGCGACGCGTGCGGCGTGTGCGACAACTGTGTGGCCATCGCCGACGGGCGCTTCCTCGACCTGTTCGAGCTCGACGCCGCGTCCAACAACGGTGTCGAAGCGATGCGCGACCTCACGGAGAGCGTGTACCTCGGGCTCGGCCCCACCTCGACCTACAAGGTGTACCTCATCGACGAGGTGCACATGCTCAGTGCCGGCGCGTCGAACGCGCTGCTGAAGACGCTCGAGGAGCCACCGGCGCACGTCGTGTTCGTGCTCGCCACGACCGGGCCGGAAAAGGTGTTGCCCACCATCCGTTCACGCACGCAGCACTACGCGTTCGCGCTCTACACGCTCGACGAGATCGTGGCGCACCTCGCGTGGGTGAGCGAGCAAGAAAGTGTGGTCGCGGAGCCCGCCGCGCTGGAGATCCTGGCGAGGGGTGCCGCGGGGTCGATGCGTGACGCGCTGTCGCTGCTCGATCAGGCGATTGCGCACGGTGCCGTCGACGTCGAGCAGGTCGGTTCGCTCTTCGGCGGCACCGAGTTCGAGATGCGCATGCAGGTGCTCGAGGCGATCGCCAACGAGGACACCGGAGGCGCGCTCGTCGCGGTCGGGGAGTTGCTCGACGCCGGATTCGACCCTCGCCGGATCACCGAAGATCTCCTGGCCACGGCCCGCGACGGCTTCCTGCTCACCACCGCCAAGGGACGCGTGCGCATCGACGCCCCGGACGACCACGTCGAGCGTCTGACTGCGCTCGGCGAGCAGACCGGCCCCGGCCTCCTGGTGCGCGTGCTCGAGACGCTCGGTCAGTCGGTGGTCGACATGCGCGGCACCGACGCCGCCGATCCGCGACTGGTGCTCGAGATCGCGGTGGTGCGGCTCGCGCGACGCGACGCCGGCCCGCCGCTCCAGGCCCTCGCCGACCGCGTCGACCGGCTCGAGCGGCGCCTCGACGGCGGTACGGCGGTCGCACCGGAGACCGCCGCGGCACGCGATTCGCAGCCGACCGCGAAGAGCGGACCCACGAAGAGCTTCGGCGCGGTGCGGCGTGAGCGGCGGGCACGGGCACCGGAGCCCGACCCCGACCCGGACCCCGACCCGGACCCCGACCCGGAGCCGCCACCTGAGCCCGAGCCGTCGGTCGCCGACCGCGACCTGCCGACCGTCGACATCGACGACGTCGTGCTCGCGTGGGCCGATCTGCTCGGCGCGCTCCCGCCTGCGACTCGCGCCGCCGCGCAAGAAGCGCAACCGCTGTCGGTCGACGAGAACGTGATCACGTTCGGCGTCCCGAGGGGTCTACTCGGCAACGCGCGGCCCCGGTTCCAGAAGGAGGCGGACACGATCCGCGACGCTCTTTCGTCGCGACTCGGTCGCCGTATGATGTTCCGCCTCGTCGGGCACGACGGGTTCGCCGCCGATCCAACTCTTTCGTCGCGGTCCGCGGCCCCTGTCGACGAGCCACCCGACGACGACGACGTGCTCGACCTCACCGAGCTCGTGGACGCGCACGACGGCGGCCCGCCCGTCGATTCGGTGAGCCTCGCCGCGCAGCGCCTCGACGCGATCGTCGTCGAAGAGCTCCCGCGCGAGTAGTCGAACGGTCGGGAGCCGGTACCCCTCGATGTAACGTTGCTCGCACTCGAGGCCGGTTGTCGCACCAACGAGGGAGCACCATGGCGAAGGGTCACCGCGGCAGAGTTCCGCAGCGGCCGGGTGGCGGGGCCGGCGGACTCGACCAGATGATGAAGCAGGTGCAGAAGATGCAGGCCGACATGGCCGCGGCGCAGGACGCGCTCGCCGAGGCCACCGTCGAGGGTTCGGCCGGTGGCGGGATGGTGAAGGTCGTCGTGACGGGCTCCGGTGACCTGCAGTCGGTGCACATCGCCCCCGAGGTCGTCGACCCCGAGGACGTCGAGATGCTCGAGGACCTCGTGCTGGCGGCGGTGAGCGACGGCCTGCGCCGTGCGCACGAGCTCGCGGCCGACAAGATGGGAGGCCTCACCGGCGGGCTCGACCTCGGCGGCCTGGGCGGGCTCCTGGGTTGAGTCGACCGGATTCGTGAGCAGTCCCTACGCGGCGCCGATCCAGGCGCTCATCGACGAGCTGGGGCGGCTGCCGGGAGTCGGGCCCAAGTCGGCCCAGCGCATCGCCTTCTACCTCCTCCAGGCTGCGCCGGAGGACGCGCGCAGGCTCGCGCGCTCGATCACGGAGGCCAAGGAGCAGATCACATGGTGCCGCCGGTGCTTCAACGTGAGCGTCGGTGAGCTGTGCTCGATCTGCCTCGACGATCGCCGCGACGCGACCTTGCTCTGCGTGGTTCAGGATCCGCGCGACATCGTCGCCATCGAGCGCACCCACGAGTTCAGGGGCCGCTATCACGTGCTCCAGGGTGCGATCTCACCCATCCAGGGCATCGGCCCCGAGCAGCTCCGCATCAAGGAGCTCGTGCGCCGCGTCGCCGACGAGTCGGTCAAAGAAGTGATCCTCGCCACCAACCCCGACATCGAAGGCGACGCGACCGCGATGTTCGTGGCGAAGGCGCTCGAGCCCCTCGACGTCGAGGTCACCAAGATCGCGAGCGGGATGCCGGTGGGCGGGGAGCTCGAGTACGCCGACGAGATCACGCTCGGTCGGGCGCTGGAGGGTCGCCGCCCGGTGGGGGACTGATCGGTCCGGGCGCGCGGTGCGCGCACTCGGTTACATTGCGCGCTGCCCCGGGGACGGAGGGGGAATCAGGATGACGGTAGAGCCGCCGGTGGGTCCGCCCGACGCGAACGGCACACCCGACCACGAACCCGCGCCGGCCGCTGCTCCGGCGCCCGCGACCGCGCCGATGCCGGCACCCGCGCCCGCCGTGGAGGGATTCGCGGTGACGATCGGCGACATCGGCGTGACCCGGACGCTCATCGTCACGGCCAATGGGAATGCGCCGCTCGCGGGCTCGCGTTGGATCGTGCTCGATCAGTCGCGGACGGAGAAGAAGATCCCGACCTGGGCCATCGTGCTGGCCGTCGTCTTCGCTTTGCTGTGTCTGCTCGGCCTCCTCTTCCTCCTCGTCAAGGAGGAGCAGACGACGGGTTACGTCGAAGTGAGCGTGATGAGCGGGCCGCTCACCCACGTCACCCAGATACCGGTGCGGAGCCAGTACGACGTCGCCGCGGTCCGCCAGCAGGTGCACCAGGCGCAGACGCTCGCCGCGGCCGCGCAGACGTGAGCCCCGCCGAGCGGTCCGCCGCCACCCCCCGGGGGTGCGCGACGCTTTCGCCCACGACAACCGCCCTGCGGGGCAGGGGTCCCAACGAACAGGGAGGCGCGTCATGACCGACGAGACACCAGCAGCGGAGACGCCCGGCGCGACACCGGCACCGCCACCGGCGTCGGCGCAACCACCGGCGCCCGCGCCGGCACCGTCACCACCGGCGCCGCCGCCCGCGCCGTCACCCGGTCGAGCGCCGCTCGGGAAGCCGAGGAGCGCGGCCGCCGTCATCATCTTCTCCATCATCACGCTCGGGATCTACTTCCTGTACTGGACCTACCAGGTGTTCCGCGAGTTGAAGGAGCACACGGGCCAGGGCATCGGCCCGGTCATCGGTCTGCTGATCGCGATCGTCTTCAGTCCGATCAACTGGTTCGTGCTGCCGTCCGAGATCGGCAACATGTACGCCGCCGGCGGCCAGGACAAGCCGGTGAGCGGCGCGACCGGGTTCTGGAACTTCATTCCCCTGGTCGGGGCGATCATCTGGTTCGTCAAGGTCCAGCACGCGCTGAACCGCGTGTGGGAAGGCGAGGTCGCGGTCTAAACGACGGCGCGCATCACAGACCCCACGCCGCGTACTCGACCGTTTCGCCGCTCAGGCGCCGGTAGGTGTACGCCCACGCGACGATCGTGATGCCGCTCGTGAACAGCAGGCCCACGCCGCACAGGAGCGCGCCCACGAGGTTGATGAGCGCGAGCACCACACCCAGGAAGAAGAGCTGCCAACGGTGGCCCGCGGTGATCTCGGCCGAGCGCCGCAAGAGGTCCATCGGCGCGACCGCGTCGCCCTGTTCGACCGCGACGAAGCCGTAGAACCCGAAGATCACCGCGAAGATGATCCCGGGGACGATGCAGAGCAGCAGCCCGATGAAGACGCCGATCCCGAAGACGATCGACGCCACGATGTACGGGCCGAGCCCCTCGAACTTGAACACGTCGCCGACCTCGGGTGTCACCCCGCGCGTGACCTCCAACGCGACCCGGATCCAACCGAGCGCGAGGAACAGCCCGAGCAACCAGCCGATGAGCTGGAGCAGGATCCGGAGCGCAAGGGAACCCGTCGCCTGCCCGATCAGCCCGAAGACCAGTTCGATGCCGATGATGACGACTGCGACCAGGAGCATCGGGCCGACGTTCTTCCAGTACGAACCCCACCCGTAGCTCACGGCGTCGCCGATGCTCACCGGCTCGCTTCCCGGCATGCCTCCCCCGGGGCGCGGCACGGAGGGAGGGGGCGGCGGCGGCGGAGGAGGCTGCATGGACATGCGGATTCCTTTCGGTGGGGGCGAGTGACTAGAGCGGGAGGCCGACGGCGTACTTGAACAGCTGGAACGCCCAGAGCACTGCGACCGCCGCGACGGGCAACCACGCCGGCACCGTGACACGCCGGACCCGCCACCGCAGGAGCAGGAAGACCGCACCGACCACGAGCAGCACGCTGCCCGGGTTCATGAGCGCGGCGTGGGCGAGGTCGCCGTGCACCGCCGCGGTGACACCTCGTGTCATGCCACAGAACGGGCACGGCACGCCGGTGAGGTGACGGAGCGGGCAACCGACGCCGACGTTGCCGTTCCCGACGAAGGGCCGCACGGCGGCGATGCCGAGCATCGCGCCGCCGGCCCAGCGGAGCGGTCGGGTGTCGACCGCGATCGGTGCCCCGGCGTGCACGGAGCGCAGCGTAGAGGGTCGGCTGGCGGACCATGAACCGGACGCGGCGACGAGTGGGCGGAGCGTGACGAGGAGCTCGCCGGCGAGCGAACGGCCGCGAGGCGGATATCCCGCCTCGCAGGGAGCGAGCGAGTTACCAGACGCGGACGATGGCGGCTTCGCCCTGACCGCCGCCACCGCAGAGCGACGCGGCGCCGAGCCCACCGCCGCGCCGTCGCAGTTCGTCGACGAGCGTGAGCACGACGCGCGCGCCAGATGCGCCGATCGGGTGACCGAGCGCGATCGCGCCGCCGTTGACGTTGACGATCTCGTCGCTGATGCCGAGGTCCTGCATCGCCGCGATCGCGACCGCGGCGAACGCCTCGTTGATCTCCACGAGGTCGACGTCGCCGACCTGCTTGCCGATCTTGTCGAGCGCGCGCACGATCGCTCGTGACGGTTGGGTGAGCAGCGACGGATCGGGACCGGCGACCATGCCGTAGCTCAGGAGCTCGGCGAGCGGGGCAACGCCGAGCGCCTCGGCCTTCGCCGCGCTGGTGACCACCAACGCCGCCGCGCCGTCGGAGATCTGCGACGCGTTGCCGGCGGTGATGGTGCCGTCCGGCGCGAACGCGGGGCGCAGCTTCGCCAGCGACTCCACCGTGGTGCCGGGCCGCACGCCTTCGTCGGTGTCGACGAGCACGGGATCGCCGCGTCGCTGCGGGACCTGGATGGGCTCGATCTCCTCGGCGAGGCGGCCGTCCTTGATCGCGGCCGCCGCGCGCTCGTGGCTCTGGGCCGCGAACTCGTCCTGCAGCTCTCGGGTGATGCCGCCCATCTCGGCGGTGTACCGCTCGGTGCCCGCGCCCATGTGCACGGCGTCGAAGGCGCACCACAGGCCGTCGCCGATCATCGAGTCGACGAGCTGGCCGTGGTCCATGCGGTAGCCCTCCCGCGCGTTCGGGAGGAGGTAGGGAGCCCGCGTCATGGACTCCATGCCGCCGGCGACGACGATCTCGGCGTCGCCCGCCTGGATCATCTGGTCGGCGAGGTAGATCGCGTCGATGCCCGAGAGGCACACCTTGTTCACGGTCATCGACGGCACCGACATCGGGATGCCGCCGGCCACCGCGGCCTGCCGCGCCGGCATCTGACCGACGCCGGCTTGCAGCACCTGGCCCATGAGCACGTAGTCGACCTGCTCGCCTCCGATGCCGGCGCGCGCCAGCGCGGCGCGGATCGCGTGGCCACCGAGGTCGGTCGCGGGGAACGATGCGAGCGAGCCGGAGAGCTTGCCGATCGGCGTACGGGCCGAGGAGATGATGACCGAACCGGGCATTTCGGGCCTCCAGCGGAGCAGCGTGACGGGTCGGATCGTACCCGTCGAAGGCGGTCGCGATACCGTCCGGTAACCATGAACGAGATTGATGCAATCCGAACCGCGATCGTCGAGGGCGCGCCCGCGAGCGACTACGCAGGACTCGAGGTTCCCGAGTCGTACCGGGGCGCGGTGGTGCGTGCGGACGAGCAGGAGATGTTCGCCGGTCTCCCGTCCGACGAGAAGGACCCGCGCAAGTCGATCCACATCGACGACGTCCCCGTGCCCGAGCTCGCGCCCGACGAGGCGCTCGTCGCGGTGATGGCGTCGTCGATCAACTTCAACACGGTCTGGACGTCGATCTTCGAGCCGCTCCCCACGTTCGCGTTCCTCAACCGGCTGGGGAAGGAGAGCGTGTGGGGCGCGCGGCACAACCAGCCGTACCACGTCGTCGGCAGCGACGCCGCCGGCGTCGTGCTCCGCGTCGGGTCCGCGGTCCGCGTGTGGAAGCCCGGCGACCAGGTCACGGTGCACGCGAACCACGTCGACGACCAGGATCCGTCCGCGCACGACGACTCGATGCTGGCGACGAACCAGCGGATCTGGGGGTACGAGACGAACTTCGGCGGGCTCGGCGAGCTGTGCATCGCCAAGGCGAGCCAGCTGATGCCGAAGCCGGCCCACCTCACCTGGGAGGAGGCGGGGGTCAACGCGCTCACGAACGCCACGAGCTACCGCATGCTCGTCAGCCCGAACGGCGCGCAGATGACACAAGGCCAGACCGTCCTCGTCTGGGGCGCGGGCAGCGGCATCGGCGCGTACGCCTGCCAGTACGTGCTGAACGGTGGGGGGACGCCGGTCGCCGTGGTGTCGAGCCCGGAGCGCGCCGCGGTCGTGCGCGAGATGGGTGTCGAGCACGTCATCGACCGCAAGGAGGAGGACTACCAGTTCTGGTCGGACGAGCAGACCCAGGATCCTGCGGAGTGGCGACGACTCGGCAAGCGGATCCGCGACCTCGCAGGCGTGGACCCCGAGATCGTGTTCGAGCATCCGGGTCGCCAGACGATGGGCGCTTCGGTGTTCGTGTGCGCGCGCGGTGGCACGATCATCACCTGCGCCGCGACCACCGGGTTCATGCTCGAGTACGACAACCGCTACCTCTGGATGAACCAGAAGACGTTGAAGGGCTGCCACTACGCGAACTACCGCGAGGCGTGGGAGGCGAACCGGCTCGTGTGCGAAGGGAAGATCCAACCCGTGCTCTCCGCCGTTTTCCCCTTCGAGGAGACCGCGGAGGCGGTGGCGCAGGTGAACGCAAACGCGCACGAGGGGAAGCTCGGCGTCCTGGTGCTCGCGCCGGAGGAAGGTCTCGGCGTCACGGATCCGGAGCGGCGCGCCGAGCTCGTCGACAAGATCACGCTGTTCCGGCGAGGTGGCTGAAGCGGCGCCGCGGCGCGCGGCGGGAGCGAGCTACGAGATCATCGAAGGCCTCGCGGTCGTCATCGATCCCGAGGGACGCGAGCTCGTCACGCTGAACGAGGTCGGCACGCTGGTCTGGGAGCACCTCGACGGCGAGCGCGACGTGCAAGCCCTCGTCGACGAGCTCTGGCCCGGGTTCGACGGCGTGACCCGCGACGAATTCGAGCGCGACGTCCGCGCCTACCTCGACGAGCTGCGCGACGCGGGCATCCTCGAGGCCACCGAGGGCGACTGATCGTGGAGCCGGACCGACGGGAGGAAACACCCGCGGCGGTGCGCGCGAAGGCGCGCGTGTTGCGCCGTCGGGTCGAGCAGGGGTCGCTCTGGCTGTCGGTCGAGGGCGAGTCGATGGGCCCCACGCTCGGGGGCGACTCGGAGGTGTTGCTCGTGGGGGCGGTTCGCCCGCGGCGGGGCGAGATCTGGGCGTTCTACAGCGACACCGGCGACCTCGTCGTGCACCGCTGTCTCCGGGTCACGTCGACCGCCGCGGTGTTCCAGGGCGACCGGCACCGGCGCATCGACACGATCGACGACGACCTCCTCGTGGGAAGGGCGGCTGCCGTCCGTCGCGACGGCCGGACGCGCCCCCTCGGACGCGGGAACCGGCTCAGGGGCTGGACGCTGCGCACGCGCCGAGCGCTCAAGGCTCGGCTGGTCGGCTAGCGAGGTGGCGGATCAGGTGTCGTCGGTGTCGTTGTCGGTGGCACTGCCGACCCCGTCGGCGAGCATGCCCGCGATCGGTTCGCGGCTCTTGATCTCCGGGCGTTGGTACGGGTGTCGAGTCGCCACCGTGCTCCCTCCGAGGGTCGTCGGGCGGCCGACATGCTAACCCAACCGGCGCCGTTGGCGACCGAACACGTGCTCGCGGGGTGCACCGTCGACCTGGTCGGCGTACCCGCCCGGCTGAGCGCCGGCGAGGCCGACGGTGCCGATGCCCTGGCCGGCCTGTTCCGGGCGGCCCGCCCCTCGGCCGAAGCTCCGCTCGTCTCGATCCACGCCACGATGGACGACGTCGCGCTGCCGGCGGTCGACCCCGACGTCTCCACCGACGAGTTCGACATGTGGCGCGACGACGGCACGTTGTACGTCCGCCAGCGCCGGGGGGTGGTCGCGCGACTGGTGGCCGGTGCCGTCACGATCGGCGGACGTGCCGACTCGTACCCGGTGGTGTTCCGGCGCACGGCGCTCACGGTGCTGCCCGCGCTGCTCGCACCGCACGATGTCCAGCTCGTCCATGCTGCTGCCATCGCGCGCGGCGAGCGCGCGGTGCTCGTGCTCGGGACGAGCGGCGCCGGCAAATCGACGCTGGCGTTCTGCGCGCTGCGCGGAGGTTGGGACGTGCTGAGCGACGACCTCGTCGGCGTGCGCGGTGAGGGCGCGGCGCTCGCCGTCACCGGGGTGCCGCGTCCGTTCGCGGTGCCCACCGAGCTGCTCGACGACGGGGTCACGGTGGCGTCCGCGCTGGGCGAGCAGCGCCGCCGCCGCGAGCTCCCGGCCGACGTCGTCGCGCACGGTTGGCGCGGGGTCGCGGGGATCGTGGTCGTCGAGCACGGAGAGGACGCCCGCGGTGAGCTCGAGCGGATCGACGCGCACTCGGTGCTGCGCGGCGTGCTGTCGTCGTGGTCACCGAGCGGCGGCGCGCACGACCTGGCCGCGATCCTGCCGCCCGCGGCCGAGCTCGCACGCCGGCCGGCACTGGTCCTCCGGCTCGGTCGCGAGGTCGAGGCGCGTGTGGCCGACGCGGTGTCGCTCCTCGAGCGCGCCGGCGATGAGCTGGGTTGCGCGCCGTGAGCACGCGACCGCTCGGTGAGCTCCGCATCGCGCCGCCCCGTCCGGAAGCGGGCCGGCTCCGGCTGTCGGCCGAGCTCCACGCGCCGAACGGTGCCCGCGACGAGCTGTGGTACGAGATCGACGAGTACGCACAGGGCGCGCTCGTCGACAGTGCCGACCCGTTCGTCACCGCGTTCCTGCCGCTCGCGATGCGCCGAGGGCACGACCTTCGCGTCGTGGGCGGGGCCGTGAGCCCCTCCCTCGTGGAGAACCTCGCGCGCTTCCAGGAGGTCTGGCACGCCTGGCACGGGCTGCCCATCGTGTCGGTCGTCGCCGACGAGGAGCACGAGCGCGCCGAGCGGCCGGGCCCCGCGGTCACGTCGTTCTCCGGCGGTGTGGACTCGGCATTCACTGCCTGGCGACACACGAGGGGCACTGCGCCGCGTGGCCCGAAGCTGACCGCGGCGCTGATGCTCCACGGCGTCGACATCCCGATCGCCAACGTCGTCGGCTTCACACGGTCCGCGGCCCGCTCCCGCCGGATGCTCGACAGCCTCGGGCTCGATCTCGTGACGGTCCGCACCAACGTGTTCGCGGTGGCAGGAGGCCGCGACTACCCGATCGCCGCGGGGCTCGCGTCGGGGTTCCACCTGCTCGGCGCGCGGTTCGGTACGGGACTGGTCCCGAGTACCACGAGTTACCGCCACCTCGTGTTCCCGTTGGGATCGAGCCCGGTGTCCGACGCGCTCCTCGGCAGCGACCGCCTCGAGGTGGTGCACGACGGGGCCGGGGACGAACGCTTCGACAAGATCGCGCAGCTCGCGACGTGGGACGAGGCGCTCGACTCCTTGCGGGTCTGCCTCAGCGACCCGCAGCACCACCGCAACTGCGGCCGGTGCGTGAAGTGCATGATGCTGCTCCTCACGTTCCGCGTGCTCGGCGTCACGCCCCGCTGCTTCGACACGCCTCCCTCCGACGACGAGATCCTCGCGTGGATCCCGTCGTTGCCGAGCCGACCCTTCGACGTGCAGGACGCATGGACGCTCGTGGAGCAAGCAGCGCGGCGGGGGATCGACGAGCCGTGGACGAGGGCGCTGCGGCGCAAGCTCCTCGTGATCCGCACGAAGGAAGCGGTGCGCCGCGGTGCACCCGCGTGGTCGGCACGCGTGACCGACGTCCACCGCCGGGTGGCGCGGGCGCTCCGGAGCCGTCGCGGGGAGCCGTCGTAGTCTGACTCGCCGGAGGCGAAGCACCAGGAGCGGAAACCCATGCTCACCGAGATCGACCACGTCGCCATCGCCGTCAACGACCTCGACGCCGCGATCGAGTACTACCGCCGGGCCTACGGCGTGGAGGTCGCCCACCGGGAAGTGGTCGAGCGCGACGGCGTGGAGGAGGCGCTCCTCCGCGTCGCCGATTCCTACGTGCAGCTCCTCACGCCCATCCGCGACGACTCCACCGTGGCGAAGTACCTCGAGCGCAAGGGTGAGGGGCTCCACCACGTCGGGTACCGCGTGGCCTCGTGCGCCGCGGCCCTCGACCGGCTGAAGGCAGAGGGCTTCCAGGTGATCGACGAGGAGCCCCGCCCCGGCAGCCGCGGCACGACCGTCGCCTTCGTGCACCCGAAGGGTGCCTTCGGCACGCTCATCGAGCTCGTCGAAGAACCTGAGTAGAGACCGCTCAACTTTTCTGCCTGCCTGAGGAATAGCTTCTGGCGCAGGGTGCGTTGGACCCGCCAGTAGCCGGTACGCCTACGCCGAGTAGGGATCAGGAAGGACAGGTAGACCATGTTGGTACGGTATGACCCGTTTCGTCAGCTCGACCGCCTGAGCGAGGACTTCTTCGGGAGCCATCCTTCGCGCCCGCGGCAGTGGATGCCGATGGACGTGGTGCAGCACGGCAACGCCGTGGAGCTGCGCTTCGATCTGCCGGGCGTGGCGCCCGAGTCGATCGACGTCACCGTCGAGCGCCAGGTGCTGACGGTCGAGGCCGAGCGCTCCTGGGCCCCGGCAGAGGACGACGTCGTGCTCCGGCGTGAGCGGCCCCAGGGCTCGGTGACCCGCCACGTCACGCTGGCCGAGACGCTCGACACCGACCACCTCGAGGCGCACTTCGACGCCGGTGTGCTCACGGTCACGATCCCCGTCGCCGAGCAGGCCAAGCCCCGCAAGGTCGAGATCCAGACCGGCGCCTCGGCCGCGATCGACGCCTGAGCCGAACACCGCCCAGCGACATCCCAGCCACGGCCCGGCCCCGCTCACCTCCCGGCGGGGCCGGGCCGCGCGCGCGGCGAGGTTGCGAAAGCGCGCGCTGAACGCGCAAATTGCCGCGCGCTCGCACGCGACCCACACCGGCCGCGCTCGGTAGCCTCTTCGTCCGGGCGTCGACGTGCCACGGGATGGAGCGACATGGCCGCGGAAGAAGAAGACATCCAGAGCGTGGCCGAGGTCGAAGCGCTGCACGGTGACGAGGCGCCCACGGCCCTGGCTACGCCCCATCCGATCGAGGCACGACTCGTCGAGTTGGCCGAACTCCGTGAGCAGGCGCTCCACGCAGGGAGCGCGGCGGCCGTCGAGCGCCAGCACCAGCGCGGGAAGCTGACCGCCCGCGAGCGAATCGACC
>DASPTH010000391.1:0-5520 GCA_035623515.1 Acidimicrobiia bacterium
CGGTCGCGTTCTACGACCTCGAGGCGACCGTGCGCGGCGAGCGCTGGCCCGCGTACGTGGCGGAGCACTTCACGGTGCGCGACGAGCAGGTCCACGAGCTCGACATCGTGTTCGTGGGCGACGAGTCGAAGCGGCCGCGCCCGGAACACCCGAGGCGGTACCCGGTCGGCGACGACCCGCGTGACACCGTGCTCGAGGTCGCGCAGACGTACGTCGACTCGCTCTTGTCCCACGACGCGTCCGCGGTACCGCTCGCACCAGTGGCGTACCGTATCGAGAACGGCGTGTCGATGGGGGCGACCGGCGCCGAGATCCGCGCCGCGCTCGAAGACGACGGCATGCGCGCGATCAAGCGGATCGAGGACGTGCGGTGGTGGGCGGGCGGTGGCAGCGCGGCGGCGTTCTACACGCTGTTCGTCGACGGCGGTGGTGCCGGCGACGTGACGTGCAGGATCGGCGAGCGGTTCCGCGTGTACCGGGAGCAACTCGTGGAGATCGAGGTGGTCATCGCCCTGGTCGCGACCGCGTAGCATCTGTTCGATGCGATGCCGGGCGGGGTTCCTCGCGGTCGTGTGCGCGGTCCTCGCGCTCGTCTCGACGTCTCCGGCCCAGGCCGCCTCGGGCGGCTCGTCCTCATCGTCGTCGGCTTCGTACGAGCAGGTGTTGAGCGCCGCGATCACCGAGCTGCAGCGTTACTGGACCACTGAGTTCCCGAAGCTCTACGACCACCCGTACCAGCCGATCCCGAAGTCCCGCATCATCGCGGCTCGCCCCGGCGTCAAGATCCCGAGCTGCCAGGGGCACCACACCGTCTACTCGGACGTCAAGGGCAACGCCTTCTACTGCATGAAGAGCAACTTCATCGCCTACGACGACGCGTCGCTCATGCCGCAGCTCGCCGAGACCTTCGGGAACTTCGCCGTCGCCCTCGTCCTCGCGCACGAGTGGGGGCACGCGATCCAGGACCGCGCGGGGAACGACGGCGAAAAGACGATCTACTTGGAGCAGCAAGCCGACTGCTTCGCGGGTGCGTTCCTCGATCACGTCGCGACGAGCGGCAACGTGCTGCACCTGAAGCCGGGTGACCTCGAGGCGTCGCTCGGCGCCATGCTCATGCTGCGCGACGCGCCCGGCGAGTCGGCGTCGGACCCCTCGGCGCACGGGAGCGCCTTCGATCGGATCGGCGCCTTCCAGGACGGCTTCGAGCAGGGACCGGAGAAGTGCGCGAGCTACTTCACCAACCCGCCGGTGCTGACGGAGATCCCCTTCTCGAACCAGCAAGAGCAACTGAGCAACGGCGACGTGGCGGCCAAGGACGTGATCCCGCTCACCGTCAACCTGCTGAACGACTTCTACACGCAGGTGGAGCCGAACTACCGGCCGCTCTCCACCGACAACATCGTCGCCTACGACAGTTCGAAGCCGTCGTCGATCCCGCAGTGCGGCGGCCGGAAGCTGAGCCGTTCCGAGGTCGAGAACCGCGTCTTCTACTGCATCGACGACGGCTACGTCGCGTTCGACGACCCGTTCCTCGAGAAGGTCTACAAGGACATCGGCGACTTCGGTGTGGCGTCGCTCATCGCGAATCCCTGGGCCACCTACGTGCAGACCATCCAGGGGATTCCCGGGGTCGCGTCGAACGCGCTCGCCCCGGTCTTCCAGGCCGACTGTTACACGGGCGGGTGGACCGCCGCGTTGTTCAACGGCGCGCTGTCGGGGGCGCAGCTCTCGGCGGGCGACCTCGACGAGACCGTCCAGGCGTTGCTCGTCTACAGCCGCGCCCGGGGCGTGTCGGCGAACGTGCCGATCACCTTCTTGCGCATCGAGTTCTTCCGCGCCGGGTTCCTCCAGGGCTACAAGGCGTGCGACTACCAGGACGTCGCCGCCGCGGCGGCCAAGATCAAGTAGCGCGCGGCTCGACCGTCCGGTAGTCGCCGAACTTCTCGTCGCGCTTCTGCAGCGCGCTGGTGAGGCCCTCGGCGCGGTCGGCCATGAAGGCCTGGAACGTCGCCGTTCGTGTGGCCTGTGTGCAGAGCGGGATACCCGCCTTGATCGCGTCGCGGATGCCCATGGTCTCCATCGCCTGGTGCACAGTGCGCTTGTTGATCTGCGCGATGTCGGTCGGGATCTGCGCGATCCGTGACGCCATCTCGAGCGTCCGCGTTTCCAGCTCGTCGGCCGGGAACGCCCGGGTGGCGAAGCCGCACTCGACTGCCTCCACGCCCGTCATCGGGTCCCCGGTGAGCATCATCTCCATGCCCTTGCGCATGCCGCACATCCACGCGTGGTACTGCATGTCGGGCGTGCCGAAACGCACCGCCGGGTAGCCGATCTGCGCGTCTTCGGCCACGTACACGACGTCGCACCCGGTCGCCAGCTCGCTGCCGCCGGCCAGGCAGTAGCTGTGCACCTGCGCGATCACCGGCTTCGCGAGGTCCCAGATGCCCATCCAGTAGCCGGTGACCTGACGTTGGAACTGCCCCTCGCCCGGGGTGAACCAGTCGGCGGGCGCGCCCGCGTCGGGCGGATCGCCACCGAGGTCGTAGCCGGCCGAGAAGCACTTGCCGGCGCCGCGGATGATCGACACGCGTACGTCGGGATCCCCGTCGGCCTCGCGCAACGCGAGGACGATCTCGCGCCGCAGCGGCGTGTTCAGCGCGTTGCGCTTCTCGGGGCGGTTCAGTGTGATGCGCCGCACCATCGGCGCGGGTTCGTCGATCAGGATCACGGAGTAGCTCACGTCGCCTCCCAGCACGTCAATCCGATCTTCCGCTCGCGGCGCTACGCGCCGGGCCGCTCGGGCCCCGCCTCGCGTCCGCTCGTCTCGAGTACGTGTGCACGCCCGGCTGCGGCGAACCGGTCGCGCAACGCGGCCGCATCTGCGGGTGTGAACGGAACGTACGCGGATCCGCGCCCCGGACGCCACCAGAGGGGGTCGTCGACGTCCCATCGTTCGCGGACGAGCTCGCGCTTCAACACCTTGGTCGTCTCGGTGACCGGCAGGCGCTCGACGATACGCACGAAAGCGGGTGCCCACTTCGTGCCGAGGTCGGGCTGCGACTCGAGGAAGGCCGCGAACTCGGCCGGGTCGAACACGGCCCCCGGCGCGAGCTGCAGCGCAGCCATCACCCGGTCGCCGAGCTCGACGTCGGGCACGGCGTACACCGCTGGGAGGACGACGGGCGTCCACCGCAACAGGATGCGTTCCACCGGCGCGGCCGCGAAGTTCTCACCGTCGACGCGGATCCAGTCGGCGGTACGGCCCGCGAAGTAGAAGAAGCCGTCGGCGTCGCGGTACGCGAGGTCGCCGGTCCAGTACGCGCCGTCGCGATAGCGCTCGCGCATCGCGTCGTCGTTCTTCCAGTAACCCTCGAACCCCTGCGCGGCGAGATTCACGATCTCACCGATCGCCTCCTCGGCGTTCAGGAGTTTGCCGTCGGCGTCGAAGCGCGCGGGCGGGCACTCCTCACCGGTCTCGGGGTCGAGCACCTTCACCGCGTCGGTACCCTTCCCGAGGGATCCGACCGGTGTGCCCGGGACGCGCGAGATCGAGGCGCCGGTCTCGGTCTGCCCGTAGCCGTCGGTGAGTGGGCAGCCGAACCGTTCGGCGAAGCGGCGGACGTCGGCCTCGTTGCCTTCGTTCCCGAAGCCGCGCTGCAGCGGGTTGTCGGCGTCGTCGGGTCGGGCGGGTGTGGCCAGGATGTACGCGAGCGGCTTGCCCACGTAGTTGAAGTAGGTGGCGCCGAACTTGCGGACGTCGGGCAGGAACGCCGAGGCGGAGAAGCGACGCCGGAGCGCGAGCGTCGCGCCGGCCGCGACCGTCGGCCCCCACGCGGTGAACAGCGCGTTGCTGTGGAACATCGGCATCGACGCGTACGTGACGTCGTCGGGCCCGAGGTGCATGGTGGCGGCCATGGTCGTCGCGACGCGCTCGAGGCGTTCCTGTGAACAGACCACCGCCTTCGGCGCACCGGTGGTGCCCGACGTGAAGAGCAGGAAGATCTGGTCCGACGGTGCGATCGGCGTGGTCGGCAGCGGGGCATCGAGGTAGGGCGCCAGCGCCTCGAGGTACGGGCGCTCGTCGACGACGAGCACCCGATCACGCCCGACGGCGCCGAGGTCGAGGCCTTCGAGCAACGCCAGGTGACGACCCTCGGTGACGACGAGCTGGCACTCGGTGTGACGGATGTCGCGCTCGAGCCCCTCGCCCCGACGCGTCGGGTTGACGCCGACGATCGTGGCCCCGCACAGCGCCGCCGCGCCCGCCCACATCGTGAAGTCGGGGACGTTGTCGAGGAGGACACCGATGTGGGGTGGGCCGTCGATCCGCATCGCGGCGAAGAGCGCCGCGCGCGCCGAGCACGCGCGCACCCACTCCTCGTACGTCCAGCGGTCGTCCTCGAACAGGAGCGCGAGGTGGGGATCGCCGGCCCGTGCCCTGACGCGCTCGGCAAAGATGGGTCGTGCGCCGCCTGTACCCGCGTCGCTCACGCGCACTGCTACCGGGCGGTGACGGTGTCGGTGTCGCGTCCCGACCGGAGCACGGTGCCCGGGGTGGCGCCGGTGGGCTTCCCGTCCTCGACGATCGCGACGCCGTTCACCAGGACGCGCACGATGCCCTGCGAGCCCGCGGTGAGCCGGGCCGAATCGCCGGGGAGGTCACGCACCAGCGTCGCGTCGTCGGCGTCGACGGTGGCGGGGTCGAACACCACGACGTCGGCCCGTGCACCGTCGCGCAGGACCCCACGGTCGCGGAGCCCGAACAGCGACGCGGGGGCGCTCGTGATGAGCTGCACGGCGCGCTCCAACGACACCAATTGCCGGCCGCGCAGGCAGTCGGCGAGGAACCGTGTGGTGTACGGCGCGCCGCACATGCGGTCGAGGTGCGCGCCGGCGTCGGACCCGCCGATCAGGGCGCGCGGGTCGTTCCACACCTGGCGGCGCAGCTCCCACGAGGCGGCGTCGTCGTCCTTCGGGACCGGCCAGAGCACGGTGCGCAAGTCGTCGGTGATGACGATGTCGAGCAGCGTCCCGAAGTTCGACTTCCCACGCTCGGCGGCAATGTCCTTCACCACACGCCCGCGCAAGGGCTCGTTCTCCTCGGAGTACACGTCGCCGAGGCGGTAGTCGCCCCAATCTGCGAGTCGGCGGAACACACCCGCCTCTTGCGACAGCGACCGTTCGAGCAACCAGACGCGCTTGTCGGGGTCGGAGAGCAGCGCGATCCGTTCGGGGACAGGTGTGCCCATCACGGTGTCCCAGCCGGGCAGCAACCAGATGGCGCAGAACGTGAGGAAGCTCATGTTCATGGGCACGCCGACCGGCATCGTGAGCGCGACGAGCCGCCCACCGACCTCGCGGGCACGGTCACCGGCGCTGAGCTGGCGCGGCACACGATCGGGCTCACGCGCGTCGATGGTGAGCACGTTCCAGTTGAGCGGGCGGTCGGCGACGGCGCTCAGCTCCGACAGCAGCTCGATCTCCTCGTCGGAGAACTGGTCGAGGCAGCCCTGCACGATG
>DASPTH010000395.1:0-5371 GCA_035623515.1 Acidimicrobiia bacterium
GATCGTGACCGCGCCCGACTCGACCAGGAAGAAGTCATAGCCGGAGTCGCCTTCGCGGAACAGGACCTCGCCCGGTTCCACCTCGCGCACCTTGCCGGCCGCGCGCAGCCGCGCCCGCACCGCGTCGTCGAGCCTCGGGAACGCGCCGTTCCGGTCGACCGGCTCCTCGAAGCCAGCCCCGAGCGGATCAGGCATCAGGCGTTCTGGACGACGAACATCGCCTCGTCGACGTAGCAGTACGACCAGTCCTCCCCCGGCTCAACCGACGTGACGATCGGGTGACTGCTTTCGTGGACATGAGCGGTGGCGTGGCGGTTCGGAGAGGAATCGCAGCACCCTATGTGCCCGCAGGTCCGGCACACCCGCAGGTGCACCCACGTCCCGCCGATCTTCAGGCAGTCCTCGCAACCAGCGACATGGTCCGGGCGCGGCACGAGGATCTGGTCAAGATGCCCGCAGATCTGGCTCGTCATCGCGTTGCCTTCGCGCGCGGGTTGGACAGCGGCGTCAGCGTGTGCTCGAGTTGTTCTCGCATGTACTCGTGCTGGGGTGGCAACCGCAACGCCTCGCCGAGATGGGCAGGATCCTCGTCGATTGCGAAGCCGGGGCTGGGGGTGGCGAGCTCGAACAGCACGCCGCTCGGCACCCGGTAGTAGATGCTGAGGAAGTACTGGCGGTCGATCACCGGCGTCGGGTGCTGCCCGAACTTGGCGACGCGCTCGCGCCACTCCGCGTGCTCGTCGTCGCGGTCGCACCACGCGATGTGATGCACGCTGCCCGCGCCCTGGAACCCGCTCGCCGCCGGCGGGTCGTCGTAGGTGTAGGTCGCCCGCCGACGCCCCTGGAGGACGTACACGCCGGGCGCCGGGCGCTCGAACCCCATTCCCTCGGTCAGGAGCCGATCCTCGTTCCCGCCCTCGCCGGGTGCGCCGTATGCTCGCACGCCTTCGAACCCGAGCAGCGCGTGCTCGCGAGGGATGTCCTCCGCGTAAGCGCGCAGCGGCTCGTCGCCCGAGTCGACCGCCGCGAGTTCGAGCGCGAGTCCCTCGGGGTCCGCAAACGTGATCGCGCGGGCGATGGCGTCGTGCTGGGCCTCGATGCCCTCGGCCGCGAGCCGCTCGACCCAGAACGCGAGCGCGTCATCGGAGCCGACCCGCCAGATCAGCCGGTGGATCATGCCCGCGCCGGCGCGGCCGGGCGCCGCATCAGGGAACTCGAAGAAAGTCAGGATCGAGCCGGGCGCGCCCTGCTCGTCCCCGAAATACAGGTGGTAGACGTCTGGGGCGTCAAAGTTGACGGTCTTCTTGACCAGCCGCAGCCCCAGCACGCGCGCGTAGAAATCGACGTTCCCGGGCGCGTCCGCCGTGATGCACGTGATGTGGTGAATCCCGTCAAGCTCCATGGTCCCGAATCTCCTCAGGTCGATCGCCTAACCGCATACACACCCACCTTGACAAAGTCGTCAAGGGTGGTGGAGAGAATGTTGCGGCGCGGGGAGCTCGAACGTCACACCGCTGAGCTACTGCCAGTATCGCTCGACCGTATCGGCGTCGCGGACGTGCGCCTGCTCGGGGTCGCCGCCGGCGTCGCGGAGCGCCCGCCGCTGTCGGAGGAGGTCCCAGCAGCGATCGAGCTCGATCTCGACGTCGCGGAGCCGCTCCTGATCGGCCTCGAGCGCGTCGACGTCGATGTTGTCCGACTGCTCCCGAGACCGAAGCTCGTGCTCCTCGGCTACGAGACTCTCGATCCGCGCGGTGATGCTTTCGTCGCTCATGCCATCAAGCCTACGGCACGGCTAGTCGCGGTTGTGGTTGACGACCTCGATGTTGTTCCCGTCGGGGTCCAAGACGAATGCGGCGTAGTAGCCCGGGTGATAGCGGGGACGCTCGCCGGGCGCGCCGTTGCTGGCGTGACCCGCGGCGAGGGCGGCCTCGTGGAACCGATCGACGACAGCGTTGTCACGGGTGGGGAACGCCATATGGAGGTGCTCGGTCGGCGTCCCGGCGACGAGTGAGAACGAACCCCCGTCGCGACCTCGGAACTGGACGCGATCGGGCGTGTCGTCACCGAGGCGCAGTCCCGCATGAGGCGCGATCGTCTGATAGAAGGCCCGGGCATTCGCGACGTCGCCGACGCGGATCCAGAGATGGTCGACGTGCCCGGTGCGGTTCGGCCTCGAGTCGCGGACCGCCTCGACGCTGTTGCCGTCGGGATCCAGCAGGAACGCCCCGTAGTAGTCCTCGCTGTACTGGGGACGCGGGCCCGACGGCCCGTCGTCGCGATATCCGGCGGCGGTGCCGACCCGCCAGAACCGGTCGACCTGGTCACGCGACGGGGCGACGAAGCCCACGTGGAGCCGCCGCGTCGGCGGATTCTCCGCGCTCGCCGCCGCCAGTGTGAAGTCGTCCCACTCCGAGAACGTGTTCGTGCGGTAGCTCTCGTCGATCCCGAGCGTTCGCAGCACCGTGTTGTAGAAGTTTTCGGCGGCGACCCGGTCCGCGACCCGGATCGTCACATGGTCAAACATGGTGCCGGGGTTGGGCCGGCACGTCGAGCGCGGGGTTCCGGTCGAAGAAGCCAACCGGCTTGAGCCAGAACGAGACCGTGTCGACGGGCATCACCGGCCAGTCCTCCGGCCTGGTGACGTGGTTGATGCCGAACACGTACCAGAGCACGACGTCGTTGTTCTCGATCGACCGGTCGTGCGCAGTCCAGGCGGGCAGGCCGGAGTCATCGGCGCTCAGGTTCGGAAACTCGCCGCACGGCCACCGCTCGTCCGGGCTATAGGGGGTGACCCACAACGTGTGCTCGATCGCGTGCGCCCGGCGTACCACCGGCGAGTCGGGATCGATCAGCGCCGGAATCGCCGCGCTCGCCTCGAGCTTGTAGCCGACCGGTGTTCCGAGACCGTTGGCGACGTTGTCGTTGAGTACCTTCCAGGTCCGCTGGCGCGCCCAGTCGTAGTCCTGGATGCCGTTGCGTTCGGTCGTCAGTGGCGTGAGCTCTTGCGTCAGCGCGAGGCCGTGCGGATTGTCCGGCCCGGTCGGCAGCGGTGCGGCGTCGGCGGCATACACAGTGTTCTGCTCGCCGTCGACATCGAGGTCGAGCCGGGCGACGATGAAGTGCTGGTGGAACGGCGCGTACGTGCGCTCGTCGATCACGGTGCCGTACGGGGGAGCGCCGTCGGCGAACGGCGTCGTCACCATGAGCCCGGTCGCGCGCACCTCGCACTGGATGTTCCCGTCCTGGTAGAAGCGCCAGTACACGAGGTACTCGTAGTTAGCGACGGTGGCGTGGAAGGAGACCACGAGCCGGCGCATGCGCCTCGTGTCAGCGCCGGTGTCCTCGTCGACATGCTTCCACAGCACCCCGTCGTCCTCCTCGTGGATGCAGATCGCGTTCTTGACCGTGTGCGGCTCCCCACGCGAGTCGTGCAGGACCGCGTCGAGGTAGGCAATCTCGCCGAGGCAGTCGCAGCCGAGCTCGAGCGAGGTCGTCATCAGCCCGAGCCCCCACTCTCCGATGTCGAACGCGGTCCGGCGATAGTGATCGGGCGTCGGGTCGCGGTACGGGACGACCATCTCGGCGAACGACAGCCGGTGCGCGACCTTGCGGGGACGGCCGGCGTCGTCGTAGACGAGCGTATGGATCACGAGCCCCTCGCGGTAGTTGAACCCGAGCCGCATCGACCACTTCTGCCATCTGAGGTGGTTGCCGTCGAGTGTGAACGACGGACCGCCGGGCTGGGTTATCTCGAGCGGCTTGACGTCGTCGCGCAGCTGCAAACCCGGGACAAGTCCGGGCGCGTACTCGCCCATGACCTGCGGCGCCGGGCCGGGGTCGCGGTCCTCGAGCTCGAGCAGCTCCATCGCGTTGAGGTCGACGACCGGATGCAGTCCGCTGAGCATGTTCGCGTACGGGTTCGCGTCGGCGGAGTTCCGGTGCCACACGTCGGCCCACGCAAGCCGGCGGCCCAGATACTGCTCAGGGACAAGCTCGGCACCGTACGCCCAGGTGTCGAACAGAACGAGGTCCATGTCGGTGACCCCGCGGCGGGCCAGCGCGTCGACGATTCGCGAGTCGTGGCGGAGCACGGCGTCGACCTCGTGAAACTCGTCGGGCGTCATCGGGGGGTGCTGGCCGGGCAGCAGTAGGTTCCAGCTGGTCAGGCGCTCGTCCGCGAGCGAGACGACGCCCTTGAAAGCGGTGCCGTCATCGCGGTTCCAGCCCACGACCTCGGCCTCGCGGGCCGGTTCGGCGCCGTCCGCGAGCGCAGCCTTGGCGGGCTCCTTGAGGTCGATCGAGGCAAACCGCCAGCTTTCGGTGACGGTGCCCTGCGCGCGGACGATCGCCGCCGCGGTCCGGATCTCCTCGGCGGTCAGCGGATCGAGCGGGTGGCGGTGGATCGCTGTCGTCATCGTCCGATGCGAATCCTATGTGTCCCGGCCATGTAGGTTTACCCCGCGATGCTCGACCCGATGCAACGGTGGCGCCAGTACGGCGAGAAGCCCGACTACGCGGGGCCGCTGACGTTCGGCGGCGTCCCGTGCACCCAGGATCCGGCCGAGCTCGCCGGGTTCGACGTGGCGATCGTCGGCGCGCCGATGGACGAGCTCGTGTCCGACCGTCCCGGGGCACGTTTCTCCCCGCGCGCGATCCGCACGGCGAGCTGCCCGCCGGGGCCGCACCTCGAGGCCGGGGTCGACGCGTTCGCTCGGCTGAGGATCGTCGACTACGGCGACGCGGCCGTGGTTCCGGCCCAGCCAAGGGTCAGCCACGCCGCGATCGAGGAAACGGTCAGAGAGGTCGTCGACGCCGGGCTCATGCCGCTGATCATCGGCGGCGACCACTCGATCACCGCGCCCGACGCTCGGGCCGCGGCGGCGAAGCACGGTCCGCTCGGGTTGGTCCATTTCGACACTCACACCGATACCGGCGAGGGCGTATTCGGGGCGATCCTGTCCCACGGAACCGTGATGCGAACGATCGTCGACGAGGGCGTGATCGATCCTCGTCGCTACGTGCAGATCGGATTGCGCGGCTACTGGCCTGGCGAGCCGGAGTTCTCCTGGCAGAGGGAGCAGGGGATCACGAGCCTGTTCATGCACGACGTGCGCGAGCGCGGGATCCGAGAGGTCATCGCTCAGGCGATCGACGTGGCCGGCGCGGGGCCGGTGTTTCTCACGGTCGACATCGACGTGCTCGACCCCGCGTTCATCCCCGGCGGCACCGGGACCCCGGAGCCTGGCGGGATGACGACGGTCGACCTGCTGTGGGCCGTGCGGACGGTGGCGGCCGGACTCGACGTGGTCGCCGCCGACCTCGTCGAGGTGATCCCGACGGGGGTCGCGTCCGCCGACCCGGCGGTCCT
>DASPTH010000414.1:0-9849 GCA_035623515.1 Acidimicrobiia bacterium
GCCCTACCGCAAGAGCCCGGGACGGTCGGCGGTCACGCTCTCGACCTGAGCCTTTCCTCACTCGCTGCGGCTACTCGGTTGCGGCGCCCGCGTCGCGGACGATCTCGAGGATCCTCGCGTGCAGGGTCGGTGGTCCGGCCACGATGTCGCCCGACCAGAGCCAGGCGCGGTCGTCACCCCGCCAGTCGGTGACGACACCACCGGCCTCACGCACGATCAGCCCGCCGGCGGCCACGTCCCACGTGCCCAGCTGCTGCTCGAAGTACCCGTCGAACACCCCGGCCGCGGTGTACGCAAGGTCGAGGCTCGCCGCGCCCGCGCGCCGGAGATCCTCGAACTCGTCGCGCAACGCGCGCTCGAAGACGGGGAAGTACTCCGGGAGCCGTTCCGCCTTCGCACGGAAGGGGAAGCCGGTGGCGCACATCGCGCTCGCGAGGGGGCGCGCGCTGACGCGAACCGGCGCGCCGTTGTGGAATGCACCTCCGCCCAGCCGCGCCGCGTAGAGGTCGCCGAGGATCGGCGCGTGGACCACACCCAGCACCGGCGCGCCGTGCTCCACGAGCGCGATCGACATGCCGACCACCGGGAAGCCGTGCACGAAGTTGGCGGTGCCGTCGAGGGGGTCGACGAACCATCCCACGTCGGCGCGCTCCCCGCCTTCCTCCTCGCCGAAGAACGCGAGACCCGGCTCGGCCTCGGCCAGCGCGTCGCGGATCGAGCGTTCGCTCGCGAAGTCGGTATCCGTGACGAGATCGGCCGGCCGCTTCTCCCGAACGTTCGGGGGGGCACCGAAGGCGTCGCGCACGATGCCGCCGGCCGAGCGGGCGGCGTCGATGGCCACCGCGAGCAACCGATCGAGGTCGAGGCTCGTGCTGCCTCGCTCTCGGTACTCGTCCGTTGGCTCGCTCACGCCGCGAGCACCTCCCGCAAGCGGTCGAGGAGCTCCGGCGTGCCCGCCGCGACCGGTTGGCGTCCGGCGTCGGGATCGAGCTCCACGAGCTCGCGGTCGTGGGCGTCGGCCACGCACGCGCCGCTCTCGCGGCAGATCAGCAGGCCGCCGAGGTAGTCCCAAGGACGGTGCAGGTCGACGGTGCAGTCGAGGAAACCGTCGAGGCCACCGGCGGCCACGTCACACAGCGCCAACGCGGCGGAACCCAGGGAGCGGAACTGGCGCCACGGCGGTTCGACCGGTGGCATCGCCACGATCGCAACGACGGCACGCTCGATGTCCGTGACCGCCGACGGCGTGAGGGCCTCACCGTCGAGCCACGCGCCCTCACCGTTGATCGCGGTGTATCGGGCACCCGTGGCACCGTTCTCGACGTACGCGCACAGCGGACCATCGGCGTCGAGCGCGCACAGCGAGATGCCCCAGTAGGGGATGCCGCGCGCGCAGTTGGTCGACCCGTCGACGGGGTCGACCACCACGGTGATCGCTGCGTCTGCAGGCCCGGTCCAGCGGGACTCCTCGCTCAGGACGCGCACGGGATATTCGGCGAGCACGGGCAGCACGGCAGCGTCGGCGACCGTGTCGAGGTGATACTGGCCTTCGCGATCGGTACGCCGGCGTCGTTCGACACCGCTCAGCGACGACAGCACGTCGCGCTGGGCGGCCGCGGCGGCGGCAAAGCACTCGAGCAGCTCCGCGGGTGTCACCGCGGCGTGACGGTGACGACCGCGTTGTAGTCGGGTACGCCCGAGCCTGCGTCACGGCGCCCCCCTGCGATCAACACGTTCCCTTCCGGGAAGAAGACCTGCACGTTGCCCGGCTGCAGGTCTGCCAGGTGGACCCGCGCGGTCATCTCGCCGGCGGGCGAGCGCACGACAACACGGTCGCCGTCGTCGACACCGATCGATGCGGCGTCGATCGGCGCGATGAACAGCGCGTCGCGCGCGGCACCGGTGAGGGGGTCCACTGCTTGGTGGACCATCGTGTTGAACTGCTTGCCGCGGCGGGTGCTGAGCCGGAAGTGCCCCTCGGGCACGAGCACCTCCACGGGCTCGACCGGCGTGAAGTGCGCCTTGCCGTCGGGCGTGTCGAAGGTTCCGCCCGCGCACAGCCGGGCTCCGCCCCACTGCACGGAGTCGCCGATCGCGCGCAGCGTCTCGATCCCCGCGTACGACGGCACCACACGCGCGATCTCGTCGCGAATGGCCTGCCCCGAATCGAACGTCACGAGGTGGGCGCGCGCCGGGTCGGTGCGTCTCGCCACGTCGACGAAGATCTCCCACTCACTGCGGGCTTCGCCGACCTGGTGGCCCGTGAGCTCCGGGCCGTAGGCGATGCGCCGTTCCGTCGTGGTCTCGGTGCCGCCGTCGCGCTGTTCGTAGCGGGTCGCCGCGGGGAGCAGGACGACCACGTCGCCGGGATCCACGAGCATCTGGCTCGAGACCACGATGTCCTGGTGCACGCGCAGCGGGACCCGGCCGAGCGCCTCGTCGACCAGGTCGGGGTCGGGCAGCACCTCCAGGAAGTTGCCGCCCGACGAGTAGAGGACGTCGAGATCGCCACCGGCGGCGCGCTCGACCATCTCCTCCGCGGTGAGCCCGGGATGGTCGACGACCGGGAACCCGTACTGCTCGCCGAGTGCCGCGGCGGACTCCGGGGTGATCGGGACGCCTCCAGGGAACGCCGTCGCGTACGCGCCCATCTCGGCGCCGCCCTGCACGCCCGAGTGGCCGCGGATCGGCATGAGCCCGGTGCCGCGACGACCGACGTTGCCACGCGCGAGCCCGAGGTTGACGATCGCGGCGACGTTGTCCGAACCGTGCTCGTGCTGGGTGATGCCCATCGACCAGACGAGTACGGCGCTGTGTGCCGACGCGTACATGCGCGCGAAACGCTCCATGTCCGCGCGTGTCGCGCCGGACAGGCGCTCGAGATCGGCGAACGACTCGCGATCGATCACCGCGACCAGCTCGTCGTAGCCGGCCGTGCGGTCGCGGACGAAGTCGCGAGCGACCCCGTCGCTCGCCACGAGGCACTTGAGGACTCCGTTCAGGAAGGCGACGTCCCCACCGATGTTCACGGCGAAGAACTCGTCGGTCATCCTCGTACCGAACAGTGCGCTCTCGACGTTGCTCGGAACCCAGTAGCGGTCCAGGCCCGGCTCCCGCATCGGGTTGACGACCGCGACCTTCGCTCCGTGCTTCCGCGCGAGGAAGAGGTACTTCATGAACACGGGTTGCGCATTCGCCACGTTGGCGCCGAACAGCACGATGAGGTCGCTGTCGATGACGTCGGTGTACGAGCAGGTGGTGGCGCTGACGCCGATGGCCCTCTTGAGTGTCGTGGTGGAGGGCGCATGGCAGACCCTCGCCGCGTTGTCGATGTTGTTCGTCCCCAGGAATCGGGCCACCTTCTGCGCCACGTAGTACGTCTCGTTGGTGATGCCGCGGGCGGTGAGGTAGAAGGCCAGGCGGTCGGGCGTCGTCGCGCGCACTCGGTCGGCGATCAGGCCGAGGGCTTCGTCCCAGCTCACCCGCGCGAACCCCCGCTCGCCCTGCCGGCGCACCATCGGGTGACCCAAACGCCCCAGGTCGCGTAACGCCTTCCCGCTCGCCGCCCGCAGCGGCTCGACGTCGGCAAGCGCTGCGGGGTCGAGCGCGCCCATGGTGTTCACGCGCAGCAGGTTGAGCCGCGTCGTACAGAGGTGCACACCCGACAGCGTCCAGTCGTGGAAGCCGGCGACACCGAGGGCGCAGCCGTCGCACACGCCGTTGCGCAAGACCTTCCACGCATAGGGCAGGTCGGCGCGGTTCTCCCAGAAGGTGCGCGCGATCTCCTTGTAATGGTTGGGTTTGGTCTCGCCGGCGCCGTAGGGCTTGAAACCGACCCACAGGTCGCGTCGTGTGCGCTTGGGCGACGGGATCCTCGCCGAGTCCTTCCAGGGCACGGGCGTGAACCTATCGCCCGGCGTCGACGCGTTCCGGGTGCGTGTAGACGTTGGCGCGTTCGTCGCGCACGAAGCCCACGAGCGTCTGCCCGAAACGGTCGGCGGCATCGACGGCGAAGCTCGACGGCGCCGACACCGCGCAGACGATGGGGATGCCCGCCATGGCCGCTTTCTGCACGATCTCGAAGCTGACGCGCCCCGAGACCATCAACACGGAATCGGCCAGCGGCAGTCGCCGCTCGAGGTAGGCGCTGCCGATCAGCTTGTCGAGCGCGTTGTGACGGCCGACGTCCTCGCGCAGCACGACGAGCTCGCCCTCGGGGGTGAAGAGTCCCGACGCATGCAAGCCGCCGGTGGCGTCGAACACCGACTGGGCGGCGCGCAACCGCTCCGGGAGGGAGGCGATGACGGAGCGCGCGACGACGGGACCGTCGGCCACCGGCGCGCACGCCTGCTCCAATTCGTCGAGCGTGGTCTTACCGCACAGCCCACAGCTCGCGTTCGCCACGAAGTGCCGTTGTGAGCGGTCGAGCGTGACGGGCCACCGGAGTCTGACGGTGACCACGTTGAACTCCTGCGCGCCCTCACCGGCGAGGCAGTAGGCGACGGTGTCGAGGGCGTCGACCGAGCGGAGGAGCCCCTCGGTGAGGCAGAAGCCGACGGCCAGCTCGAAGTCGTTGCCGGGCGTGCGCATGGTCACCACGAAGGGGCGCGGCGTCTGACCCGGTCCGTGCACCCGGATCTCCATCGGTTCCTCGGTGACGACCTTGTCCGACCGATCGAACACGCGCCCGCCGTCGAGCGTCCGCACGCGCACGGGTGTGATCGGTCGGCGGGCCGAGGCGCTGCTCACCAGATCACCGTAACCGCGGGAGGTCGATCCCCAGACGGGCGGCGTCGTCCGGCGTGTCGACGTCGGCGAAGACGTCGGCGGGCGCGATCGCGTGCCACGCGGCCTGCGGCACGACGTCGTAGCCGCAGGCGTCGAGGAGGGCATGCAGCGCACGCACGCCGCCGGACACGAGGCGTACCGCGGCCGAAAGCGCGTCGGCCGAGTAGCGCGCGCACACCGGCTGCAGGCGACCCGCCGCGTCGGGCACCACGCTCCGCTCGCCCGGCCAATCGCGGAGCAGCTCGAGCAACCCGACGGTGACGTTCGGCAGGTCGACCGCGAGCAGGAGGACCGGCCCAACCCGGCCCATCCGGCGCAAAGCGTCCCCGCCGGCGGCGAGCGCCGCGAGCGGCCCCGAGCCGACCGGCTCCTCGGAGACGCGTGGGCAGCGGGTGATGCCGGGGCCGACTTCCACGACCGGGTCGCACACCGCGGCCAGCCGGCCGGCTGCGCGCTCCGCGAGCGTCGCGCCGTCGAGGACGAGGCGCGCCTTGTCGGTGCCGAGCCGCCGGCTGCCGCCCCCCGTGAGCAGGACTCCGGCGACCGGCTCGACCACCCCGCGACCGTACGTTGCCGGTGAGGGAACGGCCAGGACTACGAGGCGCTCGGCGCGAGCCGGTACGCGACGACGAGCCACCTTGCGTTGCGCCGCGCCAGCTGGACGACGTTGTGGACGGTGGTGCCGTCACGGAGCTCGACCCGGGTCGTGACGAGGGCAGCGTCACCGCGCGACGTGACGGTCGCCTCGTCGACGCCGACGTGCTCGACGAGGCCGCGGAGCGTCCGCTGCTGCTCGTAGGCGTCGCGTTTCGCGGCCACGAAGTCGCGGCGGTCGAGGCCGTCTCGGAGCTCACGGCCGGACAGGTTCCACAGCACCCCGAAGTCGAGCTGGTCCCACGCGAGCTCGTAGGCGACGGCCGTCTCGCCCGGGCCGGGACCGTGGTCACGGGCGATGGCGATCACCACCGCGAAGCAGAGAGCGAGGATCGCGCCGCCGACGATCGCGGTGATCACGAGCTACGACGCGGTCTCGATCTCCGCGGCAAGCGCGAAGTCCTTGTCGGTGATGCCACCGTCGCTGTGGGTGGACAGGGCGACACGCACCTTGCGGTAGCGGATGTCGAGGTCGGGGTGGTGGTCCGCCGCCTCGGCGAACGCGGCGATGCGGTTCACGAAGTCGATCGCGTCGGGGAAGGAGGGGAGCTCGTAGGTCTTCACGATCGTGTCGTCCTCGCGCTCCCAGCCCGGGAGCGCGGTGAGGCGGTCGCTGATCTGGTCGTCGGGAAGTGCCGGCATCGTGCTCCGGGGGAGGGACTCGAACCCTCAGCCGTGGGCTTAACAGGCCCCTGCTCCGCCAATTGAGCTACCCCGGAATGGCATCCGAGGATAGCAGCGCGCGAATCAAACCCATGATGGTTCGATGCGTCGTCGTGCACGAATACTGCAGGTAGAAGCAGCCGAACTCGTGCTTGGTGGTACGGATGGTCGGATCTGCAACGGCGCGATACGGCGCCGAGAACTGTTCGCGTGGGATGCTGGTGACAACTGACCAGAACTGCTCGGCCGCATCGAGATCGAGGCCCTGGTGCAGGTACACCTTGCCCCGGAGACGCGACTCGTCGATCTCGAAGAAGCGCCGAAGCCACCGACAGAACAACGCGACCATCCGCGCGTCGGTGTTCGCGAAGATCACTGCGCCTTCACTCTTCGATCCCTCGCCGGCGTAGAGGGCGACGCCGGCGACGAGGAAGCCGTACTCGCTGAGCGTGCCGATGCGCTGCCGGCCGAGGGCGTCGAGCTCCGCGATCTGGCGGAGCTTGGCCGTGTGGGCAGGGTGGGTGCGCCGTTTGGGGCCGGTGCGGCGCCGCGACGGCGTGAACGGGACGTCGCGGACCCACGCGGACACCGACGACTTGCTCACACCCAGCCGGGACGCGATGGCGGCGATGGTGAGCCCTCGCGCGCGCAGGATCCGCGCCTGCTCCTGCCGCTCGAGCTTGCCGCGGTAGCCCATGGTGTGAGAGTACGGAGGGGGTATGACGGCTTCGGGCGGGACTGAGCGCGCCGAGCGGCGCGTGCTCGTGGTAGAGGATCGTGCGCACCGTCCGTTCGGGCACTACCCGACGCGCTTCGCCTCGGTGGCCGAGGGCTTCGCGGAGATCGGCTGCGTCGTCGAAGTACTCACCTCCAACGGCTGGCTGCACGAGGGGGCGCGGCCGGTCCCGTTCGTGGTGCGCCGCTTCGGATTCGTGGATCGCTGGCTGGGCCGCGCGGGCGAAGCCTTCCGCACGACACGGGGGCTGCGGAGGGTCGCCCGGAGCGCCAAGACGATCGCGATGGTGCGCGCGGCGCGCACGCGCTGCCGGCGCGCGGGAAGCCCGCGTCCCGCCGTCGTCGTCGTGAGCACGGGTACTGATGCCCACGTGGCGTGTGCGCACGCGGGAGCGGGACGTTGGCTGTTCTACGAGTTCGCGGACCCGATCACACCGCGTGCGCGGCTGCAACGTCGGGCCGCGGGCGCGGAGGCGCGGAGGCGCGGCGCGGGCGGCGCGGCGCGCGTCGTCGTTCCCGACGACGACGTCCGGGAGCACTGGGAGGAAGCCGCGCCGTACCTCCAGCCGATCACACTGCCGATCGCGGGAAGTGACACGGTCCAGCGCATCGAGGACGCCCGCCTCCGACTCGGCATCAGCGCCGACGAGAACGTCGCGCTCCTCTTCGGAGGCAGCCACGCCTCCAAGGACGTCGACCTCGTCGCGCGAGTGTTCGCCGACCTCCCCGACTGGCAGGTCGTCGTGTGCGGTCGCGTGGCCGATTCGTACCGGCAGCGCACGAACGCTCGCGAGGCCGTCATCATCGGCGGCTACGTCGACGACAACATGCGCGCGCTGGTGTTCAGTGCCGCCGACCTCGTCGTGCTCAGCTACCAGCCCGGCTTCCGTCGCGGCTCGGGCGCCCTGACCGACGCGATCGCCTTCGGTGTGCCGGTCGTTTGCTCCGACGGGAGCCTCGCGGCTTCCATCGTGCGCGAGTACGGGCTCGGCAACGTGTTCGCCCCCGGCAACCCCGACTCGCTCGAACGTGCGATCGCCACCGCCCCCGCCCGCATCGATCCCGAGGCCCTCGCCCGCGCGCGGGCGGAGCTGTCGAGTCGGGCGGTGGCACGGCACCTCCTCGAAGCTCTTTCAGAACCTCGTTCGACCGAGCGGGGTGCACCGCAATAGCATCGGCGCACCGAACGGCGGACCGGAGGTTGGCCATGACCGCGACGGCGACGACCCGGCGGGCGGACGACCGGTACGGGTCGGCAACCGTCGACGCCGACGGTCACGTCAACGAGACCGGGCACCTCGGCGACTACATCGACCGCGCACACGCGGACATGCTCGCCCTCCCACCCGGGACCGTCCGGGCGATGTCGCCCCCGCCGGAGGGCTTCCAGATGCTCGCCACGTGGGATCCGAACGTGCTCTCGCACCTGGCGATCCCGGGCGGGCACGACGGCGCCAAGCGGTTGGAGGACATGGACCGTGAGGGCATCGACGCCGCCGTCCTGTACCCGACGCTCCTGCTCGAGTGGCGCGAGGACCCGGCCGGGTTCGGCGCGCTCTGCCGCGCATACAACGACTGGCTGCACGACTACTGCCAGGCCGATCCCAACCGGCTGTTCGGCGTCGGCGCGGTCCCGCTCCAGGACATCCCCGCCGCCGTCGCCGAGATGGAACGCAGCGTGCACGAGTTGGGCTTCAAGGCCGTGTTCGTACGACCGGCCCCCTACATCGAGCGGAAGAAGCTGCACGACCCCGTGTACGACCCTTTCTGGGACGCGGCGCAGAGCCTCGGTTGCCCGATCGGTGTGCATCCGTACCCAATGGCCGACATGCCGAACACCGTGCAGCTCCTGGCGCTCGACGACGACAGCTACGGGTTTCCGAGCGAGGGGCTCACGCTCCGACAGGGCCTGGGGAACGCGATGGACATGATGATGGCAACCGGTTGGTTCGTCGCCGGCGGGATCTGCGAGCGCTTCCCGCGCCTCAAGGTCGTGGTCCTCGAAGGCTCGGGTGGGTGGATGCCCACGATGCTCGAGCGCTTCGACCACCAGCAGAAGGTCTTCGGCAACCCGTACCAGCACACGCCGCCCTCGGAGGTGTTCGCGCGCCAGTGCTGGGTGAGCTTCGACCCCGACGAGTGCGCGCTCGCGTTCAGCGCCGAGACGCTCGGCGCCGACCGCGTCATGTGGGCGTCCGACTACCCGCACCCCGACGCCAAGATCGAAGGAGTCGTCGAGGAACTACGCGAGGCCACGGAGAAGCTCGATGCGGAGTCACGGCGTCTCGTGAACGGTGCCAACGCGGCTGCGTTCTACGACCTGTAGCTCGGAGCGCGGGAGTTCTGCGCCGAGGGCGTTCATCCCTCCTTGACGACCGCGTACCAGACGCGTTCGGCGACCCGGTGGACCTGGTCGCCGATGCGGGACAGCCGACGGTACGCCTCGCGGCGGCCGATCACCTCCCGCACTTCCGACACCTCGAGCAGGGCCGACATTGCCGACCGGTAGCGGTGCTCGAGCTTCCGCTGACACTTGATGGCGGCGTCGGCAGGCTCGGTCGCGTCGTCGTGCCCTCCGATGCGACCGAGGGCCGTGGCGAGTTGTTCGACCGCCTCGGAGAGCAGGACGGCCATCTCGCGGATCGGCTCGTCGGGCTCCATCGCCATGACCTCCATCTCCCGCACCAGATCCTTGGCGCCGTTGAGCACCTCGTCGAGGTCGGCCGACAGGCTGAACAGGTCCTCGGCGTCCATCGGCGGCGAAAACGCGTCGCGCAGCGCGCGCCAGAGCGCGCGCTTGGATTCGTCGGCTCGGTGCTCGCACGCCCGTACCTCGTCGGCGGCCCCCGGGTCCCCGCCCGCCCACGCGACGAACGCGTGCATCCCGTCGACCGTCGAGGCCGACTGCTCGTGCAGCATCCCGAGGAGATCCGTGTCACCGGGCAGGAACCAGTGCTTCGCGCTCACACCAACCACCTCCAGAGCGGCAACGACACGATGGCGAGCGCC
>DASPTH010000012.1:0-17871 GCA_035623515.1 Acidimicrobiia bacterium
GCGTCACCGTGATCGTCTACGACCAGCAGTGCGCGGCCGAGGCTCGCCGGCTGCGCAAGCGGGGCCTCCAGGAGGAGCCGCCGCGGCGAGTCTTCATCAACGAGGCCGTGTGCGAGGGGTGCGGTGATTGCACCACGAAGAGCAATTGCCTCTCGGTGCTGCCCACCGACACCGAGTTCGGCGAGAAGCGCCGCATCGACGACCTCACCTGCAACCGCGACTACACGTGCCTCGAGGGCGACTGCCCCTCGTTCGTGACCCTCACACCCGCCGCCCGCAGCCGGCGCCCGGCGCGCCGTCGCGTGCGCACAGGGCCGCGGCCGTCGCTTCCGCATCACGAAGAGCTGCCGCTGCCCCCGGTGCGCGCCATCCGAGGACGGTACGGGGTCTACTTCACGGGCATCGGCGGCACCGGCGTGGTCACCGCCAACCGCATCCTCGCGGCCGCGGCGCGAGCGGCGGGGCTCCGCGTCTCCGGGCTGGACCAGACCGGCCTGTCACAGAAGGCGGGCGCGGTCGTGTCCCACCTGCACCTCGCGACCGATCCCCGCGCGCTCGGTGCCGCCGCCGTGGGTGTGGGCGGCGCCGACCTGTACCTGTCGGGCGACATCCTCCAGGCCGCGGGCGCGCCGCACCTGGCCAAGGTCGAACCCGGTCGGACGCTCGCCGTCGTCGACCGCGACGTCACGCCGACGGCGACGATGCTGCAGAGCGACCTGGCCCCACCCGACGTCGCCGCGCTCGAACGGACGATCGAGGAGCGCGTCGGCGCCGGGCGCGTGGCATTCGTCGACGCCAAGCGCATCGCCGACGGGCTGCTCGGCAACCACTTGCTCGCCAACGTGGTCGTGCTCGGGGCGGCCTTCCAACTCGGTGGGCTGCCCCTGTCGCTCACCGAACTCGAGCAGGGCATCGGCCGCCAGGGCGCGACCGCGACCGAGAACCGCGAGGCGTTCGAGTGGGGCCGCTGGGCCGCGCACGATCCGACATCTGTGGCAGCGCGCCTTGCCGCCAACGAGCGCGACCGCGCCGCATACGGCAGGAATCTCTTCGACCCCTCGCCGCGCGCCACGCGCGTCGCGACGCATCTGGTCACCGCGCGCGCGACGCCGACCGCGCTGCACGACCTCCTCGTCCGGCGGTCCGCGCAGGCGGTCGACTACCAGAACGCCAAGCGAGCCGCGTGGTTCCTCGACCTCGTCGAGCGAGCCGCCGCGGCCGACGACGAGACCCACGGCTGGGCGCTCACCCGCGCGGTGGCCGAATCGTGGTTCAAGCTGCTCACCTACAAGGACGAGTACGAGGTGGCCCGCCTGCACCTGGCGGTCGACTACGACCAGGTGGCGCGCGACCTCGGCATCGAGGGGCCGTACGCGGTGACGTACCACCTGCACCCGCCGGTCTTCCGGCGCATGGGGTTGCAGCGGAAGCTGCCGCTCGGCACGCCGTACGAGCTCGCCTTCCGCGCGCTGCGGGGCATGAAGCGCCTGCGGGGAACACCGTTCGACGTCTTCGGGTGGGATCCCGACCGGCGCACCGAGCGAGCGGTCGTCGACGAGTACGAGCAGCTCGTGATCGCGAGCCTCGAGTCGCGCCCCGCGCTCCCGTACGACGCGCTGGTGCGCATCGCCGAGTCGCCGGGGTCGATCAAGGGGTACGGGCCGATCAAGGAGGGCGCGGTCGCCGCGTGGCGTGAAGCCGTGGCGGGGCTCCGGACCGAGGCACTGGTCGCGGCCGCTGCCCCGGCGTGATCAAGCGGATCTCCTTCGCCCCGGGGGACGCCGGGGCCGGGGCCGGCGTCGACGCCTGGCGCGCGGCCGTCGACGGCCTCGCCGACGCGCCGCCGGACGCCCGTCCGGCCCGGGTCGCGGTGTGCACGTCGTTGCCGGACCTCACCGACGGCGAACCGGAGCACCACGCGATCGGCCTCGAGTGGTTCACGGACGTCGCGCAGCTCGACCGGTACGACGCCTGGACCGGACCGGGCGGTGCCGCCGCGCGCGGCGCGCGCCGGGTGCTCGTCGCCGACGAGGTCGTCCTCCGCGGCGCCGACTGGCTGGAGCGGCGGTGGCGGCAGGGCGGCGCGAAGGTCAAGCACATGGCGTTCGCGTCGCGCGCCGTGGGCCTGACCGCCGCCGAGTTCTCCGAGCGCTGGAAGCGGCACGCCGGCTCGGTCGGGCGCGCCGGCGCGTCTGCACTCGTCGTCCCGGACCACGCGCGGGGCCAGGCCTACGTGCAGAACCATCCGCTTCCCCGGTCGAGCGGCGACTGGGCGTACGACGCGGTGAACGAGGTCTACTTCGACGACGTCGACGGACTGCGCGCGCGCATCGACTGGTTCCGTGAGAACGTCGACCCGACCGCCGACGACCTCTTCCGCGCGTCGTGGTTCCTCGCCGTGCGCGAGGACGTGCTGTTCGCAGGTCCCTGAGCCGAGAGCGGTTGCCGGACCTCGGCGAGGTGCAGGTTCAGGAACCTGCAGCGTCTCCCAGCCGCGCACGGTGTCTCGATGTTCGCCTCGATCAACTCCAGGATGGCGCCGCGCCCCGAGGGGTACGTCTCGCGGTCGACGAGTTCCCGCTCCACGTCGTCGAACCGGCTGACCGCGGAGAAGTTGTAGTGGAGAGGCGCTTCCTCCCGGAGCCGGCGGAACACGGGATACGGATCGGCGTCGATCGCGACGTCGTTGGGGTCGTCGTGGACGGCATCAGCCTCGAGCCGCGCCACCTCGTGTCGCCTCCTCCTCGGTTGTCGGCGTGGTGCACGTCGCTCCGGAGCGCAGCAGCCCCACGATCTGCGACGGGCCGAGGGGCAGCCGCGTCACCGTCACGCCGAAGGGCGACAGCGCGTCGGCGACGGCGTTGACGACGGCCGGCGGCGCGCCGATCGCGCCGCCCTCGCCCACGCCCTTGTAGCCGCCCGGCCCCCCGCTCGGGGTCTCGATGTGGCCGTACTCGATCATCGGCACCTCGGTCGCGGTGGGCAACAGGTAGTCCATGAGCGTCGTCGTGATCGGATTGCCGGACTCGTCGTAGGCGAGGTGCTCGAGGAGCGCCCCGCCGATGCCCTGCACGGTGCCGCCCGCGATCTGGCCCTCGACGACGTTGGGGTTGATCATCGGGCCGCAGTCCTCGCTCACGATGTAGCGCAGGAGCGTCACCTGTCCCGTGTGCACGTCGACCTCGCACGTGCACAGGTGCGTCGCGTTGACCCAGACGAAGCGCGTGTCGGCCGCGTAGCGCGCGCTCGCTTCGAGGCCGGCGGGTATGCCGGGCGGCAGCGCGGCGGGATCGAAGTAGGCGAGCCGGGCGAGGTCGCGCAGCGGGATGCCGATCGACGGGGTGCCGCGCACGCTCGCACGGCTGTTGGCCAGCTCGATGTCGTCGACGGCCGCCTCGAGCTTGTGCGCGGCGATGGCGAGGATGCGGTCGCGCAGGATCGACGCGGTCTCGCGCACCGCGCCGGCGGTCATCGAGCCGCTGCGGCTGCCGGCGGTCCCCGCGCCGAAACCGGTGAGCGCGGTGTCGCCCTGGATCGTCGCGACGTCCTCGATGTTCACGCCGAGCGCGTCGGCGGTGAGCTGGACCACTGTGGTCTCGATGCTGTTCCCCGCGGAGCCACCGGCGATGTACACGTTGACGGTGCCCGACGGTTCGATGCGGATCGTGGCCGCTTCGGTGCCGTAGTAGCCCACACCCGGCGCCGACGGTTCCACGTACGTCGAGAGCCCGACCCCGAGGTACCGGCCGGTCTCGCGGTCGGCGGCCTGCTCGGCGCGGAACGCCTCGTAGTCGAGCATGGCCAGCGCCTGCTCGAACGTCTCGAGCGGCGAGATCCGGTCGTAGGGCATTCCGTTCGCGCTCGTGTAGGGCAATTCGTCGCGCCGGAGCAGGTTCCGGCGGCGGAGCTCGGCCGGATCGACGCAGATCTGCCGCGCCGCGATGTCGAGCAGGACCTCGCGCGCGAGGGACTCGAACTGCCAGGGCCCGCGGTACGCGGAGCGGCCGACGGTGTTGCTGTACATCGCCTTCGCCGTGAAGCCCGCACGCGGTACCCGGTACGGGCCCGGGAACAGAGCGCCGACCACGGCGGCGGTGCCGACCGGCCACGGCGTGGGGTAGGCGCCGCAGTCGGAAACGAAGTCGATCCGTACCCCCTGGATGCCGCCGTCGGCGTCGAGCGCCATCGCGACTTCGGCGTGCTCGTGTCGCGACTGGCCGGCCGACACCAAGTTCTCGTGACGGTCCTCGACCCACTTCAGCGGTGCACCGACCTTCCGCGCTGCGAGCATGATGCACATCTCGTCGCGCTGCACCAGGATCTTCTGGCCGAACCCGCCGCCGGTGTCGCGCATCACGACGCGGATGTGGTGCTCGGGGATCCCGAGCAGGCGTGAGCAGAACATGCGGACCTCGTGCGGCGACTGGGTGGCCGCGTAGATCGTGAGGTCGCCGGTCGCGCCCGAGTAGTCGGCGACCAGCCCGCGCCCCTCCATCGGCACCGCGGTGTACGCCTGTTGTGAGATCGTCGCGCTGACCACGTGCGCGGCCGCGCCGAACACGTTGTCGAGCGCCGGGGGTGTAGCGCCCATCTCGCCGATGACGTTCGAGCCGTGACGTTCGTGCACGAGAGCGTCGGCTTCGGCGGCGTGCGCGTAGTCGACGACGCCCGGCAGCGGTTCGTAGTCGACTTCCACGAGCTCCGCGGCGTCCTCGGCGAGGTAGCGGCTCTCGGCGACGACCAGCGCCACGGGATCGCCGACGAAGCGGACCTCCTGCTCGGCGAGCGGCGGACGCGGCGTCTCCGGGCTCTCCGGACCGATCGACGTGTGCCACTGCTCGACCGCGTGCGGGTTGAGGTCGGCGGCGGTGAACACGTGGCGGACCCCCGCCGCCGCGCGTGCCGCCGACGGGTCGATGCCGCGGAGCGCGGCCCGGGCGAAGGGGCTGCGTACGAAGTACGCGTGCAGCATCCCGGGCAGGGAGATGTCGTCGACGTAGGTGCCGTGACCGGTGAGCAGCCGGGCGTCCTCGACGCGGTTGATGCGGGCGCCCGCGTACCGGGTGGCGCCACCGGGCGCGATCGGGGCTGCCATCGTCGCTGCTCCCGCCGTCAGGCGAGCTTCGCAGACCAGCCGCCGTCGACGGGGATGATTGCCCCGCTGACGAAGGACGCGCGGTCCGACACGAGGAAGGCGGCGACCTCGGCCACCTCGTGCGGCTCGCCCGCCCGCCCGAGCGCCGCCTTCTCGAACATCTCCGGGAAGTGCTCGCGGCCCGCCGCGCCCATGATCTCGCTCAGGATGAACCCCGGGCAGATGGCGTTGGCGCGGATGCCGCGGTCTCCGTACTCGACCGCGGCCGCTTTCGTGACGGAGATGACACCGGCCTTGCTCGCCGAGTACGTCGCGGTGCCGAACGTCGACGCGTTGAGCCCGCCGATCGACGACCAGTTGACGATGGCGCCGCCGCCGGAGTCGAGCATCGCCCGGATGCCGTACTTCATGCCGAGGAGGACGCCGCGGAGGTTCACGTCCATGATGCGGTCGTAGTCCTCCATGGAGAGCTCGTGGAGTTGCTCCGGCGCGCCGATGCCCGCCACGTTCAGGACGGCGTCGACCCGGCCGAACTCGTCGAGCGCGGTCTGGATCATCGCCTCGACCTCGGCCTCCTGCGTCACGTCGCAGTGCACGGGCAGCACGTCGGTACCGACCTCGGCCGCGGTGTCCTTCTCGGCGCCGCTGATGTCCGCGGCCACGACCTTCGCACCTTCCCGCACGAAGACCTTCGTCGACGCCTTCGCCATACCCGAGCCGGCGCCCGTGATCACTGCGATCTTGCCGTCCAACAATCCCATCACGACTCCCCGGTTTGCTCGGAGGTCGAGGAACCGAACAGTTCCTCGGCTTGCTCCACCGCCGCCGCTTTGATGTCGGCCGCGTCGTCGGCGAGGAAGTACCCCGCGGCGACGCCGTCGTCGACGGACTCGTCGTAGGCGCGGAGGTACGCGTCGCGGCTCGCGTAGAGCGCGCGGAGCCGCTCGGGCCCGAACGGCTCGGTGGATCCGAAGAGCGATCCCTGTCCTGCCACGCCCTCGAGGGTGCCCCGGTACGTCGCGACCGGGACCGCGAGCGCGGGCAGCCGGATGCCGCCTACCGCGTTGCCGTCCTTGTCGCGCCGGATGCGTGGTGGATCGCCCGTGAACTCGATGAGGGGCAAGGAGGGTGGCAGGGTCCCATCGCTCACCCAGGCCACGAGGTGCCGGCGCGCCGCGTACGACACTTCCACCCAGCGCAACGAGTTCGGCTGCGCACCCGACGCGCCGGGCGATGCGTCCTCGTTCCACTGCGGGAGCTGGAGCCCGTCGCGCACGAACACCTCGATGACGTCGCTCGGGATCCCGCCGGTCGCACTCGCGTGCGCGGCACCCGCGATCTCCCACGTCCGGAACGTGTCGGTGTCGGGTTGGCGCACGGGGTGGAGCGACTCGGCCTCGGTCTCGGTGGTCAAGTGGAGCACCGGGATGCCGACGTCGTCGCGGATCCGGGTGTGGCGCAGGAACGTCGACTCGATGTCGCCATTCTCGGCCGGCGGCATCTCGAAGCGCGCCGACCGTCCGAAGCTCACGATCAGGAGCACGCCGTCGAGCAGCTGCTCGACCGGCTGCACGGCGTCGAGGTACGAGGTGAGGCGGATGGCCGACTGCGACGCGCCGGTCGCGAAGACGTGCGCGACGTCGAGCCCGTCGAGGGGATCGACGTCGAGGCTGCCGCGATCGGGCCCGACGGCGCGGACCACCTGGGTGAAGATGTCGTAGGAGAAGTCGTCCCCCGGGTGGTGCAGCGAGCCGTACCGCTCGGGATCCCAACCCCGGAGGGCGTTGGCCTCGACGCCCGGGAAGCCGTCGAGCCCGACCGCCTGCGCCGACACGTACACGAGCGCGTCGCCGTCGCGGAAGTTGCCGGGCGGGGCATCGACGATCTCGAAGCCCGACGACACGTTCAGCCACGAGAGCCACACGTTGCCGCTGAAGCCCTCCGCGTCGGCGGGGCGGAGCACGAGGATCCGGGTCGCGAACGGTGCCGACCGCGACGGCCGCAACCGCCACCGGCCGTCGATTTCGAGCTCGGATCCGGGCTCCGGCCCGTATGCCGTCGCGTCACCCTCGACGAAGAACTCGGCTTCTCGATAGCCGTACTTCCCGAGATCGACGGGAGGTGCGCCGAACGCGTGGTCCCTGAGTCCGCCCGTGATCGGCCCGGAGACCTTCATGTCACACTCCCGAGTGCGTCGAGCCGCGACCGTAGGTGCCGTCCGTGGCGGCTCGGCGGCGAAGGCTACACCGTAGTGAAGGCTCACTTGCCCGGCCACGAGCTCGGGGGTTAGCGTCCGAGTCAGGATTTTTTATATGAATTTCGGTGGGCCGTGGCCGTCAGGGGGTGACGTCCGGACGCCAGGGTCGTGCCCGTAGCCTCGGTGGCCGGGTGCAGGAACCCGGCCACGCTCGCGTCGTCGCCGGGTCGGACCGGTCGAAATGGGGGGATCGCCAATGCTCGCTCGTCGGGGCGTCTCCGGACGCTGGGTGTCCGCGCTGCTCGCCGTGCTCGTCGTGGGCGCGGCGCTCGTCGTCCCGACCGTGCAACCGGGCCCGGCGGGTGCGGCGACGCTGCCGCGCCCCGAGGGCGCCGGGCCACCGGTCCCGGCGTCGGGGATGGGAACGCAGGCCGCGCTCGACAACCCGCGCTGCCGGCACGACGACCCGAAGTACGGGCCCTACGGTCGCTTCGACAGCACGGAGATCGGCGGTGGTCCCGTCTGCGTGAAGGCCTGGAACGCGACCGACGACAACGGAGGCGCGACCGCGCAGGGCGTCACCAAGGACCGCATCACCGTCGTGGCCCTGGTCCCCAACGAGGACCAACTGAAGGCCGACCCGGTGGCACCGAAGCACCGGGAAGACAACTCGCCGAGCACGATCCAGAACGCGCTGCACGACTACATGCTTCCGGAGATGCGGTTCTACGAGACGTGGGGCCGCGACATCGAGGTGAGGTTCGTCACGTCGTCGGGCGATGACGAGGCTTCCCAGCGGGCGGACCTCGTCACGATCAAGGCGATGAACCCGTTCGCGGTGCTCATCCTGGCCCAGCCCGTGCACGGGACGTTCAAGGTGCTCGAGTCCGGGATCGCCGCGGACAAGATCCTCGTGATGGGCTACGCGGCGTCGCAGAAGGACACGGCTGCGCAGGCGCCGTACCGCTGGAACTCCAACGACCCGCAGGCAGCCGCGGTCAACAGCGCAGAGGTGCTCGGCAAGCAACTCGTGGGCAAGAAGGCGCAGTACGGCGGGGCTGACGTGAAGAGCCAGACCCGCAAATTCGGCGTCGTCTACGTCGAGGACGGCATCGACTACGCCGGCTTCAGCAACATCTTGGCGAAGTACGGCGGCAAGGTGACGAGCAGCGCGTCGTTCGGCGCTGCCGACGTGAGCGACCCGACCCTGGTAGCGACCCAGGCCGCCACGATGGTCGCGCGGATGAAGGCGGCGGGCGTGACCACGGTCGTGATGTTCGTCGGCTACCCGCTCTTCACCCCGCTCATGCAGCAAGCCACGAAACTCGACTACTACCCGGAGTGGTTCTTCACCGGCTCGGGTTACAGCGATCTCGGTCTGGTGGCGCGCTCGTACCCGCCCGAGCAGTCGGAGCACACGTTCGGCCTGTCGTTCATCCCGCCGTGGGTCGAGCCCAACACTCCGGCACCGGGACAGCTGTCGTACGCCGACGAGATCGACCCCCTGAACTGGTACTGGGGTGTCGACCACGGTTCCCAGAACGCGCGCCTCACCACGCCGGTCATCTGGTGGCTCCTCGCCGGCATCCAGGCCGCCGGTCCCGACCTCACGCCGAAGAACTTCCAGCAGGGTCTGTTCGCCATCCCGCCCCGGGGTGGCGCGCTGGAGGACCGCGCCGACAACAACCTGGTGGCGTACGGCAAGGGGCCGAAGCTCCCGTACCCGGAGTACGCGCTGAGCGGTTACGACTTCGCCCCGTACTGGTGGGACCCCACGACCACGGGACCGTCGAACGGCCTCGGCACGGTGGGCAAGGGCGTCGGTTGGTTCACCGACGGGGGGAAACGGTACGTGGCGACGACGTGGCCGAAGAAGCAGTTCTCGTGGTTCGACAAGCAGGCGTCGATCGACGAGTTCGCGACGGCGCCGGTGCCGCCGCTCGGGTACGTCGGCGACTGCAAGAATTGCCCGTCGACCGGTGCTCCCGGCCAGCCCGGCGCGCCGAGCCAGTCGGCGGTGCTCTTCAAGGCGAACGGATCGGGCGCGTCCGCCGGCTGAGTCGGCGGCCGCGCCGGGTTCACGCGTCCGGCGCGCGGAACATGAACTGCTCCATCGTCGCCCGCAGTTCCGTGTTCACGAATTCGACGCGCACGCCCAGCGGGTCGCGGTGGTAGGTGAAGGTGGTCGGCGGCGCGTCGCCGTGACCGTCGAGCAGCTCGAGCGGGCACGCGGCCGCGCTGAGGTGCGCCGAATCGGCTGCGAGCGCGCCGGAGAAGAAGCCGATGTGGTGCAGGTTCGAGTGCTCGTTGCACACCCACGGCGTCCCCGGCACCTCCTGGATGAGCTCCAGGTACGGTGCCTGCGTCGAGTAGCAGATGCGGTTCGGCACCACGAGGTCCTTGCCGCCGCCGTCGCGGATCTCGATGTCGCCCTCGACGACCGGGGCCCACGTGACGCCGAGGAGCTCGGCGAACCGCGCGCGTGCGGCGTCGAGATCCGGCACGACGATGCCGACGTGGTACATCTCGCTGAGGCTCATTCTCCGGACTCCAGCATCGTGAGGGCTCCGTTCGCGAGGTCCACGAGCACGTCGGGTGCCGCGGCGTCGACCGCTCGAGCGACATCGAGCATGATGCCGACGTCCTTGCGCAGGAGCCGGGCCGCGCCGCGCAACCCCGTGGTGTCGAACCCGGAGGCAGCGAGGATGGCCGCGGCGCGGCTGCCGCCACTTCCGTGCGCCAACACCTCGGCCAACGCGGCGCGGTCGACGCCGAGCCGGTCGGCGAACGCGAAGGTGTCGACGGCCACGCCGACCTGCGCGGTGAACACGAGGTTGTTCATCAGCTTCGCCATCTGGCCGCTGCCGAGCGGTCCGAGATGGATCACCGGGTCGCCGAAGGTCTCGAACACCGCGCGACACCGCTCGACGTCGTCGTCGGCACCGCCGACCATCACGAGGAGCTGGCGCCCGGCCGCCGCGCCACCTCCACCGCTCACCGGCGCGTCGACGACGGCGACGCCACGCGCCGCCGCGACGTCGGCGACGCGGCGGCACGTGTCGGGATGAACCGTCGAATGGATGGCAATCACACCTCCCGGCGCCATTCCTGCGATCACGCCGTCGCCGCCGAGGAGCACGGCCTCGACGTCGGCGTCGGCCACCACACAGACGCCGACGAGGTCGCTCGCGGAGCCGACGTCGGCCGGCGTCGACGCCACCGTCGCACTCGTGTCGGCGAAGGGCTCCACCGACGCGGGGCGCCGGGCCCAGATCGTGAGCGGGAAACCCTCGTCCACGACGCGCCGGGCCATCGGTGCGCCCTGGCTCCCCAACCCGATGAACCCGACCCGCGTCATGGACCGACCACGATCTCGGCTGTGCCCCCGCCGACGCGCGGTACCGGCGTGCTCGTCAGAAGACGCCGATCCCTGCGGCCTCGTTGCGCTTGCGCCACTCGTCGCGCGGCATCCGCGTCACGTCGACGTCCTTCGCCAACGCGCGCAGCGCCCCGACCGTCGCCTGCTCCTTGGGCGTGTGCGCGAACGGGTCCCAGTCGAAGAACCGGCACGCGTTCTGCCACGTGATCTTGTCGATCTCCTCGTCGGTGACACCCGCGTCGACGAACTCCTTCATCGCGAACTCGGGCGAGTCGGGCCACGTGGTGTCGGTGTGGGGGTAGTCGCACTCCCACGCGATGATGTCGACGCCGATCCGGTCACGCAGGCGCAGGCCCGACGGGTCGGTGATGTAGCAGGCGAGGATGTGCTCCTGGAACACCTCCGACGGGAGTTTGCCGCCGAAGTCCTCGTCGTGGTGGAGCCACGCCTGGTTCTCGTAGTGACGGTCGACCCGGTCGAAGTAGAAGGGGATCCAACCGATCCCACCCTCGGAGAGCGCGACCTTCAGGTCCGGGAAGCGGCGGAGCGTCGGCCCGAACAGCAGGTCCTGGGCGGTGATCGCGCTGATCTGGCACGCCAGCACGATCAGGTGGTCGACCGGCGCCTCGGGCGCCTTCTTGATGACGTCGAACCCGGCGCCGATGTGGAGCGACAGGACGATGTTCTCGTCGCAGAGCGCCTGGATCATCGGGTCCCAGTGTCCGGACAGGAAGCTCGGGAAGCCCTGGACGTGCGGCGTCTCGAGGAAGCTGACCGACCGGCAACCCTTCTGGCCGATGCGGTGCACCTCCTGCACCGCGAGGTCGAGGTCCCACATCGGGACGATGCCCTGCGGGATGAACCGGCCCGGGTAGGCCGCGCACCACTCGTCGATGACCCAGTCGTTGTACGCCTGGAGCATCACGTGCGCGATCTCCTTGTCGCGCGACTCGGTGAAGGTGCGGGCGTTGAAGCCGGCCATGGTCGGGAAGTTCATCGACGCGAGCACGCCGTTGGCGTTCATGTCGCGGACCCGTTCGTGGACGTCGAAGCAGCCCGGCCGCAGTTCCGAGAACGCGCCCGGGTTGAACCCCCACTCCTCGCGCGGCCAGCCGACGGTCGCCGCCATCCCGAACGGTGTCGAAGTCCGTTGGCCCTGGAACACCCACTCGTCGACGCCCTGCTCGCTGCGGACGACCTTGGGGACCTCGTCGAGCCACTTCGACGGGACGTGGTTCCGGTACATGTCCGGCGGCTCGATGAAATGGTCGTCGATGCTGACGAGGATCATGTCGTCGGTGCGCATGTCGAAACTCCTGCTCAATTGCTCGCTGCTGCTCCAGTCACCTTACTAATTGCAGCCGACCGCGGTTCCGACCGCCCTGCCGTCTCCAGCGGGTCCCGGGCCCGAGACGGGTTCGTGGTGTCGACGCTCGGCTACGGGACGGGTGCCGCTTCCGCCTGGGCTCGGAGCTCGGCCACGTCGCGCGGCAGGTAGTACCCACGCGCCACGCCGCTCGCGATCGCGGCGTCGACCCGGGCGAGGTAGCGGTCGCGATCCGGGTACAGCGCGCGCACCTCCTCCCGGGAGAAGGGAGTGCTCGATCCGGCGAGGTCGGGCACGCCTTCGGGGCTGGCGCCGACGTGCGTGCCCGTCGGCGCGTCGAGCTCGACGAGCCGGATGCCCCCGCGTGCGTTGCCGTGCGCGTCCCGCACGATCTCGGGGGGCTCACCGGCGAACTCGATGCGGTCCTGGACCGGTGGCGGGGTGCCGGACTGCACCCACGCCTGGAGGTGGTGGAGGGCAGCGTCGGTGACCGGCCGGAACGAGAGCGTGTTCGGGTTGGGCTTCACCGGGAGGCCCGCCACCTCGCCCGGGAGGATCCCGATGTCGCGGAGGAGTTGCGCGTTGGTGTCGTCGTCCCGGCTCCCGACGCCGGAGTGCGCGGCGCCCGCGACCTCCCACAACCGGTACGTGTCGGAGTCGGGTTGGCGTACCGGGTGGTACCAGCCGGCCTCCGTCTCGGAGTTGAGCACGAAGGCTCGCGCGTCGATGTCGTCCCGCAGCAGGTGCGAGCCGAACGGGAGCAGGTTCACGATCGCGCGCGCCTCTTCGGGAATTTGCGGGAGTGACGGTCCGGGGCCGAGCGCGTCGACGCGCGTTCCTCCGCCCGAGTAGACGACGATCATGAAGCCGTCGAACGCGGTGCTCACGGGTTGGATCGCGTTGTAGTAGGTGGCGATGCGGTTCGCCGATTGCGATGCGCCGAATGCGAGCACGTGCTCGACCTCGAACGTGCCCATCGGATCGACGTCGCCGTGCATGCGGTCCGGGCCCACTGCGCGCGCGATCTGCGTGAAGATGTCGAACGAGGCGTCGTCGTCGGGGATCGACAGCGTGCCGTAGCGCTCTTCGTCCCACGTGGCGAGTCCACGCGATTCCATGAACGGGTGACCATGCACACCGACGCGCTGCACGGACGCACCGACCCACGCGCACCCCGACGCCACGACCTCCGCCCCGAGTCCGCCCAGGAACTCGAAACCGGCGGACACGTTGTTCCAGCTCGCGATCACCACGCCGTTGAATCGCTCGCGGTCGACCGGGCGTCGCACGAGGATGCGCGTGCGGAACGGTGCGGACCCGCGCTCGGCCACCGACCAGTAGCCGTCGAAGCCGTAGCCGGTGCCGTCGGCGAGCGAGAACAGGCTCGCGTCGCCATCGAGGAAGAACTCCTCCTCGACGTAGCCGTCGAGGGCGGCGTCGCGCACGGACGCGCCGAACGGCCACCCGTGCGCGCCACCCGTGACCGGGCCGACGATCGTCATCGCCGCACTCTCCTTCACCTCGTCGTGCTGGTATTCAAGCGCGTTGCTCGTGTCACGTGAACTCCGTAGAGTCCCGCACAAACGCCCGCGCCCGAGAAGGTGAGCGATGGAAGAAGGTGCGTTCGACGGACTCCGCGTGGTCGAGCTGGCGCAGTGGGTCTTCGTGCCCGTGGCCGGTGCGGTGCTCGCCGACTGGGGAGCCGACGTCATCCGCATCGAGCGACCGGAGGGTGATCCGTACCGAGGGCTGGCGACCCAGGGGATCGGCACCGACAGCGGTGGCGTCAACCTGTCCATCGCCCTCGCCAACCGCGGCAAGCGCTCGGTGGCGCTCGACCTCCGGTACGAGGAGGGACACGTGGTCCTCGAGCGGCTCCTCGACACCGCCGACGTGTTCCTCACGAACTTCCGGCCCGGCGCGCTCGGGCGACTCGGTCTCGACGCCGACACGCTCACGGAGCGCTATCCGGCGCTGGTGTACGCGCGCGGCCACGGGTACGGGGTCCGCGGCCCCGACGCCGACCGCCCCGGGTACGACGCGTCCGCGTTCTGGGCGCGGGGAGGGCTCGCGCACGTGCTGACGCCGCCGAGCATGGACCAGCCCATCGGCCAGCGAGGGGCGATGGGCGACCGGAACGGCGCGATGGGGCTGGCGTTCGGGATCGCGGCCGCGCTCCTCAAGCGGACCCGCACCGGTCGCGGGTCCGTGGTCGACGTGTCCCTCCTCGCGACGGCGATGTGGACGCTCTCGTCCGACGTGCTGTCCGCGCTCGGAGGTGGACACCCGCGCGCGATGTCGGCCGGTGGCACGTACGTGAACCCGCTCGTCGGCTCGTACCGCACGCAGGACGCCCGTCACATCCAGCTCGTCTTCCTCGAGGCCGATCGCTACTGGGCCGACCTGTGCCGCGTGCTGGAGCGTGAGGAGCTGATCGACGATCCGCGTTTCGTCGATCTCGCGGCGCGCCGGGAGCACGCGCAGGAGTGCATCGCAGAGCTCAGCGCCGAGTTCGCGCGACGACCGTTCTCCGAGTGGAAGGCGCGCTTGTCGCGCATCGACGCCCCGTGGGCGCCGGTACAGGCAGTCGAGGAGCTGCTCGACGACCCGCAGGTGATCGCGAACGACTATGTCGGCGACGTCGATGCCGGCGGGGGAGTGCAGTACCGGCTGCCCGCGGTGCCGGTGCAATTCGACGGGCGCCCGCCGCCGTTGCGTCGCGCGCCGGAGCACGGCGAGCACACCGAGACGGTGCTGCTCGAGCTCGGGTACACGTGGGAAGAGATCGGCGCGCTCGCCGAGGCCGGCGTGATCCCGTGACCGTCGCAGAGCGGCCGATCCCCGTGCCCGACGAGGAGTCGGCTCCCTACTGGGAGGCTGCCGCCGCGCACGTGCTGGCGTTGCCCCGATGCTCCAACTGCCGCGCGTACTCGATGCCGCCCGACACCGTCTGTCCGCACTGCCACAGCACCGACCCGCGCTTCGCGTTCGAGCCGGTCAGCGGTCGAGGGTCCGTCCGTTCGTGGACCACGGTCCGGCAGTCGTTCCTGCCCGGCTTCGACGCCGACGTGCCCTTCGTGCTCGTCGACGTCGAGGTGGACGAGCAACCCGATCTCCGGCTGATCGGGCGGCTGCTCGACGGCCCCGACGTTCCTTTGCGCATCGGCGCGCCCGTCGCCGTCGGGTTCGAGGAGCTCGCACCGGGAATCGCGGTCCCCGCGTTCGAGCTCCGGGAGTCGCGGTGAGCGGGCGGTTCGCGGCGAGCAACCAGGTCGCGATCGTCGGCTACGCGCAGAGCCCGGTGCAGCGGCACGCGAAGCAGCCGCTGGGCGTCGTGGCCCTGGACACCGCGCGGAGCGCCATCGCCGACGCGGGGCTGACCGTGTCTCAGGTCGACGGTTTCACGACTGGCTCGCTGTTCCCGACCGCGGGCGCGCACACCGTGCAGGACGGGGTGAGCATCGTCTCGTCGAACTGGCTGGCCGAGCACCTCGGGGTCAATCCGCGCTACGCGGCAGGCTTCCAGGGGTACGGCCAGATACCCGGCGCCGTCGCGCTCGCCGTCAACGCCGTCGCCGCGGGCGCCGCCGACTACGTGCTCCTCCACCGTGCGCTCCACAACCCGACGGGTCGCTACCACGGGAACCCGATGCGGGAGGCCGCCGGGTTCGCGCAATGGAACGTTCCGCAGGGCTACTTCGGCCCGCTCGCGATGATCGCGCTCCCCTACAACGAGTACTTGCAGCGCTACGGCGCGTCGCGCGAGACGATGGCCACAGTGGTGGTCGAGGCGCGCAAGAACGGCGCGCGCATCCCGTGGTCGTACTGGTACGAACAGCCGATCGACGTCGACGACTATCTGGCCGCGCCGATGATCTGCGACCCGATCTGCCGCTACGACTGCGACATTCCCGTCGACGGCGTGGCTGCGTTCGTCTTCACGTCCGCCGAACGCGCGCGCGACCTCCCGCACCGTCCGGTGTACGTGAGCGGCTACGCGACCGGGCACCCGACGGCCCGGCGGTTGCCCACACACTGGCCGCTCGACGACATCATGACGACGGGCAGAGAGACGGGACGCCGTCTCTGGGAACATGCGGGACTCGGTCCGGCCGACGTCGACCTGCCCCAGGTGTACGACGGGTTCTCGCCGTTCGTGTACTTCTGGCTCGAGGTGCTCGGCTTCTGCCCGGAGGGTGGGGCACACGAGTTCGTCCAGGGCGGTGGGATCGACAGCGACGCGCCCGGTGGTCTGCCCGTCCTCTCGGGCGGGGGCGCGCTCGGGAACGGCCGGATGCACGGGGTCCCGCAGATGCTCGAGTGCTACCTCCAACTCTCCGGTCGCGCCGGTGCGCGCCAGCGCTCGGCGGCGACCGTCGGCGTCGCCTGCCACTCGTCCCCTCACTTCGGGGGCGCCGTCGTGTACCGCGCCCAGGGGTCGTGAGCTGCGTTCCGCCCTTGCGTGATAGCTCGTTCCGTGTTAGGTAGAAGGACGTTCTGCGCTTCGGCGGCCGGCGGCCGCGTGCGCGCACAACGCGTGGAGCGCGTGGAGCGCTTGGAACGCGTGGAACGCGTGGAACGCGTGGAAGGAGGACGTCAATGACCGAGTACCGCCTCATCTCCTCGGACTCCCACGTCAGCATGCCCGACGAGGCCTGGCAGGAGTACCTCGACCCGGAGTTCCGCGACCGGGCGCCGCGCATCGAGCGCAGCGACGAGGGCGACTTCCGGGTCTTCGAGGGCCGCCGGACGCCGATCATGACCCTCGACAACCTGGCGGGGAAGAAGCCCGAGCAGTTCTCCCTGAACGTCCGCAAACTGGAGGACCAGCGCGCCGGCGCGTGGGATCCCGCCCTGCGCATCCAGGACATGGACACCGACGGCGTCGACGCCGAGGTGCTCTACGTCGGCGGCCCGCTCCAGTCCTCCGACGCCGCACTGCGACTGAACAGCGTGCGCGGGTACAACCGCTGGCTCTCCGACTACGCGTCCTACGCGCCCGGCCGGCTGCTCGGGATGGCGGCGATCCCGATCGACACGCCCGAGCGCGCCGCCGAGGAGATCCGTTTCGCGGCGTCGGAGCCGGGTCTCGCCGGCGCGTACATCCCCTTGTTCCCGCCCGACGGCGACTACGGCGACCCGAAGTGGAACCCGATGTGGGAGGCGTTCCTCGACACCGGCGTGCCCATCGGCCTGCACGTCGGTGGCCGCCGCCCCGGCACGCCGACCGCCAGCATCTACGAGAGCGCACCGCGCTTCATGACCGGCCTCGTGATGAGCAAGCTCACCATGGCCGAGTCCGTGTCGGAGCTCATCCACGGCCTCGTCATGCAGCGCTACCCGGGCCTCAAGTTCATCGCGGTCGAGGGCCAGATCGGCTGGATCTCCTTCTTCCTCTACTACTCCGACCACCTGTGGGAGAAGCATCGGTTCTGGACCAAGAGCGAACTGGAGGAGCCTCCGAGTCACTACTTCCGACGCCAGGTGTACGCCACCTTCATGGAGGATCCGGTGGGCCTGCGCGAACGCGACCACATCAGCATCGACAACATCATGTGGGCGAGCGACTACCCGCACTCCGAGACCACGTGGCCGAACTCCAAGGCGCTCACCGACGAATGGTTCACGCCGTTCGGCGACGAGGACAAAGCCAAGATCCTCTGGAAGAACTGCGCCACGCTCTACGGGCTGATCTGATGGCGCAACCCGCGACGCTCATCTCCGAGCGCCGGTCGTACGTCGCCGGCCGCTAGGTCGACGGCGACGAGGCGCTGGGCGTCGAGAACCCGGCGGACGAGTCGCACGTCACCGACGTCGCGGTGACGCCGCTGCCCGAGTTCGCCCGCGCGGTCGCGGAAGCGCGGCGAGCCTTC
>DASPTH010000055.1:0-14653 GCA_035623515.1 Acidimicrobiia bacterium
GATCGGGCACCCGAGCTCGGCCGCCGCGCGCCAGAACGGGTCGTAGTCGGGGTCGTGCAGCTTCTTGTCCCCCCGGTACGCCGCGGGCCGCAGCATGACCGCCTTGAAGCCGAGCTGCTCGACGCCGCGGCGCATCTCGGCGGCGGCGGCGTCGAGGTCCTGGAGCGGCACCATGCCGACCCCGTACAGCCGGGTGGGCGCCGCCTCGCAGTAGTCGTGCAGCCAGTTGTTGTAGGCGCGACACGCGGCGCCGAACAGCTCGGCGTCGTCGACCCAGGTGAGCATCGACGTCGGGTAGAGGACCGCCACGTCGATGCCCTCGGCGTCCATGTCGACCAGCCGCGCGTGCGGGTCGTGCCCTCCCGGCCGGCCCATCTTCGTGCGCGCTTCCTCGTCCCACCCCTCGCCGCCGACGTCGTCGGCCCACGACGAGTCGCCGCTGTCCATCGCGCGGATGAAGGCGTTCGCTTCGGGGTATGCGCGCATCATCCCGAGCATCTGCACGCCACCGCCCGGCTTGTCGAGTTGGTCGCGATACGCGGGCTCCGCGTAGTCCCTCCACACCGAGTCGGGCTCGATGACGTGCCCGTCGGAGTCGATCACCTCGGGTCGTTCGCTCACTGGTCTTCCTCCCAGACCCGGCGCGCATCGCCGTCGGGGTCGTCGACGACGCGCGATTCCACATCGAAGAGCATCGTGGCGCGGCGGTCGCAGTCGTAGGCCGGCCAGGCCGGCAACCCGTCGCACTCGGGTGATCCGTTCGCCGCGAGCGCGACCAGCGACGACGACACCTGCCGGGCGAGCTCCGGTGGCCCCTGCACCGACACGCCCGCGCGCTCGATGTTGTCGAAGAAGAAGGTGGTGTCGGACCCGTGGGGCGCGGTGCCCTCGTAGCCGTTCGCCGGTGTCTCCCAGTCGAACCGGTACATCCACACCGGCGCACCACCGGCCGCGACGCGCGCCTCGGCGAACCGGATCGACCCCATGCGGGCAAAGGCGTCGGTCGCGATCGCGAGCTGCAACCGGCGCGGCGACGCGCCCGGACGCATTGCCCGGTACGCGGCCACCACACGCTCGGCGTCCTCGCCCACGAACGGCCGGACCTGTCCGGTCACCCATGCGTCGTCGGCGTCCTGCGGGACGAGCATCGCGGGCGAGAACGTCGCGTGCTCGTCGCGCGTCGTGCCGATGAGCAGGGGAACGTTCGGTGCGCGACCGGTCGCCACGGCATCGAGTGGCTGCTCCACGGCCCACGTGCCATCCGCGACCGGCGCGAACGCCGACAGCGGGTTGCCGACGGCCTGCTGCGCGTCGACGAGGCGCTCGGCGGGCATACCGAGCAGCTTGCCGGCGTCGGCCGGCGCGATCCCGAGGTGGGCGAGCAACTGCTCGGTCGTGGCCGTCGCCTCGGCGGGCGAGAGCAGCCTCGGGCGGGGCGCGCTCATGATGCACGCGGTGCGGTACAGCCCGTACGACGAGGGCGTCACGAGGAGCGCGGCGACCTTGGCCCCACCCCCCGACTGGCCGTAGACGAGCACGCGGTCGGGATCGCCGCCGACCCGCTCGATGTTGCCGCGCACCCATCGGAGTGCCTCGACGACGTCGAGGATGCCGTTGATGCCCGACGTCGCGAAGTCGGGACCGAGCAGATCCGCGAGGTAGCTGTACGCCAGGAGCCCGAGGCGGTGGTTGAGGGTGACGACGACCGCGTCGCCACGCGTCGCGAGCCGGCACCCGTCGTAGGCCGCCCACGAACCCGACCCGATGCTGTGGCCGCCACCGTGGAGGTAGACGAGCACGGGCAGGGGCTCGGCCACCTCGGCCGGTGCCCACACGTTGAGCACGAGGCAGTCCTCGCTCATCGACGGCTCGGGGCCACCGCCCCACATCGCGAGCATGTCCTGCATCGCGCGGACCTGCTCGTCGCCGACCGGTCCCCGCTGCCACGACGACGGACCGTACGCGACCGCGTCGCGCACGCCGTCCCACGGCTCGACGGGGCGCGGCGCGCGGAACCGCTCCGCGCCGGCCGTCGACGCGCCGTAGGGCACACCGAGGAAGCGGCGCACGCCGTCGACGACGGCGCCCCGGACGGTCCCGCCGGTCGTCGGGAACTGCGTTCCGGCCACTTCAGACCCCGAAGGCATAGTCGTCGCCCGGCCACGTCACGACGCCGTCATCACGGAAGGCCTCGATGGCGGCGGCGTCGTAGCCGAGCTCGTGCAGGATCTCCTGGGTGTGCTGTCCGCACATCGGCGTCGCGCGCTCCTGGGATCCCGGCGTGTCGCTGAACGTGATGAGGTTGCCGAACTGCCGCACGCGACCGAGCAGCGGGTGGTCGTACCGCGCGACCAACCCGAGGCGCACCAGCTCGTCGTCGAAGAGGACCGTCTCGCCGTCCCAGGTGTCCACCGAGATCTCCGCGGGAACGCCCACCGATCGGAGCGCGCGCCGCCAGTTGGTCGCGAGATCACCCATGAACGCGTCGGCGAGCAGTGCGGTGAGCTCGGCGCGATGCTGCCTCCGGTCGGCACCCGTGGCGAAACGCGCGTCGTCGACGAGGTCCTCGCGGTGCAACACGCGGCACAGCGCGGGCCAATGGTCGTCGCGCACGGCGGCGAGCTGGAGCCACCCGTCCTGGGTCTCGTAGAGCCGGTACAGCGCGTCGAGACCCAACTGCTCGCGGTCGAGCGTGGGGCGCGGCGACGGGGTGCCGTCGGCGGCGATCCACGAGTCGGCCGTGTACAGCATCGCCCCGTGGAGCAACGACGCCCACACCAACTGGCCCTCGCCGGTGCGGTTCCGGTGGTAGAGCGCGATCAGCAGCGCGCTGACCGACGGGATCGCCGCGGCCACGTCGCCGTGGCCGTAGCGGTACCAGAGGGGCGGGTTCCCCTCCGCGACCGGTCCCTGCTCCCACTCCAGCCCGGCGGCCGCCTGGGCGAGGGGGTCGACGCCGCCGAACGACGCGAGCGGGCCGACCGGACCGTACATATAGGTGTTGCAGTACAGGATGTCGGGACGAACCGCCTTGCAGCCCTCGTACCCGATGCCGAGGCGGTCGGCGGTCCCGAGCGTCATGTTGTGGTGGACAATGTCGGCGGTCGCCACCAGCTCGAGCGCGACGCGCAGCCCCTCCGGATGCTTCAGGTCCAGGGCGATGTCGCGCTTGCCGCGCTGGCAGCCCATGAACGGCCCGATGAACCCGCCGCGCATCCCGTCGCCGCGGGTCGGCTCGACCTTGACGACGTCGGCGCCGAGGTCGGCGAGCAGCATCGGGCCGAACGGGCCCGCGAGGTACTGCCCGAAGTCGACCACGCGAATGCCCTCGAGCGGAGGGGGCACTAGACCACTCCCCGCGCGCGCAGATCGGCGAGCTCGGCGCCGTCGTGGCCCAGCGACCGCAGCACCTCGTCGGTGTGCGCGCCGGGCATCGGCTGCGGGCCGCGCACCTCCCCCGGCGTGCCCTCGAGGAAGATCGTCACCCCGATCTGGGTGGTCGGACCGACTTCGGGGTCGACCACCTCGACCACCGAGCCGCTGGCGCGCAGTTGCGGGTGGTCGAACCGCTCGTGGGGAGGAACGATCGCCTCCGCGTTCAGCCCGGCGGCCCGGAACCGCTCGACGAGGTCCGCGCACTCGTGACGCTTGAAGGCCTCGCGCTGACGCGCGACGTAGTCGTCCCGGTCGGCCGGGCTCATCGCGAACAGTTGATCGAAGCTGACCTCCTCGAGCCCGAGGACGGAGGCGACGCTCCTCGACGGCGCCGTACCACCCGACGCGGGCACGTGGATCCACTCGCCGTCCGCGCACTCGTGGATCGATCCCTGGTGCACGCCGGGCGGGTGCGTCTTCGGGAGCTGGAACTGGCCGCGGTCGGTCCAGTTCCAGTTCTGCGTCGTGAGCGACAGCACCCCCTGGAGCAACGACACCTCGACGCGCTGCCCGCGGCCCGTACGGTCGCGCGCGACGAGGGCCGACATGATCGCGATCGGGACCAACATCGCCGCGCCCATGCTCGCCACCGGGTTGTGGAGGAACACCGGACCGTTGCGGAAGCTGGTCGTCTCCCACTGCTGGCCGCTGCGCGCGTGCACGAGCGCCTCGTAACCCGGGATGCCCTCGAACCGCGAGCCCGACGGCCACGCCGGCACCGCGCAATAGACGAGGCGCGGGAACTCCTCGCGCAGCGACTCGTCGTCGAGGCCCCACCGCGCCATCGTGCCGGGTGCGAACGCCTCCACGACCACGTCGGCGGTGCCGCACAGCTCGCGGAACAAGCGCGCGCCGTCGGCGTGGCTCAGGTCGAGCGTGACGGAGCGACGGCTGCGGTTGTAGACGCGCGACCCGGGCGAGTGGCGGGCGCGGCTCCCGCCCGGCGGCTCGATCTTGATGACGTCCGCGCCGTGCTCGGCGAGTTGCAGGACACCGAGAGGCCCTGCGAGACCGCCGCTCACGTCGAGGATGCGGACGCCGTCGAGCGCCGGTCCGGCCACGGCGCCATCTTCTCGCACTTTCCGCTCGGACCGCCGGTCGATGGGTTCCGGATCCTCTGCCCCGTGACTTCGGTTTTCCGGAAGTCAGGGATCAACGAACTCGCGGGCCCGAGTCGGGCGGCACCGGGCGTCGAGTTGCCCCCCGACGGGCGCGTGGCCTAAGAGCAGGACATGGCACGGGCAACGGTCAACGGCGTGGGTGTCGCGTACGAGCTGATCGGCGAGGGTGGGCGACCGTGGGTGCTGACCCCGGGGGGCCGGTACACCAAGGAGACGCCGGGCCTCCGAGAGCTCGCCGAGGCCATCGCCGCCAACGGCAACCGGGTGCTCGTGTGGGACCGCCCGAACTGCGGCGACTCCGACGTGTGCTTCGACGGGGAGACCGAGTCGAGCCTCCACGCCGACACGCTGGCGGCGTTGCTCCGGCACCTCGACCTCGCACCCGCGGTGGTCGCGGGAGGGTCGGCCGGCTCCCGCGTGTCGCTGCTGACGGCCAGCCGCCATCCCGACGTGGTGCGGGCGCTCGCCCTGTGGTGGATCAGCGGCGGCGTGATGGGGCTCCTGACCCTGGGCAACGTCTACTGCACACCGTCGATCCGCGCCGCGTGGAAGGACGGCATGGCCGCCGTCGCCGATCTCCCGGAGTGGGCCGAGGTGATCGAGAACACCCCGGCCAACCGGCAGCGCATCCTCGACCAGGACCGCGACGAGTTCATCGCCACGATGGAACGTTGGATGATGGCGTACTGCCCGCAGCCGGCCCAGCACGTCCCCGGTCTCCCCGACGACGTGGCGCGCCGCATCGACGTCCCTGCCATCGTCTTCCGCAGCGGCGCGAGCGATCCGAACCATCCGCGCGCCACGACGGAAGCCGTCGCGGAGCTCCTCCCGAACGCTCGGCTCGTCGAACCACCGTGGGGTGACCGGGAGTGGCACGAGCGGCAGGCCGAACGCGAGAAGGGGATCTTCGTGCGGTGGCCGCTCCTCGCGCCCCAGCTCCTGGCGTGGGCCGACGAAGTGCTCGACTGACTCGCGTCAGTCGCGTTCGAGCTCCTCGAGCGCACCCAGCGCGTCGAGCTCGACGAACGCGGTCGCGTACCGCTGCGCGAGGGCGAGCGAGACCTCGTGGGGCTGCCAACCATCGGTGCCGAGCGTCGACAGCCAGATCGCGAGGCCGTAGGCCGCCGAAGCGCGCACGCGCCGCCACGCGTCCTCACGGGCGGGTCGCCCATCGGGCGGCACCGTGAGCGCCGCGAGGTACTCGTCGACGAGATCGGGCAGCGCGCGGCGACGGTCGTCGTCGGTCAGCGCGCCGATGGCGAAGTAGCCGACGTCCTGCGACCAGTTGCCGCGACGGACGACCGCCCAGTCGAGGAAGCCGACGTCGTCATCGGGCAGCACGTAGGTGTTGCCGATGTGGGCGTCGCCGTGCAGCAGGGTGACCGGCGCGGTGCGGAGCGTCGAGACGAACCGCACCCACTGGTCGACGACCTGGTCACCGTCGAGGGCGGCGACGCCCGCGGGCAGCGTGTCACCCGCGCGCTCCAGGCCGGTCGGGACGCGGCGGCGCAGGCCGACCTGGAAGCCCTCGGTCGGCTCCCACGTCTGCACCCACGCGAGCGTGGGGTGGGTGGTGCGGGAGAAGCCCCAGTACCGACGGTGCAACCGGGCCAAGCCGCGCACGCCGTTCGCGACCTGCGCGACCGTCAACGGCCGCGTGGCGTCGCGCGGGTCGGCACCACGCCGGTCGAGATCCTCCATCACGATGATGTAGTCGAGGCCGGGCCGGTCGATGACCACGTGGTACGCGCGCGGATGGTCGACCGGGAGCGTCACGCCCGATGCGTACAGGTCGGCCTCGTTGAAGAGGTTGCCGTTGCGCGCGTGCACTGTGCGATGCGCGTCCGCTTCGCCCTTCACGAACACCGTCTCGGGACCGGAGCCGGCTGCGTAGTGAAGGCCGAAGCGAGCCCGCCGGCTGGTCCCGTCGTCGACGAGCAACAACTCGACGTCACTCACCTCAGCACCTGGGTTCGTGCTCGCGATCGCCGCCGTCATCCAGTCGGCGGTGACGTCCGACCACAATGCGGGGATGACGGATCGGCTCACGCGGGCGTCCAACCGTGCAGCGCTCGGTACGACTCCAGCTCGGACGCCGCGGTCCCGAGCCGGTGGAGCAGCACGCCGATGATGTCCTGCGCGACGAACAGCGTGATGCCCCACAGGAAGAACCCGTACAGGATCGCCCGGCGGTAGTCGTCCCACGCGGCGTCGAGCGACGGTGGGCTCACTCCCTCCGCCGCCAGCCGGTCGAGGTAGTGCCCGAGCAGCTCGCGCTCGGTGGCTCCGCGCTCGGCCGGTTCGAGTGCGGACGCGACGTGGTACGCGACGTCGAGGCTCCAGTGGCCGTGCTGCACCAGCTGCCAGTCGACGAGACCCGGCCGACCGTCAGCGTCGAGGAAGGTGTTGCCGACGTGGGTGTCGCCGTGGATGACCGTCCACCCCGCGCCGGGTGTACGTGCCGCGAGGACGCGCACCGCGCCCACGAGCCGCTCGGCGTCGCGGACGTCGTCGGGTACACCGACGCCGAGTGGTCCCTCGAAGTTGTGGCGGATCTCCTTGACGCCGCGGACCTGCAGCGTGTGGCCGACGCGCGGGACGAGCCACGGCACCGAGGCGACACTCGCGTCGTCCCATGCGTAGCTGTGCAGACGGGCGAGCTCACCGAGGAGCGTGGCGGTCTGCTCGACGGAGCACGGTGTCAGCGCGTCACGGAAGGCGCCCCCGGCCTCGATGACGTCCTCGGTGATGACGACCCCGTGGCGAGTCTCGGGATGCACGTCGGCCCACACGCTGCGGAGCGTCCGCACCCCGACCGCGTCGGCGAGGTCGCGATAGAAGCTCGCCTCGGGCTCTCCGGCTCGCGCGCCGACACGGCCCTGTTCGGAGAAGTACCCCTTCACGCACAAGGCGGGCGACAGGCCGTCGGGAACGGACGGCGCGCACTCGATGCGGAACCGCGCGTTCGTCGACAGCCGCTCGACGACCGGGCCCCTCGTGACCGACGTGACGCGCACGCCGGGGAAGCGGCCCGACAACGCGGCCGTCAGCCAACGCGGCGTGAGCAGCTCGTCGAGCGAGTCGGGAACGGTCACCCGGGAGCGGCGGTCGTGGAGGTCGTCGTGGTCGTCGCGCCGGTCGACGCCTGCTTGAGCGCCGCGGGGCTGCCGACCAGCTTGCCGATCACCGGGTTGCCGCTCTTCGGGAAGAGGACGAACTTGCCGTTCTTCACCTGGAGGAAGTACCCGCAGGTCGTCTTCGGCGTCTTCGCCCGATCGGCGAGGCTCACGTCGACCGGCTGGCACGCGAGCCCGGCCTCGTCGTAGGTCCCGAGCGCGTGCGCGCCGTCCACCAGGCCCTGGCGCGTCGGCGGGTTGCCGGCGTGCTCGAGCGCCAGGATCGTGAACTCGGCGATGACGTACCCCGTGTACATGCCGTAGTCGGGCACCCCGGTGAAGTGCGCGTACTTCGAGAGGTCGGCCTGGAACTGCTCGGTGGCCTTCGTCTTCAGCTCGACCGGCTTGAAGCCGCTCACGAGCAGCGTGCTCGGCCCGAGGGCCTTGGTCCCGGGCGAGTCGAGGAAGTCCTGCCCGTAGCCGGTGGCGAGGATCACCGCCTTGGTGTCGATGCCGTTCTGCTGGAGACCCTCGGCAACCGCCACGTTGGTGGCCGCGGCCATCGGCAGGTACACGGAGTCCGCGCCGGAGTTCTTGATGCCGAGCACCAGCGGGCTCACGTCGGACGTCCCGAAGTCGACCGCGGTGTTCGTGTACACGGGGTCGAGACCGAGCTCGGGCACCGCGTAGTTCATGAACGCCTTCGCGGCAGCCACCGAGCTCGACGCCGCTCCGTACGCGAGCACACCGACCTTCTTGGCACCGAGCATCTTCATGGCACGCGCGCCGGTGTCGTAGGTGAGGTCGCCCCACGGCACCGAGTTGCCGGCCATGTTCAGCACGTTCTCGTTGCCCTTGTCCGAGTAGTACGTGCCGTCGGTGCCGGCGCCGATCATCGGCACGCCGTGGTCGAGCAGCCAGCGATACGTCACGAATGCGAAGGGCGACTGGTTGACGACTGCGAAGACGTGGCGGCTCTGGACCAGGTTCTGTGCCGCGGTGAGATTCGCGCCGGAGGACTGGTCGTCGACCGCGTCGAACTCGATCTTGCGGCCGTCGACCCCGCCGTTCGCGTTCTGCCGGGCGATGCGGGCCTCGAAACCCTTGACCCCATTGGCGGAGATCGAGGCGGCGACCCCGGTTGCGGGATAGATGTAGCCGAGGGTGACGGTCTTGTCGGTGACGCCGGGGGCCGACGCCTGCGTCGCCCCGCCCGTGCCCGACAAGCCGGCCGCGATCAGCGCGGTCACGACCGCGAAACCCACGGCGACCCGGATCGATCGTGCTCTCGGGCGGACACCGACTCCCCGCACTCGGGCTGTCTCGTTCATTCTGCTCGCTCTCCTCCGAGCGCGCGGCAACAGAAGGACCACAGCTCGTCGCCGATCGCCTGTGTGTCGGGTAGCGGGTCGGCGAATGCATAGTGATGGAAGACGGCCATGACGAGGTTGGTGACGAACCACGCGTCGCGTTGCGGGTCGGCCGACGTCAACCAGCCTTCGACGGCCGCGGTGGTGAGCTCGCGCGCGACGATGTCGGTGAAGGGTTGGGTCGCGAGGGACATCTCAGCCGGGAAGAGTTGGTAGAGCCGCCAGTGCTCGGCGGTGACGAACTGCGGACCGATTGCCGGAGCGGTGTCGCGGCCGAGGGAGTGCAACGCCTCCGTCACGTAGAAGCGCAGCCGGGCGACGGGGTCGGGGAGCTCACGCGCAGCTTCCTCGAACGCCGCGCAGTTCTCCGCGATCATGTCCTCGAAGACGGCGAGGAGCAGCTGGTCCTTGCCCGCGAACAGTCGGTAGAAGGTCTGGAGCGCGACGCCGGCCTCTTTCACGAGCTCCTGCGTGGTGAACCGCGCGCCGCGCTCCGCGATCAGGCGGCGCGCCGCTTCGATGATGGCCTCGGCCTGTTCGATCTGGCGGGCGCGCGAACGCTGCACGACCGGCGACCGGTCGGCCGCGCGCTCGGCCCACGGCAGCGGGGACGCGGTCGCCGAGCTCATGACGGCGACAGCACGACGAGTGGGATCACGCGGTCGGTGCGGGTCTGGTACACGTCGTAGTTGGGCCACACCTCGGTCATGATCCGCCAGAGGCGAGGCTTCTCCTCGTCGGACGCCGTCCGCGTCACCACCGGGAAGCGGTCGCTCCGCACCTGGATCTCGGCGTCGGGGTGCTCGGTGAGGTTGAGATACCACGACGGATGGCGCGGCGCACCGCCCATCGACGCGACCACGAGGTAGTCGTCGCCGTCGCGCCCGAAGATCAACGCGGAGGTACGGGACTTCCCGCTGCGGCGTCCGGTGGTGGTGAGCAGCAGCGTGGGCGCGCCGTTCCAGAGGTAACCGGTCTCACCGCCGGTCGTGCGGTACCGGCGGACGTGCTCCTCGCCGACGAGTGACAGGTCGGGCGGTTGGTACGTCGGCTCGCTCATGCTTCCCTCATGCTCCGAACACGACCGGGATCGCGGTGGCCCCTCGCTCGTACATCCCGATGAAGCGGGGCGGTTCCTCGTCGGGGTCGAGCCGGAGGTTCGGGAGGCGGTCGAGCAGCGCGCCGATGCCGACAGCCATCTCCGCGCGGGCGACGTGCATCCCGAGGCACACGTGCGGACCGTTGCCGAACGCGAGCGTGGGCTTGAGCGGGCGACCGATGTCGTAGTCCTCCGGTCGATCCCACCGCGCCGGATCACGGTTGGCGGCACCGATGCACAAGTGCAGCACTGCACCGCGGGGGAGGTGCACACCGTGGAAGTCGACGTCGCGTGTCACCCACCGCGAGAACATCGGGTCGGTCGGCATCCACCGCAGGGACTCCTCGATGGCCGGCCGGAGCAACTGGCGATCGTTCCGGACCGCGTCGAGCACGTCGGGCCGCTGGAGCAGCGCGGCGAGGGTGATGCCCATCTGCTTCCACGTGGTCCCCGACCCGGCGGCGAGGAGCAGGAGGGCGAACGAGTAGATCTCCGCGTCGGAGAGCCGGTGCGTCACGCCGTCGTCGTCGGCGTACTCCGCGTCGACGAGCACGCTGATGAGGTCGTCCTGCGGGGTCTCCCTCCGCGCCTCCACGATCGGCTGGAGGATCTCGATCAGCTCCATCGGCCGGCTGAGCGACTGGCGGATGACGAGCGCCCGGTCGACCGACACACCGAAGCTGCCGGTGATGGTGAGCACCGGGATGGCGGCCGCGAAGTCGACGTTCAGCTCGGCGCGGCCCTCGTCGGCGAAGCCGTCGATCAGGAGGTTGACGGTGCGCTCGATCCAGTTGGAGATCCACCACTGCGCCTTGGCCGGCACGAACGAGGGTTGGACGAGCCCGCGGTACCGGCGGTGGCGAGCCCCGCCCATCGAGAGCATGCTGCTCGTCACGCTGATGTCGCCGGCCGCGGGCCCGGCCGCGTCCGGCGACGACGCGAACACCTCGTCGTTGCGGTACGCGCTGTCGCACGTCTCGAACGAGAAGGCGGAGAAGTGCGGCTGGCCGGGGAACGGCACACCGTGGAACGACGCCTCACCGGGATAGCCCGTGAGCTCGTGGACGGTGCCTTCGTGCACTGCGGCGCGTGCCCGCAGCTCGCGCCAGACGGGATAGGGGTCGTCGGCGAAGTCGCCGCCGGAGTGGAGGTTGTAGCTGCTGCGCAGGTCGAACAGCCGCCGCAGCTCGTCACGATCGAGGAGGCGGGCCTGGCTCCCGCTCCCCGCTCCCGGCGGCTCCACCGCCGGGCCGCTCGGGCTCCGCTCGCTCATCGCGCGACGTACCCGCCGTCGACCGGGAACAGCACCCCGGTGATGTTCGCGGCACGGTCCGAGACGAGGAACACGGCGGCTTCGGCGCAGTCCTCGGCGGTGATGGGTCGCCCGAGGGGGTGCATCGCCCCGACGTGCTCGGCCATCTGCTCGACGCCGCCCGGCGGGGTCTGCATCCCGCCCGCGGCCGCGAAGTTCGTGTAGGGCATCGCCGCCGGGCAGATCGCGTTCACCCGGATGCCGAACGGCGCGCACTCGATGGCCACTGCGCGCGTGAGCTGGTGCACACCACCTTTGGTCGCCCCGTACACCGTGCCACCCCAACCGACGAGACCGGCGATGGAACCGGTGTTGAGGATCACGCCGCCGTTTCCCTGCTGCTTGAACTGGATCACCGCGTGCTTGCACCCGAGGAACACGCCGCGCAGGTTCACGGCGACGAGCCGGTCGAAGTCGTCGACCGTGTGCTCCTCGAAGCTCATCCCGAGACGCGGCGTCGGGACGCCGACGTTGTTGAAGATGATGTCGAGCCGCCCGAAGTTCCGGACTGCGGCCGAGACGGTGGCTCCGACCTGGTCGTCCTGTGACACGTCGCACTCGTCGGCGACAGCCACGCCACCGGCCGCCTCGATCAGGCGCACGGTCTCCTTCACCCAGTCGAGCCGGAGGTCGGCGCACACCACCCGGGCACCCTCCTCGGCAAAGCGGAGCGCCGACGCGCGGCCGACGCCCGATCCGGCCCCGGTGATCACCGCCGACTTTCCCTCGAGCAACATCTCGCTCACCCTCCTTCGTCGCCTGCGATCAGGCGCAACGCACTCGTGGGGCACGCCTCCACCGCGATGCGGATCGCGTCGATCGAATCGCCCGCGGGGTCGACGACGATCGCCTTCGCGTGCTCGTCGTGGGCGAACGTGCCCGGCGCGTACATGACGCACAGACCGCTGCCCATGCAGCGATCGCGATCGACGGTGATCGTCCAACGTGGCGAGCTCACGCCGGGAACTCTCCGATCGCCATGTGCTTGACCTCTTGGAAGGCACGGATGCCGTCGGGACCGCGCTCGCGCCCCAGGCCACTCTGCTTGTAGCCACCGCCCGGCGCGTAGGCGCTGAACATGCCGGTGTTCACGTTCACCGCTCCGGTTCGCAAGCGGCGCGCGACCTGCGTCGCCACCGCGACATCGCGTCCGTACACCTGCGCCGACAAGCCGTAGACGGTGTCGTTGGCGATCCTCACCGCGTCGTCGACGTCGTCGTAGGCGAGGACGCCGATGACCGGACCGAAGATCTCCTCTTGGGCCGCGGGGTTCGAGTTGTCGGGCAGGTCGAGGACCGTCGGCTCGAAGTAGTAGCCGCGGTCGAACGCGGCCGGCCGGCCGCCGCCGATCGCGACCTTGCCCCCGTGCTCCTCGGCCAACCCGACGAAGCGTTCGCAACGCTCGCGCTGCGCCGCGCTGATCACCGGCCCCATCATCGCGGTGGGATCGGTCGGCGCGCCGACCACCACCGAGGCGTAGGCACCGCTCACCGCGTCGAGAACCTCGTCCTTGCGGTCCCGTGGGACGAGCATCCGCGTCGCGGCGACGCACGCCTGACCTGCGGTCGCCGCCACCACCGCCACCGCGCCGGCCGCGGCGCGCTCGACCGCGTCGGGCAGGTAGATCTGCGCCGACTTCCCGCCGAGCTCGAGCGCGACGCGCTTCACCGTCGGCGCCGCTTGCGCCAGGATCCGCCTCCCCACGGCGGTGGAACCCGTGAACGAGACCATGTCGACGGCGGGGTCGGTCGTGAGCAGCTCGGCGCCCGCCGCGCCCCCCTCGACGACCACGCTGAACACCCCGCGCGGCAGGCCGGCGGCCTCGGCCGCCGACCCGAAGACGAGCGACGAGATGGGCGTGAGGGGGCTCGGGCGCAGGATCACCGAGTTGCCGGCCATGAGCGCCGGGACCAGCTTCTGGAAGGCCATGACGATCGCTGCGTTGTACGGCGTGATCGCGGCGACCACCCCGACCGGCTCGTGACGACGGACGCTCAGCGCCAACCGGCCGCGCACCAGCTCGTCGACCGGTGCCGGGCTCGGCTGCTCGTGCGCCATCGAGAGGTACAGGTCGATGGTCCCCCGCGCCAGCGCGACACCGCTCAGGAGCTGCGCGTGCTCGGCGAACATCGTGGGTTGGCCCGCCTCGGCGACCATCGTGGCCACGAGCTCGGCGCCGTTCGCTTCCACGTGGTCGACGAAGGCGCGCACGACGCGGGCGCGCTCGGCGGGTACCGCCGACGCCCACACGCCCTCGTCGAAGGCTCGCCGCGCTTCCGCGACCGCGCGGGCGAACTCGGGCAGCGGCGTCACCGCGACGTCGGTGACGTGCGACTCGTCCGCCGGGTTCTCGACGCCGAGCGCCTCGTCGCCTTCGACCCAGCGGCCGGCGACGTACGACCGGCGCTCGGAGATGAGCGTCGCGGGTTGCGCCATCAGATCAGCCCGTAGAGCGTGGCGCAGTTCTTCCAGAGGATCTTGGCCTTGTCCTCGTCGCCGAACGGCGTGAACCATTCGTCGGTGAGCGCCTTGGAGTTCGGCCACGTGGTCTCGGAGTGCGGGTAGTCGCTCGCCCACATGATGTTGTCGATGCCGATGTGGTCGCGCTCGCGCAGGCCCACCGGATCCTCCATGAAGGTGGCGTACACCTGGCGTCGGAAGTAGTGACTCGGCGGCTCCTCCAGTTCGCTCTTGGTCCAGAACCGATGCTTCTCCCACAGGTGGTCGGAGTAGTACTCGAAGAACGAGATCCAGCCGATCTGCCCCTCCACCGCGATGAACGTGAGATCGGGGTAGCGCTGCATCACCAGGCCGTGGATCAGCTCCGAGACCGATTCGGCCATCGTGAGCTTGCTCATCACCAGCCCGGTCATGAACCGCGGGGCGCTCTCGTACAGGTCGGCGACCGGCGTACCGGGCCGGCGGCCGCCGACGTGGAGCCCGATCGGCAGCCCCGTGTCGACGAAGGCCTCCCACACCGGGTTCCACGTGGGGTCGCCGTAGTCGCCCTGGTTGGGGAACAGCGGGATGTAGCCACCGGCGAGGCCCGGTTGGGCCGCCGCGAAGCGGATCTCCGCGACGGCAACCTCGGGGGTGTCCATGGGAATCGCGGCCATGCCCAGCAGCCGGCCCGGCGCGTGCGACGCGAAGTCCGAGAGCCACCGGTTGTACCCGCGGACGCTGTTGAGTCGCAGGGCGGC